>NZ_PJBE01000001.1 GCF_002836205.1 Shewanella sp. Choline-02u-19
TGGCGGCGTCAAGTGCTTATTTTAAGAAGTTTTTCGAGTGATGCTTTCTTAATCAGAAGTCAAAACCGAAGCCCTTAAAGCGCTTGTCACCTGAGTCTCATCTTCGAGAAGATTTAACTCTCTAACACCGCTGCAAGTCCCGTGTTTCCTAACCTTGCGGTAAGTTACTTGGCCTGCTGTGCCGTGTCAGTGGATGCGCATTATAGGGGAATACTGATGGAGCACAAGGGTCTTTCTTCATAAAAGTGAAACAATCATGCCAACCGCATAGTTACCAAACAATACGTACGAAAAAGGGGCTAAAAGCCCCTTTTTATCGTCAATTTGAACTTACTCAGTATCTATTACTGTGCTTGTTCCAAAAAGCCTTTTATTAACGTAACCGCTTTGTCATCGTCCCAATCTACAAAGGTACGAACAAAAGCGATCAACTCACCGTCTCTATTAAGGATAAAAGTCGCAGGAATCGTATCTAAAGGAAATACGTTACCTAAACTCTGCTCTTTATCATAAAAGGTAGTGAACTCTTCCATCCCTAATGACTTCAAAAAAGGCTCAACCTGCTTGTTACCATCAAGATCGATAGAAACAGGTAGCACTTCAAATTCGTCAGATCCGATCTTAGCAGAGAAGCGGCTAATCGCCGGAAGCTCCCTTACACACGGAGGACACCAAGTCGCCCACATGTTAACCATGACAACCTTTCCTTTATATTGACTGAAATCTACCGCGTTACCTTGACTATCTTTAAAAGGAACGGCTTCAATAGGGAATGGTTTAGGCAATACACTGATTTGATCAACACTTGATTGGATCTTCACTTCGCCTTTTTTTTGCATTCCAGGGTAAGCTTGCGCTTGCCCTGTAAACATTAAGGCAACCGCAAATAATCCAGATACTATGTTTTTCATTTAGTATCTCGCTTCAAAAGACGATCTAACTCTTTCTGATCTTCCGAAGTCAGTTCTTCAGTATTGCTTTCAGCAATACGTTGTTTACGAATAAACAGAAAGCCAATCATACCGCCGAATAATAATAAACCTATAGGGCCTAACCACAGAACATAGGTTTTAGCTTCCATTCTTGGCTTGTATAGTACGAACTCACCGTAACGACTTGTCATAAACTCAATGATATCATCGTCATTTTTACCTTCGTCGACCATTTCGTATACTTCTAAACGAAGATCTTGAGCAACCGGTGAATTCGAATCGACCAGATTCTGATTCTGACACTGTGGACAGCGTAGTGAATGCGCTAAAGAAAGCGCACGCTTTTGGTTTTCAGGAGACTTAAACTGATAAGTATCTACTGGCGTGGCATTAGCCACTGATGCCATGCTCAGCAATAGAACAAAAGCTGATAGACCCTTAATTAATGTCTTTATCATGATGCACCATCCTTTGCAGCTTCAGCTTGTAACTCTTGAACCATAGGATATAAGGTTTCTTTCCAAATACGTGCGTCAATAGGACCGGCGTATCTATAACGAATAATCCCTTTATGGTCGACAAGGAAACTCTCTGGAGCACCATAGACACCTAGGTCTAACCCAAGACGGCCTTTATGGTCATATATATTGATCGTGTATGGATTACCTTCACGGCTTAACTCGCGAATGGCTAATGCTCGCTCATCACGATAGTTAATACCATAAATGGGTAAAATATCTTTACGCGCTAATGTCATTAAAAAAGGATGTTCATACTTACATGAAGGACACCAAGTCGCCCACACATTGAGTATTGAAACTTTTCCTTTCAGAGTCTCATTAGTCAGAGTTTCCCCTGTCTTTTCCAAAATCTCTAATTGGAAAGCCGGTATCGGCTTTCCTTCTAGAGCAGAATCGAGGTTTTGAGGATTAAGGAAGAGTCCCTTATAAAGAAACACTCCCAAACCTAAAAACACAACTAGTGGAATAAATAAAACTAGCTTTTTCATACTTACCCTATTCCTATTACGCCGTTGCTAACTTATCATTTTTTTCTACGGTACTCTTATCTGTGCTGCTTGCTTTAACTCTGTAACGCTTGTCAGATGCAGCAAAGAAACCACCGATCATCATGAAGATAGCTCCGAACCATAACCAGCGAACAAACGGCTTATAGTTCAGACGAACCGCAAACTCTGTACGGCTAATAGGGTCGCCCATTGTGACGTAGAGATCTCGGAATAAGCCCCAATCGATACCCGCTTCGGTCATGTCCATTGTACGAACATTGTATTGACGACGGTCTGGTTTTAGTAATGTAACGTAATCATCACCTTGATAAACCTCGATCTGACCTTGCTGCGCAGTATAGTTAGGACCAACTACATTTTTAGTCTCTAGATACTTGAAGGTGTATCCAGCAAGCTCTTGAGAAACACCAGGTCCCATACGTACACTCTTCTCTATAGAGTAGTTAGAGACCATCGTTGCCCCAAGTACAGACACTGCAATACCTAGATGCGCAAAAATCATACCGAGCTGACTGCGAGCTAAACGTGTCATATCGACAGGACCTTCTTTGGTCTTAACGATATTATAAGCTGCTCGGAATGTCATTAACGTCACCCAAGTTGCGGCTCCAGTACCCAAGACAACCCAGATATTGAACTGACCATCGGCGATGAATGGTGCTGCTAAACCTACAACGGCGGCGATCATGGCAGGGATCATAAGTTGGCGTTTTAACTCACCATCTTTTGATTTCTTCCAGCGAATTATTGGACCAATACCCATGAAACCAAATAGTACGAGGACAATTGGAACAAATACTGCGTTGAAGTATGGAGGGCCTACTGAGATCTTACCCATACCTAAAGCATCAATAAGGAGTGGATAGAGCGTACCAAGTAAAACAGTACCACACGCTACAGTGAGCAATAAGTTACACACCAACAGCATGGTTTCTTTAGACTTAAGCTGGAAACGTGCGGGGCTTTTCATCTCGCTTGCTCGGAAGGCAAACAACGTGAGCGAGCCACCGACAGCCAAACCAAGTAGTAATAGAATGAACATTCCTCGACTTGGGTCTGCTGCAAATGAGTGCACTGATGTGAGTACACCGGAACGTACAATAAAGGTACCCAGTAAACTCAGCGAAAATGCAAAAATTGATAATAGAACAGTCCAGTTACGGAACGCGCCACGCTTTTCAGTCACAATAAGCGAATGAACAAGTGCAGTACCAATTAACCAAGGCATAAATGATGCGTTCTCGACTGGATCCCAGAACCACCAACCACCCCAACCAAGCTCATAGTATGCCCACCAAGAACCGAGTGCGATACCACCAGTAAGGAATACCCAAGCCGCTAATGTCCAAGGACGGCTCCAACGAGCCCAAGCAGAATCTAAACGTCCACTCATTAGTGCCGCAATAGCAAATGCAAAGCTTACAGAGAAGCCTACATAGCCTAAATACAGCATTGGAGGATGGAAAATTAAGCCAACATCTTGCAACATTGGGTTAAGATCTCGACCTTCCATCGGAATCGGAAACAGCCGCTCAAACGGACTAGATGTCAGCAACATGAATAGCGTGAAGCCAATCAGTATCATGGCTAAAATGGCTAGCACTCGTGCAGTAAAGACTTCTTCTAAGCCTTTACTAAACAATGCGACTGCTGCAGCCCAAGCTGATAATGAGAAAACCCAAAATAGCAATGAACCTTCGTGGCCACCCCAGACTGCGGCAATCTTAAAGAATATTGGCAATTCGGAGTTTGAATGATGCGCTACATAAGCGACAGAAAAATCGTCGACGGCAAAACTATAACCGAGCGCGATAACGGAGGTGAGAATAAAGAAGAACATTCCGTATGTTAATGGCCAAGCATAGCGCACCAAATATTGGTCTTTGCGAGCTACACCTACTAAAGGGACGATGGCTAGAAGCATGGCAAATGCCAGGCCTATAATCAGCGAAAAGTGTCCTAATTCTGGGATCATGGGTTTTCCTCAGTCCTAAATCATGTATTGATAAGCATACGCTAATATCATTACATACGTGTCCGTAGTTAACACTACTAAAAAGGGTACAAATTTAGCTCAGTTTAGTGTTTGCTGTTGTTCCTGTCTGCCTATTTCGTACAAATATGGGTGACTTGTCGCATTCTTCCCTTATTATTAGTACGAGCAACACATTAACAGTGATCAAAAAATACCACCATAAACTGAGCAGATTTGGTGGCATTTTTAAGTCAGACTCAAGAAGTTCCCGTAAGTTTCCAGTTCTTTTGCAAATAAAATCAATCTGTGAACAAGTGCGCAACTATGACCATTTCAGGTTATATTACTGTTCAATGAATAATCTTTACGTATAATCTGACCCCTCGTTCAGCGGTAAATCCGCTTTTTCGCAAACTAAAGTGAAATAGACATAATGACCACATTCTGGATTTTGATAGCCTTATTTGTGTTGGTTAGCCTAGCGCTGATTTGGTTCCCACATTTTCGTCAGCAAAAAATGCTGCAGACGGAAGAAGCCGGTGTTCGTAGAAGCACCAACTTAGAATTATTTACTGAGCGTCTTTCTGTATTAGAGAAAGAACTCAGTGAAGAGTTACTTGAACAAGCTGAATTTGATGCGCTTAAAAAAGAGCTTGAAATGGGCCTGCTTCAAGATATGAAGCAGGGTGATGATGAATCTCTTGTCAACAAACTGAAGCCTAAAAGCATCGTATGGCCTACTGTGATGTCAGCAGTAATCCTTGGTATCTGTGGCTATATGTATTCCACACTGGGTGCATATCAAAACTTAGACAAACCAGTAGCGTCCAATGGACCACATGCAGGCATGGATACAGCTCAAATCATGTCGCAGCGAGTCCAAGAAATGGAAGCGCAGGCTCAAGCTCAACCTGATAACAGTCAGTTATGGTTTAGCCTCGGTCACACATACATCTCTGCTAATCGTTATGATGATGCCATCAAAGCCTTCGATAAAACGATGGAGCTGGTTGGCGTACATGCTGAGCTACTCGGCCCTAAAGCAACCGCTTTGTATTACCGTTCAAACCAACAGATGACACCCGCAGTTCAAGCCTTGATTGACCAGTCGCTTGCACTTGATGATTCAGACCCTTCAACATTATTACTTGTCGGCATGGATTCTTTCTTCTCTGCGGAATATCAAACTGCTATAGATGCATGGCAATTGATTTTGGATAGCGAAAGTAAGGATGTTGACCGCAGTGCCATCATCAATGCTATCGACAGCGCGAAAATGAGAATGGAAACTGAAGGCGAAATGCCAAGTGATGACGCTCATAAGAATGTGAAACCTAAAGCGACCGCTAAGACGGTAACGATAGAGGTCTCTATTTCTCCAGAACTTCAAGCTCAAGTTGCTAGCACCGATATGTTATTCATCTTTGCTCGCTCAACAGAAGGGCCAAAAGTCCCTTTAGCGGCAACGAAAGTATCTGCAGAATCATTGCCAGTAACAATTACACTTGATGACAGCACTAATATGGGCGGTAACGTTAAGTTAAGCGATGCTAAAGCAGTTGAAGTCATCGCAGTGTTATCTAAACATGGCAGTGTTAAGCCACAAGCAGGTGACATTCAAGGGAAGCTTTCAATGCTAAAGCTTGGTGATACAGGGCAACTTATTCTTGATACCCAAGTTCAATAATCTCCATTTACAGACATAAAAAAACCGGCATAAGCCGGTTTTTTTATATCTACAAAAAGCTTACTTTGACATAAACTCAATTGCTTTTTTGTAGTCTTCGTCTGAACAATCAGTACACATTCCACCTGGTGGCATTGCGTTTAGACCTGATTTAACGCTTGATACTAGTGCGTCAGTGCCCTTAGCCAAACGAGGCTCCCATGCAGCAACATCATGTGCTTTTGGAGCACCAGCAACACCCATGCTGTGACAAACTTGACATGCTTTGTCGTAGATAGCTTTACCGTCTTGGGCAAATGCACTTGTAGACAAAGTCAACGCAGCAACTGCAGTCAGTGCTAATAATTTTTTCATTTTATAGGTTCCTAATGCAAATTCTCACAAAGCTCATGCTGCCCTTATCGAATGCGGCAGACTGATTATAGCTGGGCTAGGTTACTACAAACTTCGCTAAATGGCATCTATTTGTGATTTAAATCGCATTTAAGGCTGCTGCACAAGACACCACTCTCAGAAATGTCAATATATTAGTATTAGCAAATGTATAAAAAGTTCCTAAAAACTTTCTAATATTGGAACTACATCAAATTGCTGACACTTAACCTCACGCTGCACTAAACGCTTGAAAGTCTATGTGTTAGGATTACTTGTGTTTTTATACAGCATGATATAGAGGGCTCAGTGGTAGAACAATTAAAAGCAACAACACTGGTATCAGCTAGTAACTTAACCTGCATTAGAGAAGAGCGTATTCTTTTTGAGGAACTGTCCTTCGAAATAACTGAAGGTGAGATTGTTCAAATTGAGGGGCCTAATGGTGCCGGTAAAACAAGCCTTTTGCGGATCATCGCAGGTTTATCTCGCCCATATGCGGGCAATATCAATTTTAAAGGTGAAGACATCATTCGATGTCGAGATGAGTACAATGATGAATTATTGTATCTTGGCCACCTAGCAGGCGTTAAAAGTGAACTAACCGCAGAAGAGAATCTTAATTTTAATTTAAGACTCTGTGGGTATGATGGCTTCGACACTCGCGAAATCCTTTCAAAAGTAAACTTATCCGGTTTTGAAGAAGCACTAGCTGGCCACCTTTCGGCAGGTCAACATAGACGAACTGCGTTAGCCAGACTTTGGCATACGAACTGTAAGATTTGGCTTCTTGATGAACCCTTTACTGCAATCGATAAAAAAGGCGTAGAAGAACTGGAACATTTGTTTCTTGCTCATGCTAAGCGTGGCGGCTGTGTCATCCTAACAACCCACCAAGATATGGGTGTAATTAGCGATGATGTCTTACGTAAAATCCGTCTCGATTATCGCTTTGTTTAGGGGTTAACTATGAAAAAAGGCATCAGCTATACACAGGCTTTCGGTACGGTATTGAAGCGTGATCTACAGATTGCGATCCGTCACCGCGGCGATATATTCAATCCACTCCTGTTTTTCGTTCTTGTGGTCACCCTATTCCCGCTAGCAATCGGACCAGAACCACAAGTATTAACTCGAGTCGCACCTGGTATTATTTGGGTTGCTGCACTTCTAGCATCAATGCTGTCTTTAGAACGTTTATTTAAAGCAGATTATGTTGACGGAAGTCTCGAGCAGATGCTGTTAAGCCCACAACCATTACCATTAATGGTTTTGGCTAAAGTGCTAGCACATTGGATATTAACAGGTGTGCCTTTAATTTTAGTGGCCCCATTATTAGCAGTACTATTGCATCTTGATAGCAATAGCTATGGCGCTCTAATCGCAACTTTAGCTCTCGGAACACCGGTATTGAGTCTATTAGGTGCCATAGGTGTGGCATTAACTGTTGGGCTCCATAAGGGTGGCGTGCTGCTAAGTTTGCTAATTTTACCTTTATATATTCCCGTACTAATTTTTGCGACCAGCGCGATAGATGCTGCAGGTCTGAATTTACCTTATGATGGTCAACTCGCTATAATCGGCGCTATGTTGATCGGTTCTTTAACGTTAGCACCATTTGCTATTGGTGCTTCCTTACGAGTGAGTACTAACTAAAATGTGGAAATGGTTACATTCCTACGCGGATCCTGAACGCGCTTACAAGCTTTCAAGCAGCCTATTACCTTGGTTTGCAACACTAGCAATCGCTTTTATCGGTATAGGTACTATCTGGGGCTTAGGTTTTGCCCCTACTGACTACCAGCAAGGTGATAGTTACCGAATTATCTTTATCCATGTACCGGCTGCGTCGATGTCGATGGCTGCTTATATGGCCATGGCAACATGTTCGTTCATCGGTCTTGTTTGGCAGATTAAATCTGCTGACTGGGCTGCTGCCTCTATTGCCCCTATTGGTGCGGTAATCACCTTTATCGCGCTAATTACAGGTTCGACCTGGGGTAAACCAATGTGGGGTGCTTGGTGGGTATGGGATGCCCGCCTAACATCGGAGTTAGTACTACTCTTCCTTTATTTGGGTATAATATCTCTTTATGCCTCATTTGAAGATAAAGTACTTGCCGCTAGAGCATCTGGTATTTTGGCGCTTGTTGGTGTCATCAACATCCCAATTATCAAGTACTCTGTAGACTGGTGGAGCTCATTGCATCAACCATCTACAATCCGTATTACGGAGAAATCAACCATGTCTACCGATATGCTGTACCCGCTGCTTATCAACATCGTTGGTTTCGGACTTATGATCGCAGCGATTACTATCGTGAGATTTAGATCAGAAATTTTAGCACGAAATGGCATGCGTCCATGGGTGCGTGAACTTGCTAAAGCAGAAGGGGTCAAATAATGCAATTCGACTCAATTAGTGAATTTTTAAACATGGGCGGCTATGCTTTTTATGTATGGCTAGCTTACGGAGTCACTTTCTTCTCTCTTGGAACGCTAGTCGTTTCAAGTGTTAGACAGAAACGTAAAGTGTTAGTTGATATCGCAAAGAAGATTCAACGAGAAGAACGCCTTAAAGAAACTCGGAGTACTAAATAGTGAACCCAAGACGAAAGAAACGCTTAACCCTTGCTGTTGCCTTAATCGGTGGTGTTGCAGCAATTGCATCGTTACTTCTGTATGCATTGAACTCGAATTTAAACTTGTTCTTTACTCCTACTGAGATTGTTCAGGGTAAAAAAGATACCGGTGTAATGCCAGAGATTGGTCAACGCATTCGTATTGGCGGCATGGTAACCATAGGCTCTATGGTACGCGATCCCGACAGCCTTCATGTTCAATTTGCAGTACATGATTCTTTAGGTGGTGAAGTCATTGTAACTTATGATGACCTATTGCCTGACTTGTTCCGCGAAGGTCAAGGTATCGTCGCTCAAGGAGTTCTATCTGCACCTGGCACTCTTCAGGCGACTGAAGTTCTTGCTAAGCATGACGAGAACTATATGCCTCCAGAAGTAGCTGAAGCAATGGGACAGACCCATGAAAAGCTTGAATATGACGAAAATCAGGCTAAAGCCGCTGGTTATTAATAACAAAAGCTGCTGTTAACTTATAAAGCCTTCATTAATTGAAGGCTTTTTTGTATCGAAAACACTTTCATAAATGTAGGGTACCTTCGCTGTAACTCCCAATATCATGGAGATGGCCTCACCCTTTAGAAGTAAAAAGAAACATCACTTACTGTTCTTGACCTTCTTAGTTACAACCATTCGCCATCCCTTATTGCCTCACGTATATTTATACCTATAACTCAGCAGAAGTAATGTTGGCCAAGGACTTGGAGTCATCTGGGATATCCGCTGTGGCGTTATAAGTGTAAACCACTATTACACCGATACGCCCGGCTATATTTGCTCAGTCGCCGTGCCGACCTATGCATTACTCTATCTGCTATCGTCACAATAGCCACCTAAACAACTTGCGGCAATAGTGATGCCTTTAGCCGTAGTGAGGCATCACTTTACTGTCGTGTCACACAATAAAATCCCCCTGGCTGTCATTTACCCGTTAACGCCAAATTAGGTATTTTGATATGGCCACTACTAGTTAATATACCCAGTAGTGGCTCAAACTATCCCTAATTAAGTCACACTAGCCTTGGGATAGACTTCACGCCTGCCGAGTATCCACCCACCTGACGCGCTATTTTCACGTCACTTTAATGATCAATTTCGATTTGAACATCAAGTTTATTTTTGTGGGCTTTAACTACCAATATTAATGGCGATTTCGATTAAGCCCAAACACGCCACACACTTCAGAGACCGTGTCGCACGCCTTAAATTTATTACGATTACAGATGATTGAGATCGTCTGGTATCAGTAGGGCGATAGTTTTCTAGGATATCTCTTCTACAGGATTTTCCTTTACGTACTAACTCTCAAGCTTTTAGGCTCAGTAGGAGTTGTTGTAGACCTTGCGATTCCAGACTTTCACCACCACGATACTAGCTGCTTCCCAGCGGTATAGTCTTGCTAGACAGTCAATAATGCCGCTCCCTGCATAAAACTCAGGATAGAAATTACACTAGATAGCTTCAGACATTAGGTCACCTCTAAGATTATGAAATCGCAATATAAACCTCTAGCTAGCGACATTAACCTTCCCACTACAATGCCAGCACATTTTGCCTCTTCGATAGAGGAGCGACACGACTAAAGAGACACAAGTAAACTAAACCTTAATCACGCAATTAATTGGCTGTGGCTGTGGCTGTGGCTGTGGCTGTGGCTGTGGCTGTGGCTGTGGCTGTGG
>NZ_PJBE01000002.1 GCF_002836205.1 Shewanella sp. Choline-02u-19
TTATTCTAACTCTGGTGTTTTGTAAAAACATCAGTCTCATACAAAACCCATCAGGGTTGTATGGTTAAGCCTCACGAGTCATTAGTACAAGTTAGCTCAACGCCTCACAACGCTTACACACCTTGCCTATCAACGTCCTAGTCTCGAACGGCTCTTTAGAGGAATTAAATTCCTAGGGATGACTCATCTTAGGACTCGCTTCCCGCTTAGATGCTTTCAGCGGTTATCGATTCCGAACGTAGCTACCGGGCAATGCTATTGGCATAACAACCCGAACACCAGCGGTTCGTCCACTCCGGTCCTCTCGTACTAGGAGCAGCTTCCTTCAATCATCCAACGCCCACGGCAGATAGGGACCGAACTGTCTCACGACGTTCTGAACCCAGCTCGCGTACCACTTTAAATGGCGAACAGCCATACCCTTGGGACCGACTTCAGCCCCAGGATGTGATGAGCCGACATCGAGGTGCCAAACACCGCCGTCGATATGAACTCTTGGGCGGTATCAGCCTGTTATCCCCGGCGTACCTTTTATCCGTTGAGCGATGGCCCTTCCATACAGAACCACCGGATCACTATGACCTACTTTCGTACCTGCTCGACGTGTATGTCTCGCAGTTAAGCTGGCTTATGCCATTGCACTAACCGTACGATGTCCGACCGTACTTAGCCAACCTTCGTGCTCCTCCGTTACTCTTTGGGAGGAGACCGCCCCAGTCAAACTACCCACCAGGCACTGTCCCGAACCCCGATTCAGGGGCCGCGGTTAGAACATCAAAACTACAAGGGTGGTATTTCAAGGTTGACTCCACATCATCTAGCGACAATGCTTCAAAGTCTCCCACCTATCCTACACATGTAGGTTCAATGTTCAGTGCCAAGCTATAGTAAAGGTGCACGGGGTCTTTCCGTCTAGCCGCGGGTATACGGCATCTTCACCGCAATTTCAACTTCACTGAGTCTCGGCTGGAGACAGCGTGGCCATCATTACGCCATTCGTGCAGGTCGGAACTTACCCGACAAGGAATTTCGCTACCTTAGGACCGTTATAGTTACGGCCGCCGTTTACCGGGGCTTCGATCATGAGCTTCTCCGAAGATAACCCAATCAATTAACCTTCCGGCACCGGGCAGGCGTCATACCGTATACTTCCTCTTGCGAGTTTGCACAGTACTGTGTTTTTGATAAACAGTTGCAGCCACCTGGTATCTGCGACTGCCAACAGCTTAAGGAGCAAGTCCTATCACCGTCGGCAGCGTACCTTCTCCCGAAGTTACGGTACCATTTTGCCTAGTTCCTTCAGCCGAGTTCTCTCAAGCGCCTTGGTATTCTCTACCCAACCACCTGTGTCGGTTTGGGGTACGATTCCTACTAACCTGAAGCTTAGAAGATTTTCCTGGAAGCATGGCATCAACTACTTCATCACCTTAGTGACTCGTCATCAGTCCTCAGTCTTGCAATTAAATGCGTATTCCCGGATTTGCCTAAGAATACAACCTACAACCTTAAACGCGGACAACCAACGCCGCGCTAGCCTAGCCTTCTCCGTCTCTCCATCGCAGTTAGCAGAAGTACAGGAATATTAACCTGTTTCCCATCGACTACGCCTTTCGGCCTCGCCTTAGGAGTCGACTCACCCTGCCCTGATTAACATTGGACAGGAACCCTTGGTCTTTCGGCGAGGGAGTTTTTCACTCCCTTTATCGTTACTCATGTCAGCATTCGCACTTCTGATACCTCCAGCGTGGGTTACCCCTTCACCTTCAACGGCTTACAGAACGCTCCTCTACCGCACTAGTGTAAACACTAGTACCCATAGCTTCGGTGTATTGCTTAGCCCCGTTAAATCTTCCGCGCAGGCCGACTCGACTAGTGAGCTATTACGCTTTCTTTAAATGATGGCTGCTTCTAAGCCAACATCCTAGCTGTCTAAGCCTTCCCACATCGTTTCCCACTTAGCAATAACTTTGGGACCTTAGCTGATGGTCTGGGTTGTTTCCCTTTTCACGACGGACGTTAGCACCCGCCGTGTGTCTCCCGAGTAGTACTCATTGGTATTCGGAGTTTGCAAAGGGTTGGTAAGTCGGGATGACCCCCTAGCCTTAACAGTGCTCTACCCCCAATGGTATTCGCTCGAGGCGCTACCTAAATAGCTTTCGAGGAGAACCAGATATCTCCCGGTTTGATTGGCCTTTCACCCCCAGCCACAAGTCATCCGCTCATTTTTCAACATAAGTCGGTTCGGTCCTCCAGTTGATGTTACTCAACCTTCAACCTGCCCATGGCTAGATCACCGGGTTTCGGGTCTACACCTTGCAACTAAACGCGCAGTTAACACTCGGTTTCCCTACGGCTCCGCTATTCGCTTAACCTCGCTACAAAATGTAAGTCGCTGACCCATTATACAAAAGGTACGCAGTCACGGTCTCAAGAACCGCTCCCACTGCTTGTACGTATACGGTTTCAGGTTCTATTTCACTCCCCTCACAGGGGTTCTTTTCGCCTTTCCCTCACGGTACTGGTTCACTATCGGTCAGTCAGGAGTATTTAGCCTTGGAGGATGGTCCCCCCATGTTCAGACAAGATGTCACGTGTCCCGTCCTACTCGTTTTCACGTAAAGTTAGTTTTCATGTACGGGGCTATCACCCTGTGCCGCTGTGCTTTCCAACACATTCCACTAACACCCTCTACGCTTAAGGGCTAATCCCCGTTCGCTCGCCGCTACTAGGGGAATCTCGGTTGATTTCTTTTCCTCCGGGTACTTAGATGTTTCAGTTCCCCGGGTTTGCCTCATTAACCTATGAATTCAGTTAATGATACATGCTTATGCATGTGGGTTTCCCCATTCGGAAATCGTTAGCTCAAATGCTTGTTACTAGCTCGCCAACGCTTATCGCAAGTTACTACGTCCTTCATCGCCTCTGACTGCCAAGGCATCCACCATATACGCTTAGTCACTTAACCATACAACCCAAATAAGTCTCTATGAGAAATACTCGTTGTTTCAAGCGGGTAAGCTTAAAACAGCCGTATCATAACTAATGGTTTCTACTTTCGCCAAAATTAGAATTTTTCACTTATTGCTGCGACGCAATAAGCCAAGACACTTAATGTTTAAGTGTTTAGAACTCAATTTTTTAAATTTCGCGCTAACCCTATAAACAACAACCTACAAGTAAGTCGCTGTCCCTTTTCAGGTTAACACTATCAGCTTTCCAAATTTTTAAAGAACG
>NZ_PJBE01000004.1 GCF_002836205.1 Shewanella sp. Choline-02u-19
ATTAAGTCGTTTATCTAAATGCAGTGAAAAATTCACATAAGACAAATAGATTGCGCACGATTTTGCTGATATGGCTCAGTCGGTAGAGCGCATCCTTGGTAAGGATGAGGTCCCCAGTTCGATTCTGGGTATCAGCACCATTTTTTGAAAGAATTTGTCTGGAAACCATAGAGCTGTGGCCCCACCTGATCCCATTCCGAACTCAGAAGTGAAACACAGTATCGCCGATGGTAGTGTGGGGTTTCCCCATGTGAGAGTAGGTCATTTCCAGGCGCCTATTACTTCTCGTATAGAGAGTTGAAAGCCCGCTATTATATAGCGGGCTTTTTTACGTCTGCAATTTATGGTTTAGAGTTAACTCATTCACGGGACGACAGAATTTAGGGGGAAAATATCAGGTGTGATAGTGATATGGCCATTATGCCGAAATGCGAGAGGGTGATATTTGCTGCTCGTGGCGGGATCTTGCTTCGTTCTGCCTCCTATATTCATACTTTCCGCAATATCCATGGACGTTGTCGGTCCTTTCTTAGCGTCCAATGCATCTCTTATAGATAGTTGAAAGCCACTATCGCTCATTTAGTTTTTCGTTAAATTATCTTCTAGCCTGTTTGGTGCTGATTAATTCAATTCTGTTTTATAGCGCTAGCAGTCATCTGTAAGCATAACAGCAGTGGCAACTTGGAGCAGATCTTAAAAAAATCATTTGCAGTTGTGATTTAATCACCATCACTACCGGATAGTTATCCTTTGCTAGCGATCCCTTTTATTAATCGCTTATTTTGTTGATAATAAGAGGCTGACAAAGGGTAAAATCGACGATCGAAGTGGCGAACGAAAGCGAATGATCATGGGTGTTATTTGATTGCCGAGCAGGATCCCCAAGACATTACCGTCGATTTTGGGTGATACAGGGATGTAAACCTGAGGCATAAAGCTCAAAGTAATGATTATCCTGCCCTGCAAGTTTCCAATACTGTACTAGAATAAGGTTCCCCTACCGAGATTGCCTCATCAATTGAGGCGTGAATTGTGGATAACACTGTGGGTAAGTGGTGGGTAGGGTGTGGCTATCCCGTATCTATTAAAAAAGGCTGTTTTAAGGGAGAAAAGCGCTTGCGCTCAGTCGGGATCTCCCTATAATACGCATCCACTGACACGGCACAGCAGGCCAACTACTTAGGTAGCACGGAACTTGCAGCGGTGTTAGAGAGTTAAATCTCCTCGGAAATTTAATTCAGGTGACAAGTGCTTTAAGGGCTTCGGTTTTGACTTCTGATTAAGAAAGCAT
>NZ_PJBE01000005.1 GCF_002836205.1 Shewanella sp. Choline-02u-19
AACCTGGTGCGAATCGAACATTGTCAGGCGCCACTCTTTCTAAGATGGGTCTCGAAAGAGAGTGAACAGCCCGTTGCTAACGCAACGGGCTTTTTTACGTCTGTGATTTGAGCGTTTTAAGTTGATGAATTGCCGGAACGACAGAATGCAGGGCAATAGCATAGACATATTAGTGCGTGGCCGATATAGCCAGGTGCGAATTGAACATTGTCAGGCGCCACTCTTTCTAACATGGGTCTCGAAAGAGAGTGAACAGCCCATTGCTAACGCAATGGGCTTTTTTACGTCTGTGATTTGGGTGTTGTTACGTTGCTGAATTGCCGGAACGACAGAGTGCAGTAGGCAAGATATTAGTGCTATGGCCGGAACTCAGAGCTAAGAGGGATTGGGTTTAAGATCCTGCTTAGTCTAGCGCCTCTGTTTCATGCTGTTTAATTCCATTCTGTTTTATTGCGATCCCCTTATTAGTCGCTTATTTTGTTGATAATAAGAGGCTGACAAAAGCGAATGATCATGAGGGTCATTTGATTGCCGAGCAGGATCCCCAGGAGACTGCCGTCGATTTTGGGTGATACAGCGATGTAAACCTGAGGCATAAAGCTCAAAGTAATGATTATCCTGCCCTGCAAGTTTCCAATACTGTACTAGAATAAGGTCCCCTACCGAGATTTCCTCATCAATTGAAGGGGCAAATTGTGGATAACACTGTGGGTAAGTGGTGGGTAGGGTGTGGCTATCCCGTATCTATTAAAAAAGGCAGTTTTAAGGGAGAAAAGCGCTTGCGCTCAGTCGGGATCTCCCTATAATACGCATCCACTGACACGGCACAGCAGGCCAACTACTTAGGTAACACGGGACTTGCAGCGGTGTTAGAGAGTTAAATCTTCTCGGAGATGAGACTCAGGTGACAAGCGCTTTAAGGGCTTCGGGTTTGATAGTTTTTCACATTAGTGATTAAGAAATCAGCACTCGAAAAACTTCTTAAT
>NZ_PJBE01000006.1 GCF_002836205.1 Shewanella sp. Choline-02u-19
ACCCAGGTGCGAATCGAACATTTTCAGGCGCCACTCTTTCTAAGATGGGTCTCGAAAGAGAGTGAACAGCCCGTTGCTGAATTGCCGGAACGACAGAATGCAGTAGGCAAGATATTGGTGCAGTAGGCAAGATATTAGTGCTATGGCCGGAACTCAGAGCTAAGAGGGATTGGGTTTAAGATCCTGCTTAGTCTAGCGGCTCTGTTTCATGCTGTTTAATTCGATTCTGTTTTATAGCGATCCCCTTATTAGTCGCTTATTTTGTTGATAATAAGAGGCTGAAAAAAGCGAATGATCATGGGTGTTATTTGATTACCGAGCAGGATCCCCAAGACATTGCCGTCGATTTCGGGTGATGGTGATATAGGGATGTAAACCTGAGGCATAAAGCTCAAAGTAATGATTATCCTGCCCTGCAAGTTTCCAATACTGTACTAGAATAAGGTCCCCTACCGAGATTGCCTCATCAATTGAGGCGTAAATTGTGGGTAACACTGTGGATAAGTGGTGGGTAGGGTGTGGCTATCCCGTATCTATTAAAAAAGGTAGTTTTAAGGGAGAAAAGCGCTTGCGCTCAGTCGGGATCTCCCTATAATACGCATCCACTGACACGGTACAGCAGGCCAAGTAACTTACCGCAAGGTTAGGAAATACGGGACTTGCAGCGTAATCAGTATCTCTTTTAACTAAGAGGTGAGAGTTAAATCTTCTCGGAGATGAGAC
>NZ_PJBE01000007.1 GCF_002836205.1 Shewanella sp. Choline-02u-19
GCCTGGTGCGAATCGAATATTTCCAGGCGCCACTCTTTCTAAGATGGGTCTCGAAAGAGAGTGAATAGCCCATTGCTAACGCAATGGGCTTTTTTACGTCTGCGATTTGGGTGTTTTTACGTTGCTGAATTGCTGGAACGACGGAATGCAGGGGCAATAGCATAGATATAATAGTGTTGTGGCCGATATTTCTGGTAACTAGAATGACTTTAACTGTGACTGTAGCAAGACTTTATTCATGGCTGTCGTGAGCCATTTCTAGGTAGCAGGGGGTGGGGCTAAGATCCTGCTTAGTCTAGCGGCTCTGTTTCATGCTGTTTAATTCGATTCTGTTTTATAGCGCTACGCAGTCGTCTTTACGCATAACAGTAGTGGCGACTTGGAGCGGATCTTAAAAGAACCCATTTACAGTTGTAGTTTCATCGCTATCACTACCGGATAGTGCACGATCCTCTTTATTAATCGCTTATTTTGTTGATAATAAGAGGGTGCCAAAGGGTAAAATCGACGATCGAAGTGGCTGACAAAAGCGAATGATCATGGGTGTCATTTGATTGTCGAGCAGGATCCCCAAGACATTGCCGTCGATTTTGGGTGATACAGCGATGCAAACCTGAGGCATAAAGCTCAAAGTAATCATTCTCCTGCCCTGCAAGTTTCGAATACTGTACTAGAATAAGGTCCCCTACCGAGATTGCCTCATCAATTGAAGGGGCAAG
>NZ_PJBE01000008.1 GCF_002836205.1 Shewanella sp. Choline-02u-19
TAGCCAGGTGCGAATCGAACATTGTCAGGCGCCACTCTTTCTAAGATGGGTCTCGAAAGAGAGTGAACAGCCCATTGCTAACGCAATGGGCTTTTTTACGTCTGTGATTTGGGTGTTTTTATGCTGTTTAATTCCATTCCGTTTTATAGCGATCCCCTTATTAGTCGCTTATTTTGTTGATAATAAGAGGCTGACAAAAGCGAATGATCATGGGTGATATTTGCTTGCCGAGCAGGATCCCCAAGACATTGCCGTCGATTTTGGGTGATACAGGGATGTAAACCTGAGGCATAAAGCTCAAAGTAATGATTATCCTGCCCTGCAAGTTTCGAATACTGTACTAGAATAAGGTCCCCTACCGAGATTTCCTCACCAATTGAAGGGGCAAA
>NZ_PJBE01000009.1 GCF_002836205.1 Shewanella sp. Choline-02u-19
TTGTGGATAACACTGTGGGTAAGTGGTGGGTAGGATGTGGTTATCCGGTATCTGTTAAAAAAGGCTGTTTTAAGGGAGAAAAGCGCTTGCGCTCAGTCGGGATCTCCCTATAATACGCATCCACTGACACGGCACAGCAGGCCAACTACTTAGGTAGTACGGGACTTGCAGCGGTGTTCGAGAATTAAATCTTCTCGGAGATGAGACTCAGGTGACAAGCGCTTTAAGGGCTTCGGGTTTGATAGTTTTTCACATTAGTGATTAAGAAAGCATCACTCGAAAAACTTCTTAAT
>NZ_PJBE01000010.1 GCF_002836205.1 Shewanella sp. Choline-02u-19
CTGTGGCTGTGGCTGTGGCTGTGGCTGTGGCTGTGGCTGTGGCTGTGGCTGTGGCTGTGGCTGTCCAGATAAAACCAAACTGCTACACCAGTCAAGTCATTAATGCATCAGACATAAAAAAGGCCGAACATATTGTCCGGCCTTTTATAACTAAGACTTATTTACTCTGCAGTGTCTTCAACAGCTTCAGCTGCTTCAGGACGACCTACTAGTTCAATATACGCCATAGGCGCTTTATCACCAGTACGTAGACCGCACTTAAGAATACGAGTGTAACCACCAGGACGTTCCTGGAAGCGTGGACCCAATTCAGTAAATAATTTACCAACGACTTCAGCGTCGCGAGTACGTGCAAATGCCAAACGGCGGTTTGCAACACTATCACTCTTAGCAAGTGTTATCAGAGGTTCAACTACGCGACGCAGTTCTTTCGCTTTAGCTACAGTAGTTCGGATCACTTCGTGACGAACTATTGAGCATGCCATGTTGCGAAACATAGCTTTACGATGACTGCTGTTACGATTTAGTTGACGACCACTCTTACGATGGCGCATGACCTAATCCTTATTACCTATATCTGTACTAATCTGGACTTAAAGGTCGTCTACTAAACTAGCTGGAGGCCAGTTTTCGAGACGCATACCTAACGACAGTCCGCGAGATGCAAGAACATCCTTAATTTCGGTAAGAGATTTCTTACCCAAGTTAGGTGTTTTCAACAGCTCAACTTCAGTGCGTTGTACCAGATCGCCGATGTAATGAATCGCTTCAGCCTTCAAACAGTTGGCTGAACGTACAGTTAGCTCTAAATCGTCGACAGGACGCAACAATATCGGATCGAACTCCGGCTTCTCTTCGACTGGTGCAGCCTCAGTCACATCACGTAATTCAACAAACGCATCTAGCTGTTCAGCCAAAATTGTTGCAGAACGACGTATTGCTTCCTCGGGATCGATAGTACCGTTTGTGGTCATATCAATAACGAGTTTATCTAAGTCTGTACGCTGCTCAACACGTGCGGCTTCAACATTATAAGCAATGCGAGCTACAGGTGAGAACGAAGAATCAACCAACAAACGGCCGATAGGGCGATCATCGTCTTCAGTTTGTGCACGGGCAGAAGCCGGTACATAACCACGACCACGCTCTACGCGGATACGCATGCTGACGTCATTATTACCTGTCAAATGACAGATAACATGGTCAGGATTCATGATAGTAACATCACCATCATGCGTGATATCTGCTGCAGTAACAGGGCCTGCGCCTGACTTACTAAGCGTAAGCATAGCTTCGTCTTTCCCTTCGATAACAACTGCTAAACCTTTAAGGTTAAGCAATATCTCGAGGATATCTTCTTGCACGCCTTCCTTGCTACTGTATTCATGCAGTACACCATCGATCTCTACTTCGGTTACCGCGCAGCCTGGCATAGACGACAATAGGATACGACGCAACGCGTTACCTAAAGTGTGACCAAAACCACGCTCTAGCGGCTCCAGTGTAACTCTGGCACGTGTTGGATTAACCTGCTCGATATCAACGAGACGCGGTTTAAGAAATTCTGTAACAGAACCCTGCATTGTGTCCTCTCTTTTGTTTTAACTTTACTTAGAGTAAAGTTCGACGATCAGCTGTTCGTTAATTTCCGCAGACAAATCACTACGTTCAGGTAGACGCTTAAAAGCACCTTCCATCTTAGTGCTGTCAACTTCAACCCATGTTGGCTTTTCGCGTTGAGCCGACACTTCTAAAGCCGCTTTAATACGAGCTTGAGTACGTGACTTCTCGCGAACGCTCACTACATCATTCGCAGACACTTTGAATGATGGAATGTTAACGACGCTACCATTAACCATAATTGACTTATGGCTAATTAGCTGACGTGATTCAGCGCGTGTTGCACCAAAGCCCATACGATAAACTACGTTATCAAGACGGGTTTCTAAAAGAGTAAGTAGGTTTTCACCAGTGTTACCTTTAGTACGTGCAGCATCTTTGTAGTAGTTACGGAATTGCTTTTCTAGCACACCATAAATACGACGAACTTTTTGTTTCTCGCGTAGCTGTACGCCATACTCAGACAGACGGGTCTTACGAGCGCCGTGTTGTCCAGGTGCAGTTTCAAGCTTACACTTCGAATCAATTGCTCTCACACCGCTTTTTAGGAAAAGGTCAGTACCTTCTCTGCGGCTGAGCTTGAGCTTTGGACCCAAGTATCTTGCCATGTTCTTTCTCCAACGATCCTATTAAAAACGACGAATTAAACGCGACGTTTCTTAGGAGGACGACAACCATTATGAGGGATAGGCGTCACATCGGTAATGTTAGTAATTTTATAACCAACCGAATTTAGTGCACGAATCGCTGATTCGCGCCCTGGACCTGGACCCTTCACAAAAACTTCAAGGTTCTTAACACCGTAATCCTGAGCAGCAGTACCTGCACGCTCAGCAGCAACCTGTGCAGCAAATGGGGTAGATTTACGTGAACCACGGAAACCTGAACCACCAGAAGTTGCCCAAGATAGTGCGTTACCTTGACGATCTGTAATGGTAATAATAGTGTTGTTGAAAGACGCATGTATATGCGCCATACCATCAGCAACCTGTTTACGTACACGCTTACGCGGAGAACGTGACGGAACTTTAGCCATTGTGGATTACCCCGTTACTTTCTAATTGGTTTACGTGGACCTTTACGCGTACGCGCATTGGTCTTAGTACGTTGCCCACGAAGGGGAAGGCTACGACGATGGCGAAGGCCACGGTAACAACCAAGGTCCATAAGACGCTTGATGTTCATGGAAACTTCGCGACGTAAATCACCTTCTACAATGTAGTTGGCAACTTCTTCGCGTAGAGTATCTATTTGAGCTTCGCTCAATTCCTTGATCTTAGCATCTTCAGCAATTGAAGTAGCCGCGCAAATTGCTTGTGCGCGAGTACGGCCAATGCCGAAAATAGCAGTCAATGCAATGACTGCATGCTTTTGATCAGGAATGTTAATGCCAGCGATACGGGCCACTATGCACTCCTCAAGTTAAAGGTCATCTGTGAAAAGCCCGGTAGGATACTCGACAGACGACAATTTAGCAAATAATATTTTGACCAGCCCCGACTGGGCTGGTCAAATCTTTCTTTTAGCCTTGACGTTGTTTGTGTTTAGGTTCAACACAAATCACACGAACAACACCACTACGCTTTACGATCTTGCAGTTACGGCAGATCTTCTTCACGGAAGCTCGAACTTTCATTTCATCACTCCGAGATTGCTAAGTTAGCGACCAAAACGATCTAAATTCGCTTTGTTTACCAAATTAGCTTTCTTCATTACAGACTCATACTGATGAGACATCATATGGGTCTGAACTTGAGCCATGAAGTCCATGATTACGACTACCATAATAAGTAGCGAAGTACCGCCAAAATAGAACTGTACTTTCCACGCAATTAACATGAACTCCGGAATTAAGCAGATAAACGTAATGTACAACGCACCGGCTAATGTCAGGCGGGTCATTACTTTATCAATGTAACGCGAAGTCTGTTCTCCAGGACGAATCCCGGGAATAAACGCACCACTCTTCTTCAAGTTATCTGCTGTTTCGCGAGGGTTAAACACCAACGCAGTATAGAAGAAACAGAAAAAGATAATCGCTGTTGCATATAACAATGAGTACAACGGTTGTCCCGGTGACACAGCAAGTGAAAAATCACTTAACCATGACAAGGACTCATTTTGTCCAAACCACTGAGCCAGTGTGCCTGGAAACAAAATTATGCTGGACGCAAAAATAGGTGGTATAACACCAGCCATATTTATCTTCAGCGGTAAATGAGTGCTTTGCGCTGCAAAAACCTTTCGGCCTTGTTGACGCTTAGCATAGTTAACAACAATACGTCGTTGTCCACGCTCTACAAATACCACAAAATATGTGACAGCAAAAACAATTACTGCCAGCAACAACAATACTAGTACACTTATGTCGCCTTGACGCGCCTGCTCAGCCGTTTGACCGATAGCAGATGGTAGACCTGCAACAATACCTGCGAAAATTAATATCGAGATACCATTACCAATGCCTCTTTCGGTAATTTGCTCACCTAACCACATAAGGAACATTGTTCCAGTGACTAAACTCACAACCGCTACAAAGTAAAATCCGAATCCTAGGTTTACTACTAAACCTGGAACTAAGTTCGGAAGACCTGTTGCGATACCGATTGCCTGGAACGTACCCAGGACCAATGTGCCGTATCTAGTGTATTGACTAATCTTCTTTCGCCCTGACTCGCCTTCCTTTTTCAATTCAGCGAGAGCAGGATGAACGACTGTCAATAACTGCATAATGATCGATGCCGAAATATACGGCATGATACCTAATGCAAAAATAGAGGCACGTTCAAGGGCGCCACCAGAGAACATGTTAAACATGCCTAAGATGGTACCCTTTTGCTGATTAAACAGCTCTGCTAGTACAGCAGCGTCAATACCAGGAATTGGTACAAACGAACCGGCTCTAAAGACGATAATTGCACCAATCACGAACAGCAGGCGGGTTTTCAATTCAGATAAACCGCCCTTCGCGCTTTTTAAATCAAGTCCTGGTTTTGCCATCGACGTATTATTCCTCGATCTTGCCACCGGCAGCTTCAATAGCTGCACGTGCACCTTTGGTTGCCTTTAGACCTTTAACGGTCACAGGGCGCTCAATGGTACCTGAAAGAACGATTTTAGCAAACTGTATGTTGCGAGTAACTAGATTCGCATCTTTCAGCGCATTTAGGTCGATAACATCACCGTTAACTTTAGCTAGTTCGCTAATGCGAACTTCTGCTGATACCAACGCACGACGCGAGGTAAAACCAAACTTAGGTAGACGAATCTTAAGTGGCATTTGACCACCCTCGAAACCGACGCGAACGCCGCCGCCTGAACGAGACTTCTGTCCCTTGTGACCGCGGCCACAAGTTTTACCAGTCCCAGAACCGATACCGCGACCTACACGCTTAGCTGCTGATTTAGCACCTGCAGCAGGTGATAGAGTATTTAGACGCATCTTATACTTCCTCCACCGAAACCATGTAGTAAACCTTGTTAATCATACCGCGAACTGAAGGAGTATCTTCAACTTCGACTGTATGATTAATGCGGCGTAAACCTAGACCAGTCAAAGTTGCACGATGCTTAGGCAAACGTCCAATTGAACTTTTAGTCTGAGTTACTTTAAGTGTTTTAGTAGCCATGGTGCTTAACCTCGAATTTCTTTAACATTCAGGCCACGCTTAGCTGCAATTTGTGATGGTGACTTCATGTGCACCAACGCATCTACAGTTGCGCGAACGATGTTAATCGGGTTAGTAGAACCGTATGCTTTTGACAGAACGTTATGAACGCCTGCTACTTCCAATACGGCACGCATTGCGCCACCGGCAATAATACCGGTACCGTCAGAGGCTGGTTGCATGTAAACACGCGATCCAGTATGACGACCCTTTACAGGGTGGTGTAAAGTACCGTTGTTCAATTCAACGTTCACAATGTTACGGCGAGCCTTTTCCATTGCTTTCTGAATTGCTGCTGGTACTTCACGCGCTTTACCATAGCCAAAACCGACTTTACCGTTACCATCACCGACTACAGTTAGTGCAGTGAAGCTAAAGATACGTCCGCCTTTAACTACTTTAGAAACACGATTAACTGCAACTAACTTCTCTTGCAGATCGTCTTTTTGTTGAGCTTCAAATTTAGCCATTTTTCATCATTCCTTAGAACTTGAGGCCAGCTTCACGAGCGGCGTCTGCTAATGCAGCAACGCGTCCGTGATACTTGAAGCCGGAACGATCGAATGCAACTACAGCTACGCCTTTTTCGATAGCGCGCTCAGCAACGATTTTACCCACTACTTTAGCTGCATCAACGTTACCAGTGTACTTTAGCTGCTCTGATACTGCTTTCTCAGCAGTAGAAGCTGCCGCCAACACTACGTTTACAGGACTAATGACCTGAGCGTAAGTATGACGTGGTGTACGATGTACAACCAGACGATTAACGCCCAGCTCTTGGATCTTCTTACGGGCGCGTAGTGCGCGGCGTAAGCGAGATGTTTTCTTATCCATATCGCGTTACCTACTTCTTCTTAGCCTCTTTACGGCGTACTTGTTCATCAGCGTAGCGAACACCTTTACCTTTATAAGGCTCTGGTGGACGATGGCTGCGAATCTCAGCAGCTACCTGACCAATTAACTGCTTATCAGTACCTTTCAGTACGATTTCAGTTTGGCTAGGACACTCTGCTGTTACGCCGTCAGGAAGTTCGTGGACCAGTGGGTGAGAAAAACCTAAAGTTAAATCAATACCTTTACCAGCGATTTTCGCACGGTAACCGACACCAATTAACTGTAGTTTCTTTTCAAAGCCTACTGTTACACCAACAACCATATTGTTGATTAAAGCTCGAGCTGTACCCGCTTGAGCGGCAGTTTTCACGCCTTCAATTGGGCTACACTTAATTTCATTGTCTTCAATAACAATAGAAACGTCAGTGTTTATAACTCGAGTCAAACTACCTTTAGTACCTTTTACGGTGATAGTTTGTTCGTTTAAAGTCACTTCTACGCCGGCAGGAATAGCGACTGGTGCTTTTGCGACACGAGACATTGCTAGCTCCTTATGCTACGTAGCAGATAACTTCCCCGCCCATGCCATTTTGGCGGGCAGTACGATCAGTCATCAAACCTTTAGAAGTGGACACGATAGCGACACCCAGTCCGCCCATAACCTTTGGAAGTTCGTTTTTACTTTTGTAAATACGAAGTCCCGGACGGCTAACGCGCTGGATAGTCTCTACGACTGGCTGACCTTGAAAGTACTTTAAAGTAATTTCCAATTCAGGCTTGGCTTCATCTGCTACGGCGTAGTCAGTGATATAACCTTCTTCTTTAAGCATTTTCGCAATAGCGATTTTTAGCTTAGCAGAAGGCATCTTCACAGATACGTGTTTAGCAGCTTGGCCGTTACGAATACGTGTTAACATATCCGCAATAGGATCTTGCATGCTCATATTAGCTTACTCCGTGACAAGTGCTTACCAGCTGGCTTTACGTAGGCCAGGAACTTCACCGCGCATAGTTGCTTCACGTAATTTAATACGGCTAAGGCCGAATTTACGTAGGAAACCATGTGGGCGACCAGTTTGACTACAGCGATTGCGCTGACGCGCTGCGCTAGAGTCACGTGGAAGAGCTTGTAACTTAAGTACGGCATCCCAACGATCTTCATCAGAAGTTGTTGAGCTGCTAATGATAGCTTTAAGAGCTAGACGCTTTTCAGCGAACTTAGCTACGAGCTTGGCACGTTTTACTTCACGTGCTTTCATTGAACTTTTTGCCATTACGCTACCCTTATTTCTTGAATGGGAAGTTAAAGCCTTCGAGCAAAGCTCGGCCTTCTTCATCATTCTTCGCAGAAGTAGTGATTACAATATCCATACCGCGGATCTTATCGATTTTATCGTATTCGATCTCTGGAAAGATTATTTGTTCACGCACGCCCATCGCATAGTTACCGCGACCGTCGAATGATTTAACACTCATACCACGGAAATCACGGATACGCGGGATTGCGATATCTACTAAACGCTCTAAGAATTCCCACATACGCTCACCGCGCAGTGTAACCTTACAGCCTATTGGGTAGCCTTCACGGATTTTAAAACCAGCAACTGACTTACGAGCTACAGTCACTACTGGCTTCTGACCAGCGATAGCAGTCATGTCACGGAGCGCATGCTCCATAACTTTCTTATCTGCTACTGCTTCGCCAACACCCATATTAAGGGTGATCTTTTCAATCCGAGGGACTTGCATGACACTGCTAAAACCAAACTTTGTTACAAGCTCAGGACTAACAGTCTCTTTATATTTATCATGCAGTTTCGCCATCGTTTACTCCAATTACTTTACGAGTTCACTGTTCGACTTAAAGAAACGGACTTTTTTGCCGTCTTCAAATCGGAAACCAACGCGATCAGCTTTGCCAGTGGCAGAGTTGAAAATCGCTACGTTTGATGCTTGTATCGGTGCTTCTTGCTCAACAATACCGCCAGCTACGCCCAATTGTGGGTTTGGCTTTTGGTGTTTCTTGACAAGGTTAAGACCTTCTACAATTAATTTACCAGTAGTAAGAACTTGAGAAACATTACCGCGTTTCCCCTGGTCTTTACCAGCTAGTACAATTACTTCGTCTTGACGACGTATTTTTGCTGCCATTTTGAAGCTCCTTACAGTACTTCTGGTGCCAGCGAGACAATTTTCATAAATTGCTCTGTACGCAATTCACGTGTCACTGGTCCAAAGATACGAGTACCAATCGGTGCAAGGTTTGCATTAAGCAAAACCGCTGCGTTCCGATCGAAGCGAATGACAGAACCGTCTGGACGACGTACGCCTTTCTTAGTACGGACTACCACCGCGTTATATACATCACCTTTCTTCGCTTTACCGCGAGGAATAGCTTCCTTTACAGAAACCTTGATGACGTCGCCGATTCCGGCATAACGACGATGAGAGCCACCCAAGACCTTAATACACTGAACTCTACGAGCGCCACTGTTACAGGCGACTTCTAGAGTCGATTGCATTTGGATCATTTTAAGTGCTCCGCTATCGTTACTTCACATTCCCACAAAGGGGGTACATTTTCTGTCCAAATTTAGACTTTAATTTAGTCAAATTTGGCGCGCAAGTGTAACACCCAAAAATAGGAATAGATAGTACTAAAAATACAAACGGCTCCAAGCAATGGAGCCGTTTACCTAAACGCCTAATAATATTAGGCTTTTGTTACTACTTCAACCAGAGTCCAAGACTTAGTCTTAGAAAGCGGGCGACATTCGCGAATAGTCACGACATCACCAGCATTACACTGATTCTGCTCATCATGAGCATGGATCTTAGTAGTACGCTTAAGGAACTTACCGTATAACGGATGTTTAACCTTACGCTCAATAGCTACAGTGATAGACTTGTCCATCTTGTTGCTAAGTACTCGACCCTGTAAAGTACGGATATTATCAGTCATTACACACCCGCCTTAGAAGTAATAATGGTCTTAACGCGCGCAATGTTACGACGCACGATTTTAAGCTGTTGAGTTTGAGTCAACTGACCAGTGGCGTGTTGCATACGCAGATTAAACTGCTCACGCAGCAGACCAAGCAGTTCAGCGTTCAATTCTTCAACGCTCTTTTCTGTTAGTTCGCTCGCTTTCATTACATCACCGTCTTAGTTACGAAGGTAGTCTTAAGAGGCAACTTGGAAGCAGCAAGAGCGAAAGCTTCACGAGCCAACTCTTCTGGTACACCATTCATCTCATAAAGAACCTTACCTGGTTGAATTTGGGCTACCCAATATTCAACGTTACCCTTACCTTTACCCATACGCACTTCAAGAGGCTTAGAGGTAATTGGCTTATCAGGGAAAACGCGGATCCAGATTTGACCTTGACGTTTAATATGACGTGTCATAGCACGACGCGCAGCTTCAATTTGACGAGCAGTTAGACGACCACGTCCAACAGCTTTCAAACCGAATTCACCGAAGCTTACTTCAGTGCCGTTCGCAAGACCGCGGTTACGGCCCTTGAACATTTTGCGGAACTTTGTTCTTTTTGGTTGCAGCATTGCCAGCTCTCCTATTTACCGCGAGGCTTGCGCTTCGGCTGCTGTTTCGGCTCTTCATGCTGAGGAACGATACCGTCTAGAACTTCACCTTTGAAGACCCAAACTTTAACGCCAATCACACCGTATTGAGTGTGACTCTCAGAAGTAGAATAGTCGATATCAGCACGAAGAGTATGCAAAGGTACACGACCCTCACGATACCATTCCGAGCGCGCAATTTCAGCGCCGCCTAGACGGCCGCTAACTTGTACCTTGATACCTTTCGCGCCAAGACGCATTGCGTTTTGAACTGCGCGCTTCATAGCACGACGGAACATAACACGACGCTCTAACTGCGAAGCGATGCCATCGGCAACAAGCTTAGCATCTAGCTCAGGCTTACGGATCTCAGCGATGTTAATTTGAGCTGGAATACCAGTCAATTTAGCAACTGCATTGCGTAGCTTTTCTACGTCTTCGCCTTTCTTACCAATCACAACACCTGGACGGGCTGTGTGGATAGTAACACGAACACTTTTAGCTGGACGCTCGATAACAATTTTAGAAACTGATGCTTGCTTAAGTTTCTTTTCAAGAAACTTACGCACTTCCCAGTCACTATTCAAGTTATTGGCATAGTCTGACTTGTCAGCGTACCATGTCGAGATCCAAGGCTTAGTGATACCCAGACGGATACCATTAGGATGTACTTTCTGTCCCATTGCTAACTCCTAGCGATCTGATACAACCACAGTAATGTGGCTGGTACGCTTGATTATGCGATCAGCACGGCCTTTGGCACGTGGCATGATACGCTTCATAGTTGGACCTTCATCGATCATAATCTTTCCAACTCTTAATTCGTCAATGTCAGCACCTTCATTGTGCTCAGCATTGGCGATAGCAGAGTCCAGTACTTTTTTAACAAGTACGGCAGCTTTCTTAGGGCTGAAAGTTAGAATTTCGAGAGCCTTAGCAACAGGCAGTCCACGGATTTGATCTGCAACCAAACGACACTTTTGAGGCGACGTACGGGCAAAACGATGTATAGCTAAAACTTCCATCTTATTCCTCCCGTATTAACGCTTCTTCGCTTTCTTATCTGCAGCATGGCCGCGATAAGTGCGTGTTGGTGAAAACTCACCAAGCTTGTGGCCGATCATTTCGTCAGTTACGAACACAGGTACGTGCTGACGACCATTATGGACAGCGATGGTCAACCCAATCATATTAGGGATGATCATAGAGCGGCGAGACCAAGTCTTAATAGGCTTCTTGTCTCCAGCTTCCATCGCTTTCTCTACCTTCTTCAGCAAGTGTAGGTCAATGAATGGACCTTTCTTGAGAGAACGTGGCATGGCGAATCCTCTTACTTTTTATTGCGACGACGTACAATGTACTTGTCGGTGCGTTTGTTACTACGAGTCTTATAACCCTTAGTAGGCATACCCCAAGGTGAAACAGGGTGACGGCCACCAGATGTACGGCCTTCACCACCACCATGTGGGTGATCAACTGGGTTCATTGCAACACCACGAACTGTCGGGCGTACGCCTCTCCAGCGTTTAGCACCTGCTTTACCTAACTGGCGTAGCATATGCTCGGCGTTACCAACTTCACCCAATGTCGCGCGGCAATCAACCGGCACTTTACGCATTTCGCCAGAGCGAAGACGTAGAGTGGCGTATGCGCCATCACGAGCAATAACTTGTACATAAGCACCAGCAGAACGAGCGATTTGAGCACCTTTACCAGGCTTCATTTCGACTGCGTGCACTACGCTACCCACAGGGATATTACGTAGAGGCAATGCGTTACCGCTCTTGATCTCTGCATCGATACCAGACTGGATTGCATCTCCAGCTTTCATGCCTTTAGCGGCAATGATGTAACGACGCTCACCGTCAGCGTAAAGTACCAAAGCGATGTTAGCTGTACGGTTTGGATCATATTCCAAACGTTCAACCTTCGCAGGGATACTGTCTTTATTACGCTTAAAGTCGATTAGACGATAATGTTGCTTATGACCACCACCAATGTGGCGGACAGTGATACGACCAGTATTGTTACGGCCACCACTTTTTGATTTCTTCGCCAACAGGCCTGCAAAAGGTTTACCTTTATGCAGATCGTTGTTCACCACTTTAACTAGATGGCGACGACCTGGAGAGGTTGGCTTACACTTAATAACTGCCACGATAATTCTCCTTTGCTTATTCAGCGCCGCCGACGAAATCGATGTCAGCACCTTCAGCTAGAGTAACATAGGCTTTTTTCCAATCGCTACGACGGCCTGTACGGGCACCGTGACGCTTAGTTTTACCTTTGTTAACCAAAGTGCGAACTGAATCGACTTCAACTTCGAATAGCTGTGCTACTGCAGCTTTAACTTCAGCTTTAGTTGCATCGATAGCTACACGGAAAACAACTGTATTGGTTTTCTCAGCGTTCACAGTGCTCTTTTCAGAAACATGTGGAGCAAGAATAACTTTTAACAAACGTTCTTCGCTTATCATCCCAGCATCTCCTCGATTTGCTTAATAGCTTCAGCAGTTACGAGTACTTTGTTGAATGCGATAAGGCTAACTGGATCAATACCAGCAACATCACGAACATCAACTTTGTACAAGTTACGAGCAGCTAAGAACAAGTTCTCGTCAACTTCTGGAGTAACAATCAACACGTCTTCAAGTTGCATTTCAGCAAGTTTAGCTTTCAGCTCTTTAGTTTTAGGAGCATCAACACTAAACGACTCAACAACGATAAGACGGTCTTGACGTACCAATTCAGAGAATATGCTTTTCAGCGCTCCGCGGTACATCTTCTTGTTAACTTTTTGGCTGTGATCTTGTGCTTTAGCAGCGAATGTTACGCCACCGCCACGCCAGATTGGGCCTTTAACAGTACCGGCACGTGCGCGGCCAGTACCTTTTTGGCGCCATGGCTTTTTGCCAGAGCCAACTACTTCTGCACGAGTCTTTTGAGCACGAGTGCCCTGACGTGCGTTTGCAGCGTAAGCTACAACTACCTGATGAACCAGTGCTTCGTTAAAGTCACGGCCGAAGGTAGTTTCGGAAACTTCAAGAGCACTCTGTGCGTCTTTCAATACCAATTCCATTACTATCTCCTCAGACCTTAAGCTTTAACAGCTGGTTTGATGATCAGGTCGCCATTAGTAGCGCCTGGAACTGCACCCTTAACCAGTAGCAAGTTACGTTCAGCATCTACACGTATAACGTCTAGATTCTGCGTAGTAACACGCTCTGCACCCATGTGGCCTGACATTTTCTTACCTTTGAAAACGCGACCAGGTGTCTGGTTTTGACCAATAGAACCGTTAGATCTATGAGCCAAAGAGTTACCATGAGTCATATCTTGGGCATGGAAGTTCCAACGCTTAATACCGCCTTGGAAGCCTTTACCTTTTGATTGACCAGTTACATCTACTTTCGCAATTTCAGCGAAAATATCTACATTAAGCTCAGCACCAACTTCGATACCTTCACCTTCACCATCTGCCAAACGCATTTCCCATAAACCACGACCGGCTTCAACGCCTGCCTTAGCAAAGTGACCTGCTTCTGGTTTAGTGATGCGATTAGCTTTTTTAGTACCAGTAGTTACTTGAAGTGCGCGGTAACCGTCTGTATCCAAAGTTCTCACTTGGGTTACACGGTTAGCAGCAATTTCAATTACTGTTACAGGTACCGACGCGCCATCTTCATTGAAGATACGTGTCATACCTACTTTACGACCGATAAGACCGATAGCCATCTCTCAAACCTCTTCTAAGCTCAATTAACCCAAGCTAATTTGAACGTCAACGCCAGCTGCAAGATCTAAACGCATAAGTGCGTCTACAGTCTTTTCAGTCGGCTCGACGATATCAACAAGACGCTTGTGAGTACGAAGTTCGTACTGATCACGCGCATCTTTATTAACGTGTGGAGAAGTCAAAATGGTATAACGTTCTTTACGCGTAGGAAGTGGAATTGGACCACGAACCTGTGCGCCTGTACGCTTAGCAGTTTCAACGATTTCCGCAGTAGACTGATCAATCAAACGATGATCAAATCCTTTTAAGCGGATACGGATTCTTTGGTTCTGCATTGACCAGAGCTCCTAAAATGTACACATAAAAAATCACCCTCTAGCTTCTTCCTTTTGGAAAAGCAGAGCGAGATGATTTAACCGTTCGACTCACAATCGGAGTCGCTGTTTTTTTACGTCAACCTCAAGGGTAGACCAATTTAAATCGCCTAATGGTTAAGGCGAGGGGGTATTATACTGACTTTAGCGCTCAGATCAACCCCACTGTTTGAAATACCGTCAAATAGACAGAATTCAATAAAGTGGCGGCTATTATACCGAGCCAGATCAAGATTACTAGCCCCAATAACTTTCTTTCGGAAATTAAAAAGGCAGCCTAGGCTGCCTTTTTTGATATTGAGTTAAGACTCGTTGCTATTAAGCAACAATCTTAGCTACAACACCAGCACCAACAGTACGGCCACCTTCACGGATAGCGAAGCGTAAACCTTCATCCATCGCGATTGGGCAGATTAGTGTAACTGTCATCTGTACGTTATCACCAGGCATTACCATCTCAACGCCTTCAGGCAATTCGATAGTACCAGTTACATCCGTTGTACGGAAATAGAACTGTGGACGGTAACCTTTGAAGAATGGAGTGTGACGTCCGCCTTCTTCTTTAGACAGAACGTAGATTTCTGACTCAAAAGTTGTATGTGGAGTAATTGAACCTGGAGCAGCAAGAACCTGACCACGTTCAACATCTTCACGCTTAGTACCACGTAGAAGAACACCACAGTTTTCGCCAGCACGACCTTCGTCAAGTAGCTTGCGGAACATTTCAACACCAGTACAAGTAGTCTTAGTAGTATCACGGATACCAATAATTTCGACTTCTTCACCAATCTTGATGATACCGCGCTCTACACGACCAGTTACAACTGTACCACGGCCTGAGATTGAGAAAACATCTTCGATTGGAAGAATGAATGCACCATCAATAGCACGCTCTGGCTCTGGAATATAAGTATCAAGTGCTTCTGCAAGCTCAAGAATTTTAGCTTCCCACTCTGGCTCGCCTTCAAGGGCTTTAAGCGCAGAACCTTGGATAACTGGTAAGTCATCACCTGGGAAGTCATATTCAGAAAGAAGTTCACGAACTTCCATTTCTACAAGCTCAAGAAGCTCTTCGTCATCTACCATGTCACATTTGTTCATGAATACGATGATGAATGGTACGCCAACCTGACGTGAAAGCAGGATGTGCTCACGTGTTTGTGGCATTGGACCATCTGTAGAAGCAACTACTAGAATCGCGCCGTCCATTTGAGCAGCACCAGTGATCATGTTTTTAACATAATCGGCGTGACCAGGACAATCTACGTGTGCGTAGTGACGTGCAGGTGTGTCATATTCGATGTGAGAAGTATTAATTGTAATACCGCGCTCACGCTCTTCAGGAGCATTATCGATTTGTGCGAAGTTTTTAACTTCACCACCGTAAGTCTTAGTTAACACAGACGAGATAGCAGCAGTAAGAGTTGTCTTACCATGATCGACGTGTCCGATAGTACCCACGTTTACGTGTGGTTTAATACGTTCAAATTTTTCTTTAGCCACGATATATTCCTTTCTTTTCAGAAAATGCTCGGTTTATTTAACCGAGCAATAGCAATTAATTATATCAATAATAGAGTCTGGCTATTAGCCTCGAGCTTCCATTATTGCTTTAGTAACATTTTGCGGTGCATCGGAGTACTTCAAAAACTCCATTGAGTATGAAGCACGACCCTGAGTCGCAGAGCGCAAAGCGGTTGCATAACCGAACATTTCAGACAAAGGTACTGTTGCATGCACAAGTTTAACACCTGCGATACCATCGTCCATACCTTCAATTAGGCCACGACGACGGTTTAAGTCTCCCACAACATCACCCATATGATTTTCAGGTGTTGTCACTTCGACTTTCATACAAGGTTCAAGCAAGGCAGGGTCTGCTTCAAGAGCACCCTTTTTAAAGCCCATTGAACCGGCGACTTTAAAGGCCATTTCGTTCGAATCCACATCATGATATGAACCGTCAAACAAAGTAACCTTTACGTCTAGAATAGGGAAGCCGGCTAATACGCCGCTCTTCATCTGTTCTTGAATACCTTTGTCTACTGCTGGGATGTATTCCTTTGGAACAGAACCACCAACAATTTCATTGACAAATTCGTAGCCAAAACCTTGTTCTTGAGGTTCTAGCTTTAACCAAACATGACCGAATTGACCTCGACCACCAGATTGGCGAATGAACTTGCCTTCAACTTCCACGCTTGCGCGGATAGTCTCACGATATGCAACTTGAGGTTTACCTACATTACAGCTAACACCAAACTCGCGACGCATACGGTCAACGATAATGTCTAAGTGTAGCTCACCCATACCAGAGATCAGTGTTTGGCCTGATTCTTCATCAGTTTCAACACGGAACGACGGATCTTCCGCTGCAAGTTTTTGCAACGCCATCCCCATCTTATCTTGGTCTGCCTTGGTTCTAGGTTCAACAGCAATAGTAATTACAGGCTCAGGAAAATCCATTCGCTCCAGAACTACTTTATGGTCAATATCGCACAATGTATCGCCAGTCGTCACGTCTTTAAGACCAATAGCTGCAGCGATGTCGCCAGCGCGTACTTCTTTAATCTCTTGACGGTCATTAGCGTGCATCTGCACCATACGACCAATACGTTCACGTTTTTGCTTAACAGAGTTATAAACGCCAGCACCGGTTTCCAATACACCTGAATAAACACGTATAAAGGTTAAGGTACCCACAAATGGGTCTGTTGCAATCTTAAAGGCTAAAGCAGCGAAAGGCGCATTATCATCCGCAGGACGATATGTTTCTTTCTCATTGTCATCCATTCCCGTAATTGCAGGAACTTCGACAGGTGACGGTAGATAATCTACCACTGCATCGAGCACCGCTTGCACACCTTTGTTCTTAAAAGCAGAACCACAGGTGACCAAAACGATTTCATTATTTAAGGTACGCTTACGTAATGCCTCTTTGATCTCAACTTCTGAAAGTACACTTCCTTCGAGGTATTTTTCCATCAGTTCGTCTGAAGCTTCCGCTGCACTCTCAACCAAGTACTCACGCATTTCTGCTGCTTTATCGGCTAAGTCTGCTGGTATTTCTTCATAACTGAAAGTCATTCCCAGGTCTTCTTCAGACCAGTTAATCGCTTTCATCTTGATCAAATCAACAACACCTTTGAACTCTTCTTCTGCACCGATATTCAGCTGAATAGGGACACAGTTTGCTCCAAGACGGTTACGGATCTGTTCGACTACGCTATCAAAGTCAGCCCCTGCACGGTCCATCTTATTGATGAAAACCATACGAGGGACATGATACTTATCAGCTTGACGCCAAACAGTCTCAGATTGAGGTTCAACCCCAGATGAACCACAGAATACAACCACAGCACCATCTAAGACTCGTAGTGAACGTTCTACTTCAATAGTGAAGTCAACGTGACCAGGAGTATCGATGATGTTGATACGGTGTTCAGTAAACTGCGCATCCATTCCGCGCCAGAAAGTAGTCGTTGCGGCTGATGTGATGGTAATCCCACGTTCCTGCTCTTGTTCCATCCAATCCATAGTGGCTGCGCCATCATGAACTTCACCGATCTTATGAGACATACCGGTGTAGAATAGAACACGTTCAGTTGTGGTGGTTTTACCAGCGTCAACATGAGCGACAATACCGATATTACGATAACGCTCAATTGGAGTTGTACGAGCCACGATTTATACCCTCTTAGCTAAAACCTGAGTGTTAGCAATGCAAGTAAGGCGTGGGACTTAGCCCACGCCAAGATATTACCAGCGGTAATGAGCAAACGCTTTGTTTGCTTCTGCCATACGATGCACGTCTTCGCGCTTCTTAACAGCAGTACCTTTGTTGTCTGATGCGTCTAGCATTTCACCGGCTAGACGTAACGCCATAGATTTTTCACCACGCTTACGTGCAGCTTCAACCAACCAGCGCATCGCCAGTGCGTTACGACGCACTGGACGAACTTCACATGGTACCTGGTATGTAGAACCACCAACACGACGAGATTTAACTTCGACGGTTGGACGCACATTGTCCAGGGCTGCTTCAAGGATAACTAGATGATCTTCGCCTTTCTTTTCGAAAGCGGTATCTAGTGCCTTGTAAATAATTTTTTCTGCAGTCGACTTTTTGCCGTCCTGCATAATGACGTTGATGAACTTAGCCAGCAACTCACTGTTGAACTTTGGATCTGGTAGGATTTTACGTTGTCCTACAACGCGACGTCTTGGCATAACAATTTCTCCGTATGCTTCAGGGACCCCAAAACTGGAATCTCAATAAAAACTAGCTTGGCCTTACTTAACGGAAAACGTTAAGACTTAGGACGCTTAGCACCGTACTTTGAACGACCTTGACGACGTTCACTTACACCAGCACAATCTAAAGCGCCACGTACAGTGTGGTAACGTACACCCGGTAGATCTTTTACACGACCACCGCGGATTAGAATTACACTGTGTTCCTGCAGGTTGTGGCCTTCACCGCCGATGTACGAAGTAACTTCGAAACCGTTAGTTAGACGCACACGAGCTACTTTACGTAGTGCAGAGTTAGGTTTTTTTGGTGTGGTTGTGTATACGCGAGTACAAACACCACGTTTTTGTGGACACGCTTCCAACGCAGGCACATTAGTCTTATCGACTTTAGGTGCGCGTGGCTTACGTACCAACTGGTTTACAGTTGCCATGTATAGCTCCGAATCAGTTGACCGAATCAACAGTAAGGTGTGAAAAATCTATATCCCACAGGTGTGGGACGCGAAATTTTAGAAGTGTATGGCGTTAGTGTCAAGAAATAGACAACTTTTAACCGATTTAAAGTAAAAAAAAGGCGCAAAAGGCGCCTTTTTTACAATTTGTTTACTTTTCAGACTGAATTAATCAGAACTTCCAGCTAGATTTAGTAAATCTGCAAGGTTCTGCTCAGCTTCGCTTGCGCTAATTGTTGGTGCTTCAGTAGACGTTGGTTTCGCCGCCGCTGCTGCACGCTTCTGATGGTATGCGTAACCCGTACCAGCAGGGATCAAACGACCCACAATTACGTTCTCTTTAAGACCGCGTAGTTTGTCTTTCTTACCGCCAACGGCTGCTTCAGTAAGAACACGAGTGGTCTCCTGGAACGATGCTGCTGAGATAAATGACTCTGTCGCTAGAGACGCCTTGGTGATACCAAGAAGGTCACGAGTAAAGGTGACTAACTGCTTTCCTTGCGCTTCAAGTTCGCGGTTAGCGATCTTAACGCGTGAAACTTCAGCTTGCTCGCCTGCTAGGAAATTACTGTCACCAGCATTAGTGATCTCACACTTACGCAGCATCTGGCGAATAATCACCTCAATGTGCTTATCGTTGATCTTAACACCCTGTAGACGGTAAACATCCTGCACTTCATTCACGATGTAGTTAGCCACATTGTGGATACCACGTAGACGTAGAATATCGTGCGCAGCTTCTGCACCATCAGCAATAACTTCACCACGTTCGACTTTTTCGCCTTCGAACACGTTTAGGTTACGCCACTTAGGAATCATCTCTTCGTAGTGCTCGCCACCTTCTGCAGGGGTAATCACTAGACGACGCTTACCTTTGGTTTCCTTACCGAACGAGATAGTACCCGATACTTCAGCAAGAATAGCTGGCTCTTTCGGCTTACGCGCTTCAAACAAGTCGGCTACGCGTGGCAGACCACCGGTAATATCACGAGTCTTAGACGATTCTTGAGGAATACGTGCTAAGGCATCACCAACGTTAATTGATGCGTTATCGTCAAGGTTGACAATCGCGTTGCCAGGCAAGAAGTATTGTGCTGGAACTTCAGTACCAGGAATCTTCAAGTCACCGCCATCAGCTGCAACGAGACGAATCATAGGACGCATCTCTTTACCGGCTGTTGGACGTTGTGCAACATCTAATATCACAATAGATGATAGACCCGTTAGATCATCTGTTTGACGTGTCATAGTGACATTGTCAATCATATCGACGAACTTAGTACTACCCGCAACTTCAGTGATAATTGGGTGAGTATGTGGATCCCAGTTAGCGATAATATCGCCAGCTGCAACAGCTGCATCTTCTAGTTTTTCTAGAATAGTACCGTATGGCACCTTATAACGCTCTTTCTCACGACCTAGCTCATCAATAATGGCTAGCTCTGAAGAACGAGATACAATGACCAATTTGCCATTGATGTTCGTTACATGCTTAGCATTGTGCAGCTTTAGAGTACCCGCGTTCTTAACTTGAACGTTGTTCTCTGCTGACGCACGAGATGCTGCACCACCAATGTGGAAGGTACGCATCGTAAGCTGTGTTCCTGGCTCACCAATTGACTGAGCCGCAACAACACCGATTGCTTCACCTTGGTTGATGATATGGCCACGAGCCAAATCACGACCATAACAAGCAGCACACACACCGAAGTCTGTATCACAGCTAATTACTGAGCGAACAATCATTTCATCGATTGAATTATCTTCGATGATGTCACACCAAGCTTCGTCAAGCAGTGTATTACGGGGCACAAGTACTTCTTCAGTACCTGGCTTAAATACATCTTGAGCAACAACACGACCTAGAACACGTTCACGCAACGGCTCAACAACATCACCACCTTCAATAAGGGGTTTCATTGTTAGACCTTCAAACGTGCCACAGTCTTCTTCAATCACAACTAAATCTTGTGCAACGTCTACTAGACGACGAGTCAGGTAACCTGAGTTAGCTGTCTTCAATGCCGTATCCGCTAGACCTTTACGCGCACCGTGAGTCGAAATAAAGTACTGAGATACGTTTAGACCTTCACGGAAGTTTGCGGTAATCGGTGTTTCGATGATTGAGCCATCTGGCTTAGCCATCAAACCACGCATACCGGCAAGCTGACGAATCTGTGCAGCACTACCACGAGCACCAGAATCGGCCATCATGTAGATACTGTTGAAAGATTCTTGCTCTTCTTCTACGCCGTCACGGTTAATCACTGTCTCAGTTGACAGGTTTTGCATCATCGCTTTAGAAACTTTTTCGTTCGCGCTTGCCCAGATATCGATGACCTTGTTGTAACGCTCACCGGCTGTTACTAGACCTGACTGGAACTGCTCTTGAATCTCAAGAACTTCCGCTTCAGCGTCTGCAACTAGCGTGTACTTTTCATCTGGAATAACCATGTCGTTGATACCAACAGAGGCACCAGACACAGTTGCATAATGAAAACCGGTATACATCAATTGGTCAGCAAAGATAACGGTATCTTTAAGACCTAGTTGACGGTAACAAGTGTTCAATAGCTTAGAGATCTGCTTCTTACCCATGTTCTGGTTAACCAGATCATAAGATAAGCCTTTTGGCAGAATCGTTGAAAGCAATGCACGACCCACTGTTGTATCTACGATACGACGAGTCTTAACTTTTTCGCCTGCTTCGTTAATCTTGGTTTCGGTAATACGAACCTTAACGCGAGCATGCAATTCTGCGAAGCCGGTGCGGTAAGCTTTTTCAGCTTCTGCAACATCAGCAAATGCCATGCCTTCACCCTTGCCGTTAATGCGCTCACGACTCGTGTAGTAAAGACCCAATACAACATCCTGAGATGGTGTAATCACCGGCTCACCGTTTGCAGGTGATAGGATGTTGTTGGTAGACATCATTAGTGAACGTGCTTCTAGCTGAGCTTCCAGCGTTAGCGGCACGTGAACAGCCATTTGGTCACCATCGAAATCGGCGTTGTATGCCGCACAAACCAATGGGTGAAGCTGAATAGCTTTACCTTCGATGAGTACTGGCTCAAATGCCTGGATACCTAGTCTGTGCAATGTTGGTGCACGGTTAAGCATCACTGGGTGTTCACGAATAACATCGTCTAGAACATCCCAAACTTCTGGTACTTCACGTTCAACCATCTTCTTAGCAGCTTTAATGGTAGTAGCTAAGCCACGACCTTCTAACTTGCCATAGATGAACGGCTTAAATAGCTCAAGTGCCATCTTCTTAGGAAGACCACACTGATGTAAGCGAAGCGTTGGACCAACGGTAATAACCGAACGACCAGAGTAATCAACACGCTTACCTAGCAAGTTCTGACGGAAACGACCTTGCTTACCTTTGATCATATCGGCCAAAGATTTAAGCGGACGCTTGTTAGAACCTGTAATAGCACGACCACGACGACCGTTATCTAAAAGCGCATCGACAGATTCTTGCAACATACGCTTTTCGTTACGTACGATGATATCTGGAGCAGCTAGATCTAACAGACGCTTTAGACGGTTGTTACGGTTAATTACACGACGGTAAAGGTCGTTCAAATCAGACGTAGCAAAACGTCCGCCATCTAGTGGAACTAGAGGACGTAGATCAGGTGGCAGAACTGGCAGCACTTTAAGGATCATCCACTCAGGCTTGTTACCTGATTGGAAGAATGCCTCAACAAGCTTAAGACGCTTAGTGATCTTCTTACGACGAGTCTCAGAGTTGATTGATGGCAATTCTTCGCGCATCATTTCAATTTCTTTTTCAAGCTCGATAGCACGTAGCAATTCTAGAACTGCTTCAGCACCCATCTTAGCTTCGAATTCATCACCGTACTCTTCCAATGCATCCAGATAAGTTTCTTCTGTTAGCATTTGGCCGCGTTCAAGACTGGTCATGCCAGGCTCGATGACGACGAAAGATTCGAAGTAAAGTACACGTTCGATATCACGAAGAGTCATATCTAGCATCAAACCGATACGAGACGGCAGTGACTTCAAGAACCAAATATGTGCTACTGGGCTTGCAAGATCGATGTGACCCATACGTTCACGACGTACTTTAGTCTGCGTGACTTCAACGCCACACTTTTCACAGATCACACCACGGTGCTTAAGACGCTTATACTTACCGCATAAACATTCGTAATCTTTTACTGGACCAAAAATACGCGCACAGAATAAACCTTCACGTTCAGGCTTGAATGTACGGTAGTTAATGGTTTCTGGCTTCTTAACTTCACCAAACGACCAAGAACGGATCAAATCAGGTGACGCTAGGCCAATCTTGATTCCATCAAATTCTTCAGTCTTACTTTGCTGTTTCAGAAACTTTAATAAGTCTTTCACGTTTCTCTCCTGAAGGAGTTAAATCGGGTGCCCTGCTACTGCAGAGCACCGATTTTGCCAAATAGAGGCGGGAACCAGTTTTACTTGGTATCCAACTCAATGTTGATACCGAGTGAACGGATCTCTTTCAACAATACGTTGAAAGATTCAGGCATACCTGGTTGCATCTGATAGTTACCGTCGACGATGCTCTTATACATCTGAGTACGACCGTTCACATCATCCGACTTAACAGTTAGCATTTCCTGAAGAGTATATGCTGCACCGTAAGCTTCAAGTGCCCATACTTCCATCTCACCGAAACGCTGACCACCGAACTGCGCTTTACCACCCAATGGCTGCTGAGTAACAAGACTGTACGAACCGGTAGAACGGGCGTGCATCTTATCGTCAACCAAGTGGTTAAGCTTGAGCATGTACATATAACCTACGGTTACTTGACGCTCAAATTCGTTACCAGTACGACCATCACACAGCGTTAGCTGACCTGATGTCGGTAGACCTGCAAGAGCAAGCATCTGCTTGATCTCTTTCTCTTTGGCACCATCAAACGCAGGTGTAGCTGTTGGTACACCACCTTTAAGGTTTTTAGCAAGACGCAAGATTTCATCATCAGTAAATGAATCGATGTCGACTTTTTGAATTACTTCGTCGCCCAATTCATAAACTTCTTTGATGTATCCGCGAAGTTCTGCCAATTCGCGCTGCTCTTCAAGCATTTCAGCAATACGATTACCGATACCTTTAGCTGCAGCACCCATATGAACTTCAAGTACTTGACCGATGTTCATACGTGACGGTACACCTAGTGGGTTCAATACGATATCCACTGGGTTACCTTTGTCATCGTAAGGCATGTCTTCAACAGGACAAATCTTAGAGATTACACCCTTGTTACCGTGACGACCCGCCATCTTATCACCAGGCTGGATAGTACGTTTGACAGCAAGGTAAACCTTAACAATCTTCAGTACGCCAGGTGCTAAATCATCACCTTGAGTGATCTTACGACGCTTAACTTCAAATTTCTTATCGAAATCAGCTTTCAGCTCTTCCGCTTGCTCAGCTAATTGTTCTAGCTCAGTTTGCTTACCTTCATCATCGATGGTTTGAACCAACAATTGTGAACGTGAAATCGCGTTAAGTTGTTCTTCAGTGTAGCCTTCACCCAATAATAGGTTACGAGCACGACCAAGAACACCCTCTTCAAGAATTTGGAACTCTTCAGTCAAATCCTTCTTCGCTTCAGCGATATGCAACTCTTCGATTTCAACAGCACGCTTATCTTTATCAACGCCGTCACGAGTAAATACTTGAACGTCGATGATAGTACCTTTAACAGAGTTAGGTACACGTAGTGAACTGTCTTTAACGTCAGAAGCTTTTTCGCCGAAGATTGCTCGGAGGAGCTTCTCTTCTGGAGTCAGCTGTGTTTCACCCTTAGGTGTCACTTTACCAACTAGGATGTCGCCACCCTTAACTTCAGCGCCGATATAAACGATACCTGATTCATCTAACTTAGAAAGCGCAGATTCACCAACGTTTGGAATATCAGCAGTGATCTCTTCGCTACCCAACTTAGTATCACGAGCAATACATGAAAGCTCTTGAATATGGATAGTGGTGAAACGATCTTCCATCGCAACACGCTCAGAGATAAGGATTGAATCCTCAAAGTTGTAACCGTTCCAAGGCATGAACGCGATACGCATGTTCTGACCAAGAGCCAAATCACCTAAATCGGTAGATGGACCATCGGCTAGTACGTCACCGCGAACAACTGGATCGTTCATGCTACAACAAGGACGTTGGTTAATACACGTGTTCTGGTTAGAACGAGTGTATTTAGTCAGGTTGTAGATATCGATACCAGCTTCGCCAGGCGTTAGCTCAGCTTCGTCAACTTTTACCACGATGCGGCTAGCGTCAACGTAGTCAACATAACCACCACGTTTAGCAACAACAACAACGCCTGAGTCAACAGCAAGAGTACGCTCAATACCAGTACCAACTAGAGGCTTATCAGCCCTAAGTGTAGGCACGGCCTGACGTTGCATGTTTGCACCCATCAATGCACGGTTCGCATCATCGTGTTCTAGGAACGGAATTAGCGATGCCGCAACAGAAATAATCTGTTGTGGTGAAACATCCATATATTGGATATCACCAGCACCCATAAAGGTAGAATCACCTTTATGACGACAAGCAATAAGCTCATCCATCATGCGACCAGTTTCGTCGAGTTGAACGATAGCCTGTGCAATAACGTAGCGACCTTCTTCGATAGCTGACAAGTAATCTACTTCGTCAGTTACCACACCATCAACTACCTTGCGGTAAGGTGTTTCAAGGAAACCATAGTTGTTTGTACGAGCAAAGGTTGCCAACGAGTTGATCAAACCAATGTTTGGACCTTCAGGAGTTTCGATTGGACATAGACGACCGTAGTGCGTCGGGTGTACATCTCGAACCTCAAAACCAGCACGTTCACGAGTCAAACCACCAGGGCCAAGCGCAGAAATACGACGCTTATGCGTCACTTCTGAAAGCGGGTTGTTTTGATCCATGAATTGTGAAAGCTGTGAAGAGCCAAAGAATTCTTTAACAGCTGCAGAGATTGGCTTGGCATTAATCAGATCTTGAGGCATAAGCTCATTTAGATCGCCAAGGCTCAAACGCTCACGTACGGCACGTTCTACACGAACGAGACCAACACGGAACTGGTTTTCAGCCATTTCACCAACACTACGGATACGACGGTTACCAAGGTGATCGATATCATCAACTTCGTCAAATCCATTACGGATGGCGATGATGTTCTTCATCACGGCAACGATATCTTCTTTAGAAAGGATACCCGTACCTTCGTCGTCATCAATACTTAGACGACGATTGAACTTCATACGACCGACTTTAGACAGGTCATAGCGTTCTTCGCTGAAGAAAAGGTTATTAAATAACGCTTCTGCAGCATCTTTAGTTGGTGGCTCACCTGGGCGCATCATACGATAGATTTCAACAAGCGCTTCTAAGCGGTTAGTTGTTGAGTCTATACGTAGAGTGTCAGACATATAAGCACCGTTATCAAGCTCGTTGATAAACAGTGTGCTTACTTCTTTAATGCCAGCAAGTGAAAGCTTTGCAAGGTCTTCTAAGCCAATTTCTGCGTTTGCAGAAACTAAAACTTCACCGGTATCTGGATCGATATAATCTTTACCAGAAATTTTGCCAACGATGTACTCAACAGGTACTTCTAGCTCGGTAGTCTTAGTCTTTTCTAGTTGACGAATATGACGCGCAGTAATACGGCGGCCTTTCTCAACAAGAACAGTGCCATCAGCTTCTTTTATATCATAGCTTGCTGTTTCGCCACGTAGACGATCAGCAACAAGATCCATTACTAATGAATCTTTCTTGATCTTAAAGTTTACGCGATCGAAGAACAGGTCGAGAATGTCTTGAGTCGAATAATCTAATGCGCGAAGAATGATCGTAGCGGCCAATTTACGACGGCGGTCAATACGAACAAACAATGCATCTTTAGGATCGAATTCAAAGTCTAACCAAGAACCACGGTAAGGAATAATACGTGCATTATAAAGCACCTTACCTGAAGAGTGGGTTTTACCACGGTCATGATCGAAGAATACGCCCGGGCTACGGTGTAGCTGAGATACGATAACACGCTCAGTACCATTAATTACAAAAGTACCGTTGTTAGTCATAAGAGGGATATCCCCCATATAAACTTCTTGTTCTTTAATATCTTTTACAGTGCCAGGTGCCGCTTCACGGTCATAAAGAACCATACGCAATTTAACGCGTAATGGAGCTGCATATGTGATACCACGAATTTGACACTCTTTCACATCAAAAACAGGTTCGCCTAGCTTATAGCTAACGTACTGTAATTCTGAGTTACCAGAAAAACTTTTGATGGGAAAAACGCTACGGAAAGCGGCTTCAAAACCACGCTCGCCAGTAGGATCTTGATCGGTGAACTTCTTAAATGAGTCCAACTGTATAGACAAAAGATAAGGAATATCCAAAACTTGTGGACGTTTACCAAAGTCTTTGCGAATACGCTTCTTTTCAGAATAGGAGTAAACCATGGGTTTCCTCTGATTACGAGATGTGACCAAGACTGACCAATCATTTGATTGAGACAGCACGTTTGCCCATCACCGTTGATGGCAAGAACCTAACCAGTAATCTCTGTTAGGGACTGCAAAATCTGGCGACAAACGGTGAATAAAAAATCGCCTGCGCATACAGCGCAAAAAAGGCCGACGGTTAAAAAACCGCCAGCCCTAACCTAATTTCTTAGGTTGAGTAAGTTAAGTTATAACTTACTTGATCTCTACAGAAGCACCAGCTTCTTCTAGATCAGTCTTAAGCGTGTCAGCTTCTTCTTTAGAAATAGCTTCTTTAACAGCTATTGGAGAAGATTCTGCCATAGCTTTAGCTTCTTTAAGGCCTAGACCTGTAGCGCCACGAAGAGCTTTAATTACTTTAACTTTGTTCTCACCGAAAGAAGTAAGAATAACGTCAAACTCTGTTTGCTCTTCAGCAGCAGCAGCTTCGCCACCACCAGAAACAACAGCAGCAGCAGCAGATACGCCGAACTTCTCTTCCATTGCTTCGATTAGTTCAACAACTTCCATTACAGACATTTCTGCAAGAGCTTCTAAGATTTGGTCTTTAGTGATAGACATAACAAAAAATTCCTAATTGTACTGAATTCAATTTTAATTAAGCGGCTAATAAAATTATTAAGCAGCTTCTTTCTGATCGCGTAGAGCGGCCAATGTACGAACGAACTTGCCTGCAGATGCTTCTTTTAGAGTCATCATGAACTGAGCTAGTGCTTCTTCGTATGTTGGTAGTTTTGCTAAACGATCAATATCAGATGCAGGGATTAATTCCCCTTCAAAGGCTGCTGCTTTGATTTCAAACTTCTCTTGTGACTTCGCGAAATCTTGTAGAAGACGCGCTGCTGCACCTGGGTGCTCATTAGAGAATGCAATCAAAGTAGGACCAGTGAACGTATCGCTTAAGCACTCAAAATCAGTACCAGCGACAGCGCGTTTTACTAGTGTATTACGTACAACTTTAACGTATACACCAGCTTCACGAGCTGCTTTACGAAGACCGGTCATATCACCTACAGTTACGCCACGTGAATCGGCAACAACTGCAGATAAAGCACCTTTGGCAGCTTCGTTGACTTCAGCAACAATCGCTTTTTTGTCTTCGAGTCCTAATGCCATTGGCTTTACTCCTGGATTCTATCTAGGGAAAATCCCTAGCAATTACCATGCTAAATATCTAATGATATCTAGCGACTTACGGCGCGAAAAGATCCAGCAGAATAAAATCTATCTGGGGTCCGACACCGTCTACGTAGGAGATTAAGTTAGTTATTCAACTAACACCTACGGTCTTGGACGGAGATTGATTTTTAATCCAAAAAGATTAAACCTCAACCTCAACCCTACAAAGTGCGCGCATTATAGACTAATACGCGAGCATTGTAAATTTACTTACCATCATCCAGAGTACTCTGGTCAATAGTAACACCTGCACCCATAGTGGTAGAGATGCTTACTTTCTTAAGGAAAACACCTTTAGCAGCTGCTGGCTTGGCTTTTTTAAGAGCAACAAGAAGAGCTTCTAAGTTTTCTTTAAGTTGAGCTGTTTCAAAATCCACTTTACCAATAGTAGTGTGGATGATGCCGTTCTTATCGTTACGATAGCGAACTTGACCAGCTTTAGCGTTCTTAACTGCTTCTGCAACGTTTGGCGTTACAGTACCAGTTTTAGGGTTAGGCATAAGACCACGTGGGCCTAAGATTTGACCTAACTGACCAACAACGCGCATTGCATCTGGAGATGCGATTACAACGTCAAAGTTCATTTCACCCGCTTTAACTTGGGCAGCAAGCTCGTCCATACCGACTAGCTCAGCACCGGCTGCAATAGCAGCTTCAGCGTTTGCGCCTTGAGTAAATACAGCTACACGTACGTCACGACCAGTACCGTGTGGTAGCACAGTAGCGCCACGAACGTTTTGGTCAGATTTACGTGGATCAACACCAAGGTTTACAGCTACGTCAACACTTTCAAGGAACTTAGCAGTTGCTAGTTCTTTTAATAGTGCAACAGCTTCATTGATGTCGTAGTTCTTAGTTACTTCAACTTTTTCGCGGATCAAACGAGCGCGTTTAGTTAGCTTTGCCATTATATTAGTCCTCTACTACCAAACCCATTGAACGCGCAGTACCTTCAATTGAACGAGTCATCGCTTCAATATCAGCACCAGTCATATCCGCGGCTTTAGTCTCAGCAATTTCCTGGACAACGCTACGCTTGATAGTTCCCACTTTGTCAGTGTTAGGACGGCCAGAACCAGACTTCAAACCAGCTGCTTTAAGCAGTAGGAAAGATGCAGGTGGCGTCTTAGTTTCGAAAGTGAAAGAGCGATCAGTATATACAGTGATAACAACAGGAATTGGCATTCCTTTATCGAAATTTGCAGTACGAGCATTGAATGCTTTACAAAATTCCATGATGTTAACACCTTTCTGACCCAATGCTGGGCCAACTGGTGGCGACGGGTTTGCAGCACCGGCTGCTACTTGTAGTTTGATGTAACCATCAACTTTCTTTGCCATGAGACATTTTCCTCAAGTTTGGGTTCAAACGCCATCAACAAAATGTTGAAAAGCTCCCCGAAAAATATGGGTGCGAATTATATACAAATTCACACCCATTTCCAATTAGTATTTGTACTTTATTTAATCAGCTCTTTTCAATCTGACTAAAATCAAGTTCTACTGGCGTTGAGCGACCGAAGATCATGACAGAAACCTTAACGCGGTTCTTCTCATAATCCACTTCTTCAACAGTACCGTTAAAGTCAGCAAAAGGCCCGTCAGTAACGCGAACCACTTCGCCTGGCTCAAACATAACGCGATGCGTTGGAGACTCAGTAGTATCCTGAAGACGCTGAAGGATTGCATCAGCTTCTTTATCAGAAATTGGTGCTGGACGATCTGATGTACCACCAATGAAGCCCATCACACGAGGGATACTCTTCACTAAGTGCCAGCTCTCGTCATTCATTTCCATCTGTACTAATACATAGCCAGGGAAGAATTTACGTTCGCTCTTACGACGTTGGCCTGCACGCATTTCAACGACTTCTTCAGTGGGTACTAATACTTCACCAAAGTAAGCTTCCATCTCGTGCATTCTGATATGTTCGTGCAACGATTTACAAACGCGGCCTTCATAGCCAGAAAACGCTTGTACTACATACCATCTTTTTTTAGCTTCAGTTGCTTCAGTCATTCGAGATGCCTATACGCCAGTAATAAAATTAACAATTCTAAGCAATACTGCGTCCATGCCCCAAAGGATTAATCCTAAAATGGCGGTTGCAGCTAATACAATAAAAGTTGTATTCAGTGCTTCTTGACGCGTAGGCCAAACCACTTTACGAACTTCAATCTGTGATTCACGAGCAAACGTTAACGCTTGCTTGCCTTTCTCTGTTTGCGACGCAATAAGACCAGCAACGGCAAAGGCAATTACAACGCCTATCGCGCGTACTAAAACACTTGCTTCAGCGAAATAATGGTTGCCAATAATAGCAGCAGCCAACAAGATTATGACTAGGCCCCACTTTATAATATCCAGAGAATTACCCTGGCTTTCAGTATTTGTTGTCATCGGTTAATTCCGTTACTCACTACGTTCTGAGACTAGTAATACTATAAATATAGCATTTTGCTCAGTGAAAAAATCAGTCAGGCTTCAATCCGAACTGACGACGGCTCAATACACTCACTAAAAGCATATCCAGCGAGTCAAAAATCGGTCATAGATTGTATTCTTATTCCACGTATTTGGCAAGAATACAAAGCCCAGCTTAACTAACAAAATTAGTACAGACTTATAATGGAAATTAAAAAGGCAGCCTAGGCTGCCTTTTTTGATATTGAGTTAAGACTCGTTGCTATTAAGCAACAATCTTAGCTACAACACCAGCACCAACAGTACGGCCACCTTCACGGATAGCGAAGCGTAAACCTTCATCCATCGCGATTGGGCAGATTAGTGTAACTGTCATCTGTACGTTATCACCAGGCATTACCATCTCAACGCCTTCAGGCAATTCGATAGTACCAGTTACATCCGTTGTACGGAAATAGAACTGTGGACGGTAACCTTTGAAGAATGGAGTGTGACGTCCGCCTTCTTCTTTAGACAGAACGTAGATTTCTGACTCAAAAGTTGTATGTGGAGTAATTGAACCTGGAGCAGCAAGAACCTGACCACGTTCAACATCTTCACGCTTAGTACCACGTAGAAGAACACCACAGTTTTCGCCAGCACGACCTTCGTCAAGTAGCTTGCGGAACATTTCAACACCAGTACAAGTAGTCTTAGTAGTATCACGGATACCAATAATTTCGACTTCTTCACCAATCTTGATGATACCGCGCTCTACACGACCAGTTACAACTGTACCACGGCCTGAGATTGAGAAAACATCTTCGATTGGAAGAATGAATGCACCATCAATAGCACGCTCTGGCTCTGGAATATAAGTATCAAGTGCTTCTGCAAGCTCAAGAATTTTAGCTTCCCACTCTGGCTCGCCTTCAAGGGCTTTAAGCGCAGAACCTTGGATAACTGGTAAGTCATCACCTGGGAAGTCATATTCAGAAAGAAGTTCACGAACTTCCATTTCTACAAGCTCAAGAAGCTCTTCGTCATCTACCATGTCACATTTGTTCATGAATACGATGATGAATGGTACGCCAACCTGACGTGAAAGCAGGATGTGCTCACGTGTTTGTGGCATTGGACCATCTGTAGAAGCAACTACTAGAATCGCGCCGTCCATTTGAGCAGCACCAGTGATCATGTTTTTAACATAATCGGCGTGACCAGGACAATCTACGTGTGCGTAGTGACGTGCAGGTGTGTCATATTCGATGTGAGAAGTATTAATTGTAATACCGCGCTCACGCTCTTCAGGAGCATTATCGATTTGTGCGAAATTCTTAACTTCACCACCGTAAGTCTTAGTTAAGACAGACGAGATAGCAGCTGTTAGCGTTGTTTTACCATGGTCGACGTGACCAATAGTACCCACGTTAACGTGCGGTTTAATACGTTCAAATTTTTCTTTAGCCATGGTATTGCCCCAATCCAAAATACTGGTGATGAAACTGCATGTAGCAAAAAATCCGATGCATAAATGCTACCGAATCAGTGAGTAAGATAATTAAGATATATAAGAAGCAGGAGGCGTGCTGACAGAAGGTCTTAAACGGGAAAAAGCACTCGTAATCGAGTGCTTTCTACTGATTAAGTATTATCAGCAAGAATTTGGAGCGGATGGCGGGAATCGAACCCGCGTTATCAGCTTGGAAGGCTGGAGTAATACCATTATACGACATCCGCGTAACCTACTTCAGGCTACCTAACTAACTAGAAAGTGGTGGAGGGAGAAGGATTCGAACCTTCGAAGGCTGAGCCGTCAGATTTACAGTCTGATCCCTTTGGCCACTCGGGAACCCCTCCAGGGAAATGGTGCCGGCACCAAGAGTCGAACTCGGGACCTACTGATTACAAGTCAGTTGCTCTACCAACTGAGCTATGCCGGCGTGTCATTTCGGTAGCGGATATTATGGAAGTGTGAGCATAAGTGCAATAGCAAAATCGTTTTTTTTCTAAAAAAAACGCCAACAGAGGTTTTTTTACGCGCATTTCCGCCTTAATGTTTACTTTTAAGCCAATTAAATTGATTTGCTCAACATTGACTAAACGACTATCCCGTAGCAGTTGTCGATAATAAATTCATAGTGTAATCTGCCCTCCTTAACGGAGAACTTCGCAATGACGCAAAACAATCAAATTCATAAAGCACTTTACCTACCTTTCGAGCGTCAGCAATGGGCTGAATTGAGAGAATCGGTGCCTTTAACACTCAGTGAAAATGATCTAGCGGATCTGCGCGGTATCAACGAAAAAATATCACTGTCAGAAGTCACTGATATTTATCTCCCTTTAAGTCGACTACTCAATCTTAACGTCGGTGCTAAACAGCAACGCGGCTTAGCACTGAATGAATTTCTCGGCCGTGTTCCGCCGAAAAGACCCTACATTATTAGCATTGCTGGCAGTGTCGCTGTAGGGAAAAGCACTACAGCGCGTATTTTGCAGGCACTACTAAGTCATTGGCCCGAACATCCTAAAGTCGATTTAATGACTACAGATGGTTTCCTGCATCCGCTGGCAGAGCTTAAACGTCGTGGTTTAATGCAACGTAAAGGATTTCCTGAAAGTTACGATATGAAGGGGTTAGTTGAGTTTATTTCAGCAGTAAAAGCGGGAGAGTCGGCCGTCAGTGCCCCCATCTACTCTCATATCACCTACGACAGAATACCGAATCAGTTACAGTGGGTCCGTCAACCCGACATTCTCATTATTGAAGGTTTAAATGTATTGCAGACGGGTCAAGACTCAGCGGTAGACACTCGACGTCCATTTGTATCTGATTTTGTCGACTTTAGTATCTATGTTGATGCTGAAGAAGAATTATTAAAGAAATGGTATATAGAACGTTTTCTACAATTTAGAACCGGAGCATTTAGTGAAGATAGCTCTTATTTTCACCATTACTCTCAATTAAGCGATGCTGAAGCAACAGCAATAGCATCAAAAATTTGGGACAGCATCAACGGACCAAACTTAACCTTAAATATCCACCCAACTCGTGAACGAGCTCATCTTATTTTGCAAAAAGGACCGGACCATCGAATGGATCAAGTCCTCCTAAGAAAATAGTACTCGTTAAGTTAACGATCGCAGGCTTATTTCACCACCAATAAAACTCTTTAGGCCGTTGGCAGTCTCGAGCACCACGGCTCCCTGCTGATCAATACCTCTGCAAATGCCTTGAACTTCCTCAGTACCTATAATGAGCTTAATCTCTTGGCCGTTAAAGAGATCTGCCTCTCCCCATCTGGCTTGAAAAGGCGCTAAACCTTCATCTTGAAACTTGCACAGATCTTGCTGCAATTGTTTCTGCAACAACGTTAGCAATGCTGTCTTATTTGGCATGTTTTCCAGAGAGGTTAAATCACTCCAAGGCTGGTCAATTGATTTTCCTTGCTGTTCACTCATCGCCATATTCAAACCAATGCCGATCACAAGATTGCATTCGCTGTCGGTGTGGCCACTCATCTCAATCAGTACACCCGCTAATTTCTTACCTGCCAAGTAGATATCATTAGGCCACTTAACTCCCACATTGGGCACTTCTAATTGCTCAAGCACTGACACAATAGAACACGCAACCACTAAACTTAGCCCCATCGCCTGAGCCATTCCCTGCGGAAACTGCCAATACATAGAAAAATAAAGATGACATCCATAAGGCGACACCCAAACACGCCCTCTTCGGCCTCGCCCTGCGGACTGATATTCAGCGACACAAATATCACCAGAATCGAGCTCATCAGCATGCTTTAGAATAAAACCATTGGTACTGGGGATCTCATCAAAATAGAAACATCGCTGCTTCACTCCGCTTTTTAACGTGCTTTCATCCACTAACGATAGCGGGTTACTCAACTTATAGCCTTTACCTTTGACGCAATAAATATCAACGCCATAACCTTCCAGTCCGCTAATATGGTTAGCGACTGCCGTTCTCGATACCCCAAGCTTTGCCGCTAACGCTTCGCCTGAAACAAAGTGCCCATTAGCAAGTTCAGCTAAGATACTGCGCTTACGACTCCATTGTTCTGCCATGTTATAAGTTCCTTTCTCCAGTCGCCGCGATCATTCTAGGTTCTGGTTCTAATTTGATACCAAATTTGTCTTCAATACAATCGACCACATGCTGCGCCAACGCTAAAATATCATGACTGGTGGCATTGCCTCGGTTTATTAATACCAACGCTTGATCTTGATGTACTGCAGCACCGCCAACTTGATAACCTTTTAATCCAGCATTCTCAATGAGCCAACCTGCGGCAACTTTTGTATTAGCTATCCCTAGAGGATATCCGACGATGCTCGGGAATTGATGCACTAAAGCATTAAATTGATGGTTAGCAATCACAGGGTTTTTAAAGAAACTACCGGCATTACCAACCTTGTTAGGATCAGGTAACTTAGTCATTCGAGTTTTGCAGATACAGTCAAACACTTCTCTTGGCGTTACATTGGTATTTTTTAGTGCCTTAAGTGGTCCATAATCCAATTTAGGTCTCCATATTTTAGCGACTTTAAAGCCCACTCTAGTAATCAGTGCTTTACCTAATAATTGCTGCTTGAAAATTGAATCTCTATAAGCAAACTGACAATCTTTTGCATTAAGTCGAATATGCTTGCCAGTGGCAAGTTCCACGTATTCAACCCAGTCGCATATATCCGTTAACTCAACACCGTAAGCACCGATATTTTGAATCGGCGCAGCACCCACCTTGCCGGGAATAAGCGCAAGGTTTTCTAATCCCGCAATATTTTTCGCCAAACAAAAGCAAATGAGTTCATGCCAGTTCTCTCCCGCTGCAACCGAAAGAAGGTGAAAATGTTCAGTGTCAGCAATTTCAATCCCTCTCGTTTCAACAAGTACCACAGTGCCCTCAAAATCGTCACAGAAAATGACGTTGCTACCACTACCAAGCACCAGCATAGGCTCTTTAGCTTGGTAAAGCGCTAAGCAGCAAGAGATTAGCTGCTCTGTGGTTTTAACGGTAATAAGCTCTCGACAGGAGTGTTCAAGCCCAAAGGTATTATGCGATTTTAGAGAAACGGAATGGGTCACTGAGGCAGTCTTATTCATCAAAGGAAAGTCACATTGTATCGTAAACCGATTACTCTCAGAAGCCCCTATCACCCAAGTTGGATTTAGCCAAAGACACAACGGGCTGGCACACGGCAGTTAACTCCCACATTTCATGGAGCCGGCCGCAAGTTCTCGTCATGGATCAAGTGTGCTGTCAGCATTCCCAGCCAACAAGATCTATAGTTTTGCTTCTACCTGTCCAACTTAATCAATAAACTACTTATCTTCAGCTGTTTTCATTTGAACCTTAGTAAAGATGCTGTATGTGATAGGTTTCAGTAGGTTTTTTGACGAAATTTCGCAGTCGTTTAGTCAAAGCATAATGTAATGAAGGTACACCACCTACTCAACAGGTCAGCAGAGCCAACGAGAGGCATTTCACATTCTGCAGCTTTGGGAGATTGGCTTTATATCTACTTTATCTACTAACGTAACTTTCTCAGCAAATAGTATTGTCTGTTCGATTAGAATTTTTGCAGTTACCACTTTTAAATACAGCTGAGATATAGGTATTCACTCAATAACCCGCCGCGGTTCTTGTTCCGTTATCGTGCGGTTTTACGGTAAAAACGCAGTATTAGTTACTTTTACTCGGTCACAAATAAATTGAAAAATCGCGATAGGTATATAAAAGTGACGAACTATATAATGCACTCACCCATTTCAGCTCAATAATAAGCCAACGAGCCCGTATATTGTCTCTTTTCATGCCATAAAAAACAGACACGAAAAAGCCCTAGCATTGCTGCTAGGGCTTATCGTAATGTTGGCGGAGTGGACGAGACTCGAACTCGCGACCCCCGGCGTGACAGGCCGGTATTCTAACCAACTGAACTACCACTCCTTTAGCAAAAAGCCGAAGCATGATGCTAAATTCTTTTAAAGTCGCTAACGTGTCAAAGGTTAGTAGACTCGCTTTACCTCTTTATAAGAGATTAAGCTAAATAGGCGCCTGGAAATGACCTACTCTCACATGGGGAAACCCCACACTACCATCGGCGATACTGTGTTTCACTTCTGAGTTCGGAATGGGATCAGGTGGGGCCACAGCTCTATGGTCTCCAGACAAATTTGGAATTCGAAAAGCTGTTACTCGCTATCGCAAGTAAATCGAAATTTATTATTGAGTTTTAACACCACATTAAGTGCTTTATTCTAACTCTGGTGTTTTGTAAAAACATCAGTCTCATACAAAACCCATCAGGGTTGTATGGTTAAGCCTCACGAGTCATTAGTACAAGTTAGCTCAACGCCTCACAACGCTTACACACCTTGCCTATCAACGTCCTAGTCTCGAACGGCTCTTTAGAGGAATTAAATTCCTAGGGATGACTCATCTTAGGACTCGCTTCCCGCTTAGATGCTTTCAGCGGTTATCGATTCCGAACGTAGCTACCGGGCAATGCTATTGGCATAACAACCCGAACACCAGCGGTTCGTCCACTCCGGTCCTCTCGTACTAGGAGCAGCTTCCTTCAATCATCCAACGCCCACGGCAGATAGGGACCGAACTGTCTCACGACGTTCTGAACCCAGCTCGCGTACCACTTTAAATGGCGAACAGCCATACCCTTGGGACCGACTTCAGCCCCAGGATGTGATGAGCCGACATCGAGGTGCCAAACACCGCCGTCGATATGAACTCTTGGGCGGTATCAGCCTGTTATCCCCGGCGTACCTTTTATCCGTTGAGCGATGGCCCTTCCATACAGAACCACCGGATCACTATGACCTACTTTCGTACCTGCTCGACGTGTATGTCTCGCAGTTAAGCTGGCTTATGCCATTGCACTAACCGTACGATGTCCGACCGTACTTAGCCAACCTTCGTGCTCCTCCGTTACTCTTTGGGAGGAGACCGCCCCAGTCAAACTACCCACCAGGCACTGTCCCGAACCCCGATTCAGGGGCCGCGGTTAGAACATCAAAACTACAAGGGTGGTATTTCAAGGTTGACTCCACATCATCTAGCGACAATGCTTCAAAGTCTCCCACCTATCCTACACATGTAGGTTCAATGTTCAGTGCCAAGCTATAGTAAAGGTGCACGGGGTCTTTCCGTCTAGCCGCGGGTATACGGCATCTTCACCGCAATTTCAACTTCACTGAGTCTCGGCTGGAGACAGCGTGGCCATCATTACGCCATTCGTGCAGGTCGGAACTTACCCGACAAGGAATTTCGCTACCTTAGGACCGTTATAGTTACGGCCGCCGTTTACCGGGGCTTCGATCATGAGCTTCTCCGAAGATAACCCAATCAATTAACCTTCCGGCACCGGGCAGGCGTCATACCGTATACTTCCTCTTGCGAGTTTGCACAGTACTGTGTTTTTGATAAACAGTTGCAGCCACCTGGTATCTGCGACTGCCAACAGCTTAAGGAGCAAGTCCTATCACCGTCGGCAGCGTACCTTCTCCCGAAGTTACGGTACCATTTTGCCTAGTTCCTTCAGCCGAGTTCTCTCAAGCGCCTTGGTATTCTCTACCCAACCACCTGTGTCGGTTTGGGGTACGATTCCTACTAACCTGAAGCTTAGAAGATTTTCCTGGAAGCATGGCATCAACTACTTCATCACCTTAGTGACTCGTCATCAGTCCTCAGTCTTGCAATTAAATGCGTATTCCCGGATTTGCCTAAGAATACAACCTACAACCTTAAACGCGGACAACCAACGCCGCGCTAGCCTAGCCTTCTCCGTCTCTCCATCGCAGTTAGCAGAAGTACAGGAATATTAACCTGTTTCCCATCGACTACGCCTTTCGGCCTCGCCTTAGGAGTCGACTCACCCTGCCCTGATTAACATTGGACAGGAACCCTTGGTCTTTCGGCGAGGGAGTTTTTCACTCCCTTTATCGTTACTCATGTCAGCATTCGCACTTCTGATACCTCCAGCGTGGGTTACCCCTTCACCTTCAACGGCTTACAGAACGCTCCTCTACCGCACTAGTGTAAACACTAGTACCCATAGCTTCGGTGTATTGCTTAGCCCCGTTAAATCTTCCGCGCAGGCCGACTCGACTAGTGAGCTATTACGCTTTCTTTAAATGATGGCTGCTTCTAAGCCAACATCCTAGCTGTCTAAGCCTTCCCACATCGTTTCCCACTTAGCAATAACTTTGGGACCTTAGCTGATGGTCTGGGTTGTTTCCCTTTTCACGACGGACGTTAGCACCCGCCGTGTGTCTCCCGAGTAGTACTCATTGGTATTCGGAGTTTGCAAAGGGTTGGTAAGTCGGGATGACCCCCTAGCCTTAACAGTGCTCTACCCCCAATGGTATTCGCTCGAGGCGCTACCTAAATAGCTTTCGAGGAGAACCAGATATCTCCCGGTTTGATTGGCCTTTCACCCCCAGCCACAAGTCATCCGCTCATTTTTCAACATAAGTCGGTTCGGTCCTCCAGTTGATGTTACTCAACCTTCAACCTGCCCATGGCTAGATCACCGGGTTTCGGGTCTACACCTTGCAACTAAACGCGCAGTTAACACTCGGTTTCCCTACGGCTCCGCTATTCGCTTAACCTCGCTACAAAATGTAAGTCGCTGACCCATTATACAAAAGGTACGCAGTCACGGTCTCAAGAACCGCTCCCACTGCTTGTACGTATACGGTTTCAGGTTCTATTTCACTCCCCTCACAGGGGTTCTTTTCGCCTTTCCCTCACGGTACTGGTTCACTATCGGTCAGTCAGGAGTATTTAGCCTTGGAGGATGGTCCCCCCATGTTCAGACAAGATGTCACGTGTCCCGTCCTACTCGTTTTCACGTAAAGTTAGTTTTCATGTACGGGGCTATCACCCTGTGCCGCTGTGCTTTCCAACACATTCCACTAACACCCTCTACGCTTAAGGGCTAATCCCCGTTCGCTCGCCGCTACTAGGGGAATCTCGGTTGATTTCTTTTCCTCCGGGTACTTAGATGTTTCAGTTCCCCGGGTTTGCCTCATTAACCTATGAATTCAGTTAATGATACATGCTTATGCATGTGGGTTTCCCCATTCGGAAATCGTTAGCTCAAATGCTTGTTACTAGCTCGCCAACGCTTATCGCAAGTTACTACGTCCTTCATCGCCTCTGACTGCCAAGGCATCCACCATATACGCTTAGTCACTTAACCATACAACCCAAATAAGTCTCTATGAGAAATACTCGTTGTTTCAAGCGGGTAAGCTTAAAACAGCCGTATCATAACTAATGGTTTCTACTTTCGCCAAAATTAGAATTTTTCACTTATTGCTGCGACGCAATAAGCCAAGACACTTAATGTTTAAGTGTTTAGAACTCAATTTTTTAAATTTCGCGCTAACCCTATAAACAACAACCTACAAGTAAGTCGCTGTCCCTTTTCAGGTTAACACTATCAGCTTTCCAAATTTTTAAAGAACGGGCTTAAAAAAGCCAAAGATAAATTTTCGTTTATCTTTGGCATCTCTATCCAATGCATGCCTTACTTTCTACTGGTAAAGTAAGTTTACTCAGTCAATTAGAATAATTTTCTAACCGACTAGCAAAGTAAATGGTGTATTTACAAGATAGCTATCGAACCTAAGTTCTTAACAATCAAGTAAATGGTGGAGCTATGCGGGATCGAACCGCAGACCTCCTGCGTGCAAGGCAGGCGCTCTCCCAGCTGAGCTATAGCCCCATTTACATGCAGTCAAACAAATTTACGTTACGACCAAACCTTTCTTATCAAAGATAAGGAAAGATATTGGTGGGTCAGAGTGGACTTGAACCACCGACCTCACCCTTATCAGGGGTGCGCTCTAACCAGCTGAGCTACAGACCCAACGTAATTTTGCTCTTTCTTTATAACAAGCATATCTGTGTGGACACTCAAACGTATTTGCATACTTCAGATGTGAGTTAGTCGTATAGGTAAGGAGGTGATCCAGCCCCAGGTTCCCCTAGGGCTACCTTGTTACGACTTCACCCCAGTCATGAACCACACCGTGGTAAACGCCCTCCCGAAGGTTAAGCTATCTACTTCTGGTGCAGCCCACTCCCATGGTGTGACGGGCGGTGTGTACAAGGCCCGGGAACGTATTCACCGTGACATTCTGATTCACGATTACTAGCGATTCCGACTTCACGGAGTCGAGTTGCAGACTCCGATCCGGACTACGACCGGCTTTGTGGGATTAGCTACACCTCGCGGCTTTGCGACCCTCTGTACCGACCATTGTAGCACGTGTGTAGCCCTACTCGTAAGGGCCATGATGACTTGACGTCGTCCCCACCTTCCTCCGGTTTATCACCGGCAGTCTCCCTAAAGTTCCCACCATTACGTGCTGGCAAATAAGGATAAGGGTTGCGCTCGTTGCGGGACTTAACCCAACATTTCACAACACGAGCTGACGACAGCCATGCAGCACCTGTCTCACAGTTCCCGAAGGCACTAATCCATCTCTGGAAAATTCTGTGGATGTCAAGAGTAGGTAAGGTTCTTCGCGTTGCATCGAATTAAACCACATGCTCCACCGCTTGTGCGGGCCCCCGTCAATTCATTTGAGTTTTAACCTTGCGGCCGTACTCCCCAGGCGGTCTACTTAATGCGTTAGCTTGAGAACCCAGTGTTCAAGACACCAAATTCCGAGTAGACATCGTTTACGGCGTGGACTACCAGGGTATCTAATCCTGTTTGCTCCCCACGCTTTCGTACATGAGCGTCAGTCTTTGTCCAGGGGGCCGCCTTCGCCACCGGTATTCCTTCAGATCTCTACGCATTTCACCGCTACACCTGAAATTCTACCCCCCTCTACAAGACTCTAGTTTGCCAGTTCGAAATGCAGTTCCCAGGTTGAGCCCGGGGCTTTCACATCTCGCTTAACAAACCGCCTGCGTACGCTTTACGCCCAGTAATTCCGATTAACGCTTGCACCCCTCGTATTACCGCGGCTGCTGGCACGAAGTTAGCCGGTGCTTCTTCTGCGAGTAACGTCACACCCAATCGCTATTAACGCTTGAGCTTTCCTCCTCGCTGAAAGTACTTTACAACCCGAAGGCCTTCTTCATACACGCGGCATGGCTGCATCAGGCTTTCGCCCATTGTGCAATATTCCCCACTGCTGCCTCCCGTAGGAGTCTGGACCGTGTCTCAGTTCCAGTGTGGCTGATCATCCTCTCAGACCAGCTAGGGATCGTCGCCTTGGTGAGCCATTACCTCACCAACTAGCTAATCCCGCCTAGGTTCATCCAATCGCGGAAGGCCCGAAGGTCCCCTCCTTTCCCCCGTAGGGCGTATGCGGTATTAGCAGTCGTTTCCAACTGTTATCCCCCTCGATTGGGCAGATACCTAGGTATTACTCACCCGTCCGCCGCTCGTCACCTCAGGAGCAAGCTCCCTTGTGTTACCGCTCGACTTGCATGTGTTAGGCCTGCCGCCAGCGTTCAATCTGAGCCATGATCAAACTCTTCAATTAAAGTTTTTTGCTTTACTCCGTTAAGAGCAAAGCGGCTCAATGAATTATACTGTTTTTCAAAAGCCCGAAGACTTTCGAAGTTTACATATTGCTATGGTCACTCAGTGGTTCATTGAGTAAATATTTTTGATTGCTTCCTAAGAAGCAATTTCGAATAACTCAACACCTGTGAGTGCCCACACAGATTTGCTTGTCATATTGTTAAAGAGCGTGACACCATCTTTCATGTGTCGCCGAAGACGCTAGGTCGTTGGCTTGAGGAGGCGTATTCTACACTCTCCAGTGTCGGCGTCAAGTGCTTATTTTAAGAAGTTTTTCGAGTGATGCTTTCTTAATCAGAAGTCAAAACCGAAGCCTTTAAAGCGCTTGTCACCTGAATTAAATTTCCGAGGAGATTTAACTCTCTAACACCGCTGCAAGTCCCGTACTACCTAAGTAGTTGGCCTGCTGTGCCGTGTCAGTGGGTGCGAATTATAGGGAATTCCTCAGCAAGCGCAAGTGCTTTTTTACAAGAAAATGTCCGCTTGCCTAACTTTTCACCAAGATGTCTATTTGTGCACATTTATCGCGCTTTTTACGACGATAAATCTGCCTATAAAGGAAGAGAATGTAGATAAAGTTCATTTTTTCAGCAACACACTAGTGTATTGGCTAATAATTCATTACCATAAGCAAGTTATTAACAGTTAGTTATCGATCCATTCATTTACACTTCAGAGATTATATATATGCAGAAGTCATTCTTTATCGTTTTAGCCGTTGCCATTATTGGTGCATTAGCTATTTTTCAGATCGCTCCAGATCTAAACGCTGCCATTGCTTTCTTTACTGGCGCGATCATCGCAAGCGTTATCTTTTCTATTCAATCTAAATCAGGAACGTCTGCTGTTGCCAGTAACGAACCTTACACTGGTCCTACTATGACCTTATATGTAGGTAACCTGCCATACCGTGTTCATGAAGGTGAAGTGAAAGCTTTATTCGGTGAGTATGGTCCGGTCAATTCTGTCCGCTTAGTACGAGATCGTAAAACAGGTCGTCGTAAAGGCTTCGGATTTATCGAGATGTCTGAAGCTGGCGCAAAGAAAGCAATGTCTAAGTTAAACGAATATGATTTTCAAGAAAGAACATTGAAGGTTCGTGAGGCTAAGTCTCAAGATTCAGATGCTGATAAAGCAGAAAGCCAGGCATAGCCTAGCTAAGGTGTGTTGAGGAGTGTGGTTCTATTTTAGTGAACCCCTCTTCAACTAACCTTTCTCTCAACCCTACTGCAATATCATCCGTCGTATACACCGCACTGTAATTTACACGTCTTTTGTCATCTGATATCACCGCCGCATCGTTTCCTAGTAAATAAGCAACCCGATCCGCTACCGCTTTACCCGAATCAAGCAAAGTGATGTGATTGCCTAGTACTTGCCGTATCTCAGCTGCCAGTATTGGAAAGTGGGTACAACCTAGCACCAAGGTATCGAGTGCCGATTCTCGGATAGGCGTGAGCAGCAAAGTAAGCTTGGCCATATCGATAGCGGTTCCTGCTAGTTTTGCTTCAGCCAACATAACCAGTTCAGATGAACCAAATAGCTCGACTCGACAATCTTCAGCAAATGCATCAATCAGCTCCTTTGTATAAGGCCGTTTAATCGTACCTGGAGTGGCAAGCAGCCCAATATGTCGCTGTGTTGATATTTTTGCTGCAGGTTTAATTGCTGGTACCACGCCAACAATCGGAATCGATAGCCGCTTTCTTAGTATAGGAAGCACTAGGGTACTGGCTGAGTTGCATGCAACCACTACTATAGCGGCATTAATCCGCTTAGCATGTTCGCAGATAAGTGAAACGCAGCCGGTGATAAGTGCTAACTCCGCTAACTCACCATAAGGTAGACGCGCATTATCAAATAAGTAACAACAGTCCTTGTCAGGTATCAGTGTTCTGATCTCATCCAGAATCGATAAACCACCAATTCCTGAGTCAAAAATGAGAATAGGTCCAGACAAATGCGTGCTCCACTATTATGTAAATCCGTTCATACAGCTGCGTGGTTCGGAAACTCCCAGCAGAATTGACTATTTTGCGTTAAAATTTTCCTACAAGCTAGGTCTAATAAGGAGGGGAAACTGGACATCCCAGCTATCTAGTATAATATTCCGCCCCTAATTTAATGCTCACGGTGATCAAAATATGAATTTAGCAGCAATGGACCCTTCAACCTATGATGTGCAACTCGAAGCAAAGCGCGTCAAGCTAAAGCAGCTATTTACCGATTTTGATACTCCAGAACTTGAATCGTTTGGCTCTGAGCCTGCTCATTATCGCATGCGTGCTGAATTTAGAATGTGGCATGAAGGTGAAGACCTCTACTACTATATGTTCGATAAAGCACTTGATAGTAAAGTACGTTGCGATCAGTTCCTGCCAGCAAGTGAACTTATCAATAAAATGATGCCTGCTTTGGTTGCACTATTAAAGCCAAACACTATCTTGCGTCATCGCTTATTCCAAATTGACTTTCTATCGACGTTAAGTGGTGAGATTTTAGTATCGCTGCTGTATCACAAGCAACTCGATAGCGAATGGGAAGAGCAAGCTAAAATTTTAAAGCAAACACTCAGTAGCCAGTTTAACGTCAACTTAATTGGTCGTGCGCGCAAGCAAAAGCTTGTCTTTGACAAAGACTTCGTCATCGAATCACTTAACGTGGCAGGCGAACAGCTGCAATATCATCAAATTGAAAACAGCTTTACGCAGCCAAACGGCAAAGTATCCGTCAAGATGCTTGAGTGGGCAATTGATGTCACTAAGAACAGTACCGGTGATCTGCTCGAGCTTTATTGCGGTAACGGCAACTTTTCTATCGCGCTGGCACAAAATTTTGAACGAGTATTAGCAACAGAATTGGCTAAACCATCGGTTGAGTCAGCTCAATACAATATTAAAATTAACCAAGTAGATAATTTGCAGATCATTCGCATGTCTGCTGAAGACTTTACCGATGCGATGGCTAAAAAGCGCAGCTATCGACGTTTAGAAGGTATCGATCTCGACGGCTACAACTGTAATACCATTTTCGTTGACCCACCTCGTGCTGGGCTCGATGACAACACGGTTAAATTAGTCCAAGGCTATGAGCGTATCATTTACATCTCATGTAATCCCAATACACTATTAGACAATCTCAAAGAGTTAAGTAAAACGCATAAGATCACTCGATTTGCGTTATTTGATCAATTCCCTTACACCGACCATATGGAGTCTGGTGTTTTTCTTGAGAAAAAGTAACCTCACCCTTTATTAAACAAAAACGGCATCCAAAGGGATGCCGTTTTTGTTATTGAGTTAGCTACTTATGATCTCTTTTACTTTGTAAAGCATCTGCACCTTTAGCAATCATATGCAACTGAATCACTAAGCGGTCAGCTAATACCTTACGATCAGTACGTTTCATATCCAATGCGGCGGCGCCGGCATTAAACACCAAGGTAACCAAAGCTTCTGCCTGTGCATGAGCTAAGTCTGGCGATCTATGAGCTGTAGCTTCCGTATAATGTGCAAGTTCAGAGATAAAATGCTCTATCTCACGTGCTACTGCTGCTCTAAAGGGAGCTGAGGTGCCAGATCGTTCGTGCAATAGAATACGGAACACGTTTGGATTCGACTCCATCACTTCCATGAAAGTTTCAACTGAGATTCGAATGACACTCCCACCCGCCTCAGCACGTTGACGCCCTTTACGCATCATTTGCCGTAGTGTCAGTCCACCTTCATCAACCATGGTCAAGCCCAGCTCATTCATATCTTTGAAATGACGATAGAATGAGGTTGGAGCAATATTGGCCTCACGCGCAACTTCGCGCAAACTTAGGCTAGAAAAGCTACGCTCAGCACTCAACTGATTAAACGCTGCATCGACCAGCGCCCGACGCGTCTTCTCTTTTTGTTGTGCTCTTATGCCCATGTTGCACCTACTCACAAAAATTATATTTCGAATAATAACGCTTTTTTACACAAAACGCAGCATCAACAAACTTGACCCAAGTTCTTATCCAAGTTAAATTAGCGTACAGCTGTACGCTCAACTAGAGATTATTAAAAATAATGAAAAAACCTCCTATTCTTTGGATGAATGTGAGTCTATTTACCATCACATTTGCCTCCGCTGTGTTATTTGTTCCTTGGTACGGTATTGCCCACGGCTTTGAAGCCATTGAATGGGTTGCCTTTGTCGTACTGGCCTTTGCTAGTGGCTTATCGATCACTGGTGGATACCATAGACTCTGGTCTCACCGCACTTACAAAGCACATGCTTCAGTGCGTTTCTTATATGCTCTTGGTGGTGCTTTAGCGCTACAAAATAGCGCATTGCATTGGTCATCTGATCATCGAGTTCACCATAAGCATGTCGATAACAACGACAAAGACCCCTATTCCGCTAAAATGGGATTTTGGTATAGCCATATAGGCTGGATGCTACGTGAGTATCAATCTCAGCGTTACCACGATTACAAGAATGTACGTGACCTACAGAATGATAAAATTGTGATGTGGCAGCATAAATACTACCTTCCCTTATTGATTATTATGAATTTTGGCCTGCCAATTTTACTCGGTTGGTTAAATGGCGACATCCTCGGCATGTTACTACTCGCAGGCCTGCTGCGCTTAGTGGTTGTGCATCACTGTACTTTCTTTATCAATTCTCTTGCCCATATTTGGGGGTCACAGCCGTATACCGATAAAAATACCGCGCGTGATAACGGTTTCATCGCCTTATTAACCTACGGCGAGGGTTATCATAACTACCATCATATTTTTGAAAACGACTATCGCAACGGTATTCACTGGTGGCAGTATGACCCAACCAAGTGGCTAATTGATGGCTTAGCACTCGTTGGCCTGACTCATAGTCGCCGTGTGGTGCCACAAGAGCGTATTGAGAGCGCTCGCTTACAGATGCAGTTAAAACGCACTCAAAATAAAGTGGCCCATCTACCCAATAGCGACGAAATAGTCGAAAAGCTGCAAGCTGAATATGAAACATTGAAAGCGCATTTAGTTGAATATTACGATGCTAAAAAAATATTACTCGAAGCCAAGCGTAAACAACTTGCAGATAGAGACCTTATGACGCGAGTCAAAGAATTAAAACTTCAATTCAAACAACAGCAGAAAAGTTGGCACAGTCTGACGGCCAGTTTCAGCTAACATAATTAACGCCACTCAATAGAGTGGCTTTTTATTATGCTTATCTGCAAGATCCCCCTTAAGCATCAACTTACCTTATGACTTCATTGAAGTCATAAGGTGATGGGTCTATGATGATCGGCTAATTAGCTTCTTTTAGGGCGTTTTAAGCTCATGTCAGATCAACAAATCAAACTTACCGAATACAGCCACGGCGCTGGTTGCGGCTGCAAAATTTCTCCTAAAGTGCTTGGCACTATACTCGCAACTCAACTGCCAGTATTTCACGACCCTAAGTTGCTTGTTGGCAACCAAACGCGAGATGATGCCGCGGTTTACAAACTGAACGATACCACTGGTATTATCAGCACCACCGACTTCTTTATGCCGATTGTTGATGATCCATTTACATTCGGACGCATCGCCGCGACCAATGCAATAAGCGACATCTATGCGATGGGCGGTACACCTATGATGGCAATCGCTATTTTGGGCTGGCCAGTCAATAAATTACCCGCTGAAGTGGCGCAACAAGTGGTTGATGGTGGCAGACAAGCCTGTGCAGATGCGGGCATTATGCTTGCAGGTGGCCACAGTATCGATTCACCTGAGCCTATTTTTGGTTTGGCCGTAACCGGACAAATTCCACTTGAAGAGCTAAAACAGAACAGTACTGCAAAAGTTGGTGACAAACTTTATCTGACTAAACCACTCGGTATCGGTATTTTAACCACTGCGCAAAAACAGAAAAAGCTCGCTGATGCGGATCTTAATACTGCAGCAGAGGCGATGTGCCAACTCAACATATTAGGCCCTGATATCGCAAAGATCCCACAGGTAAATGCACTGACAGATGTCACTGGATTTGGCTTAGCAGGACATCTTTTAGAAATGTGCCATGGCGCAGATCTAGGGGCAAAAATTGATATTAGCTTGTTACCCTTGCTCCCCAACGCACGGCACTATTTAGAAATGGGCTGCATTCCTGGAGGAACTCACAGAAACTTCGACAGTTATGCAGAGCAGTTACCTCCATTAACGGACGAGCAGAAAGCGATTATTTGCGATCCCCAAACAAGTGGTGGTTTACTGATATCTGTGTCGGTTGAAGGTGAAGCTACGCTACAAAAATTGCTTACCGATAACGGTGTAGCACCTATCTGTATCGGCCAACTCGTCGAGAAAGCCGCGACGACAGTGGAGCTTATCTAATGCCACTCAACATTGTGAGCGCAACTGAGTACAGACGAATACTCGTCAGTGATCACCCTATAATGGATGTGCGAGCACCTGTTGAATTTGACAAAGGTGCCTTTCTTGGCAGCACTAATCATCCACTAATGGAAGATGAAGAGCGCAAGCTTGTCGGCACCTGTTACAAGGCGAAAGGCCAAGAAGCAGCTATAGCACTTGGGCACTCACTTGTGGGCGGAGAGATTAAACAGCAAAGAGTTGATACTTGGCTGCGTTTTTTCACCGAAAATCCTAATGCTTATTTGTACTGCTTTCGTGGCGGCTTACGCTCTCAATTAACCCAGCAATGGTTAAAAGAGGCTGGCATCGACGTCCCCTTTATTGAAGGGGGCTACAAAGCGATGCGCCAATTTCTGATTGAAACTATCGATAATGCACCAAGCCAAAAGCCAATGCTGATCCTAAGTGGGATCACCGGCAGCGGCAAGACTGACTTTTTATTAGCCCGCAATGATGCGGTCGATCTAGAAGGTATTGCGCATCATCGTGGTTCAAGCTTTGGCCGTTACCATGAACCTCAACCCACGCAGATTAACTTTGAAAACGCACTCGCTGTGGCACTGCTAAAACATCAAGACAGCGACGCCAAACACTTACTACTTGAAGATGAAAGCTTTCTCATTGGCCGCTCAGCATTACCAAAACCTTTTTATAACGGGATGCAAGCCGCTAATATCGTCGTGCTAGAAGAGCCCCTAGAAGCCAGACTGACACGCTTGCTCAATGAGTATGTGCATAAAATGCATAGCGGCTATATTGAACGTTTAGGTGAAGAAGCGGGATATAATGCATTCGCGGAATACCTTGCGTTAAGTATCACCGGTATCAAGAAGCGTCTTGGCGGAAAACAGCATGACGAATTCCAAGCCATCATCACTAACGCACTTAACATTCAACAAAGCCGTGGCGACACGACAGCGCATCTTGAATGGATTGAACTCCTGCTAAGCAAGTATTACGACCCTATGTATCAATATCAAATTGATAAAAAAGCGGAGCGTATACTATTTAAAGGCAACCACGCTGAAGTCCACCAATGGTTAGATGCTATTTAACCATTAAAACGCGTCAAACGGTTATCTCGTCAAGCATGAGGTAGCCGACTTTTTCATATCGAAAATCCTACCTCAACTTGCCCTCTGAACCCACTCGCTTGTCTTTGCTCTATACGGCACTTGAGTAATTTAGCGTTGGCAATTACTGGCTGAGCTTGAGCGCCAGCGATACAGACCAACACAGGGGCTGATTGCGATAGCGTAACACCATGCCATTGTCGCTTATTAATGATATATGCCAGCAAACCTCTTTGTGCAGCCTTTAGTGGATCTGTAACGAAATACACTGGTCGATTAAACATACCGTAAAGAACCAGCAATGTACGCCAGTTAAGCGGGGTTAACTCGACAATTAGCGGCATCGATTTATCCTGCAGTAAGGGAGCCAATTTGGTCTTATTAGACACCGTCACTCTATTCAGCACTCTACGCACCACATAACTCATGGCGCTCACGACAAGCTCAGGCCAAAAAACGAATAGCAGTAAAAGCACCAATACGTTGCCGCAAGCGAGCAGTAAAAACAGTTGCTCTATATTCCACTGCAATCCATTTAGCACCAACATGGCGAAAATAGCCGATGTCACCATAAAGAGCGCATTCATGATGTTATTACTGGCGATAGCTTGCGCACACTCACTTTCATCTGCGCGAGCTTGAATAAAGGTATATAGCGGCACGATAAACAGACCGCCACCGACCCCTATCATGAATAGATCAAACATGAGGCGATAATGACTAGCATCAGCGATAAAGGAACGGATATCAAATACAGGCTCTGACACTAAAACCACAGGCAATGCAGCATACAAATCAATGCCAAAGCCGCCGAGTAGCATAAGTCCGATCGGTGCGACACCCAACTCGACCTGTTTGAAAGACAAGCGTTCACAAACAAAAGAGCCAATACCAATTCCTACTGAAAACAGTAGCAATAACAAAGAGACTACTGTTGGGTCGGCATTGAGCGTGATCCGTGCAAAGTTAGGGATCTGGGTTAAATAGGTTGCACCCACAAACCAAAACCAACTAATCGCCAAGATGGCTAACCAGATATCCTTAGTTTTTCGGACCTTACGAATACTCGCAACCGTAGCAGAAATAATCGAAAATTGAGGCTTTATCCGATTAGGTGTCGGGACACTGGGGATCATACAACTGGCGAGTAAGCCGATCATCGCCAGTATCAAGACACTGCCAGCCGCCCAATAAGTGGCATTGTCACTCGCTACAATCAGCCCTGCGGATAGTGTGCCGATTAAGATGGCTAAAAACGTGCCCATCTCTACCCAAGCATTGCCCGATACTAGTTCATTCTCTTTAAGCACGCGTGGCAGTAGTGAGTATTTAACAGGACCAAAGTATGCAGACTGCGTTCCCATTAAAAACAGCAAGAGCAACATAATAAGATAGCTATGGGAGAGTATGGCGAACACTGCCGCCGACATAATCAAAAATTCGACAACCTTAAGGCGACGGATCAGTATCGCTTTATCAACACTATCTGCAATTTGGCCAGCATGGGCGGAAAACAATAAAAACGGCAGTATAAACAAACCTGCGGCAAGGTTTACAAACAGATGCACATCTATCGGTAAAGCCTCAATTTGCGAGTAACTCACCATCAGTAACAGCACGTTTTTAAATACATTGTCATTTAATGCCCCCAAGCACTGGGTAATGAAGTAGGGCAAAAAGCGGCGACTAAATAACATGATTTTCCTTTTGAAATGGCTGACGAGATCTACAACTACACGACAATGACAAAATAAGTCCCATAAAAAAGCCATCACACTGTGATGGCTTCAATCTGCTGAGGACTTAGCTCTCAGCTGTGAGGATCTCGTCCCAGGCTAAATTCGGCGAACCAACAACAATGAAATTTGGGTTCTCTAAACTTTCACGCTCATTATAGCTCAGTGGTTGCAGTGCAAGATCCATAATCTGCCCGCCTGCCTCTTCGACAATAATCTGCGCGGCGCCAGTGTCCCACTCTCCAGTGGGGCCTATGCGCACATAGCTATCGGCGCGACCTTCAGCCACTAAACAGCTTTTCAATGCAGCTCCCCCGAGAACGACGAGTTCACAGTGCTTATTCTGATTAAACAGCTTTATCACCGATTGTGGATCTTGACGCCGACTGACCGCCAATCGCAACGGGCTATTATCATCTTTGCCAATCTGACGGCTACTGATGCGTAGATCATTACCTTTTACACGCTTATAAGCGCCTAATCCGGCGATCGCGTAATAACACACCTCAGTCATCGGCACATAAACAACACCTACGATAGGACGATTATGCTCGACCAATGCGATGATGACCGAGAAGTCACCACTACCTGCGATAAATTCGCCAGTACCATCCAGTGGGTCGACTAACCAATACCGTTGCCAGTGACTGCGCTGTGCGAAAGGGATATCAGCAGCTTCTTCCGATAATACTGGAATATCGGGGGTTAACTCATTCAACGCTTTGGTAATAATATTATGCGCTGCGATATCAGCCGAGGTAACAGGGGTGTTATCTGACTTTATCTCGCGATCATAATCACCTTTTTGGTAAATATCGCGAATTCTTTTACCCGCCACGGTGGCGATTTCAATGACTTGATCGATGTAACTCTCTGGCTTCATAACGACTCCAACAGCCTCACTACCCGAATATTTGTTGAACTACTTAAGTTGTAGATGCTTTTGCGCTAAAAATAAAGCACTTACACTACGTGACTCTGAGAAATCCTGCTCTTGTAATAAACTCAGCCACTGATCAAGTGGCCATTTGACCAACTCTATCGGTTCAGGTTCATCCCCTTCCAGCTCACTCTGGTAAAGCTCTTCAGCCAGAAATATCTGCATTTTACTCGCAAAATATCCTGGTGCTAAGCTTAATTCCATCAAATGAGTCAGTTTTTTCGAGCCAAAACCAATCTCTTCCTGTAATTCTCGGTTGGCAGCCTCTGCAGCGTTCTCACCCGGATCAATCAGTCCTTTCGGAAAACCGAGCTCGTAACTGTGCGTGCCCGCCGCGTACTCTCGACCTAACAGTAGCTGTTTTTGATCAAGTACTGGCACAACCATTACCGCACCACGGTTATTGCCTTTCATCCGCTCATATTGGCGTTCAACTTGATTCGAAAACCTTAAATGCACTTGTTCAATTTGAAATAATCGACTCTTGGCGACGACTTCAGCATGCAATATTTCCGGTTTAACGTTCTTGTTAGTCATACACATCCCAGTGTTGATGCAGATAAATTTACGAGATCAGTTACAATCTTACTATTCTACCTGCAATCTACAACCTGAATTTTTGAGGATCAGCAAACTATGTTCCCATGGCGCAAAATTGATACCGTTCTACTCGATATGGATGGCACTTTGCTCGACCTTCATTTCGATAACCATTTTTGGCTAAATTTAGTCCCCAAAGCGCTCAGTGAACAACGTAATATCACAGAGAAAACAGCAATGGAGTGGGTTGAGACGAGTTACCAAAATGTAGAGGGTACCCTCGATTGGTACTGCTTAGACTATTGGGAACGGCAGATGGGGTTAGATATAATGACCTTACATAAAACGCTCGTGGATAAGATCCAGCTACGCCAAGACAGCTTGCCGTTTTTATATGCGTTAAAGCAAGCAGATAAGCGCCGTATCCTGGTAACAAATGCACACCCGAAAGGCTTAGCCCTAAAACTGCAGCATACGGACTTAGCACTTGGGCTCGATGAAATGATCTCTAGCCATGAAACCGGCTACCCAAAAGAGCATCCGTTATTCTGGCAGCAACTTTTTCAGCGCTTTAATTTAGACCCAGCTCGCTGCTTATTCATTGATGATAACGAAGCGATTCTAGCGGCTGCGAAACTGGCAGGGGTGGGCTATCAATTAGGTGTTACCAACCCCGATAGTCAGAAGCCAGTTAAACCCTTTAACGATTTTCCTGCAATAGCAGATTATCGTCACCTGCTAGACGAATTACTCGCCAGCGACAGCGTGATTTAAAGCGAGCTTGTCGATCTAAAAAGGGCACTATAAAGTGCCCTTTTTTAATGACCGTGAGTAATGCCTAGATCGGCAATCGGCCTTGATAAGTAATAGGGTAATAGCCTTGGCTGTCTTTTTTACCTAAAAATCCCAGGGCTTTTTTCAAATCATCCGGTTGAGTATTCACTTCACGAATTTTGGCATTTACCTGCATCATCTTATTGTCGGCCAATACGATGGTGCCATCTAAACCCAATCCGTTTAGCTTTTCATCAGTGGCTAATTGCACGTTGCCATCAAGACAACTTAAGCCTAAAGCAATGTCACCGAGTGGGTAATTACCAAACTGATTGGTGACTTGTACCTTATTTAAAAATAGCTTACCGACTAGCTGCTCACACCAAGGCAATCCTTGTTCAAAAGTATTCACTAACGCACTAATATCACCATTGATTTTGGTCTTAAACGGTAAACGAGTCTTGCCAAGCAAGAAGTCACTTGGTGCGTCAAAACGCAAACCACTGACATCGAGTCCGCCAAATGAATAAGCCACAACGCCTTTGCCATTAACTGCACTGCTACGCGTCCCGATACTTATATCAGCCTTAACCGTTCCGGTTAATAATGAAGCAATACTTAAATCCCATTGCACCTGTTCAACTTGACGTTTTTGCACGCTAAGCATATCAATACTGCCAGACCAAATAGTACCCGACACACCATTGAGAACGATATTGGCTGGGATAGGGGCCAATTTAACGGCCATACTTGCAGGAAACAAAACCAGCAGGAACACCAAATAGATGAAAAAACCGAGCGCTATTTTTTTAACTAATTTCACAACAACATCCTACTTGGATAACTGAATTCGGCGAACATTTACAAAACCAGGCGTATCAGATTCTGCCAAATCGAGGCTCTCTAACGACAAGCCTTGATTTTGAACCAACTCATAAAGGTAGCTAAGCAAGGTTTCGAACGGAACTTCATCCATCCATACTTGGATTTTATTCCCTTGCGGCTGCATACGGGTAATGGTCAAACCAAAACGACCTGCGGTTTGATTAACTGCTGCACTTAAGCTGCCTTTAAAAGCACTACCTTGGCTTGTCTGTTTCAAGCCCGCTATACGGTTAGCGGTCTTCTTTACATAATTTAGCGTACTAAGTTGCCCTTCAAGATTGAGCTGCGCATCATTTTCAGCATTAGCTATCGGAGTCCAAATACCCCAATACAAAATACCAATCAATAACACTACACCACAAGCGCTGACCATCTGCTTTTCACGCAGAACCAGTCCAGCCCACCATACTTTAATGTTATCCATCTTATTTGCTCCTGATGGTTAAGGTGCTAGTGACTTCTGATTCACCGCTATTCATTGCGCCACCATCGAGCTTATATGAGCGAGAGATTATCTCTTTAAACTTTTCAATCTGATCGTAGCTTTTGGCCTTAACCTGCATGCGGATCTCGCTGCGACTACTGTCGAAGCGTAATGAGGTGGGTTTTAAATCCGTGACTTGAGCAAATGCGACTTTTGTACCTTCTAGCATCGCAAAAAATTCACTACCACTGCCGCCGCCCTGCATCTTGCGAACATAGCTTTCCATTTGAGCCCGTAAATTAACGACTCGAGAACTGCCCGGAACCACTTGCTTATAGATCTGTTCACTTTGTAGCTTTACGGCATCAGCTTTGGCATTCATCTGATGAATGTTGAGCCCTTTGTTTACCAGAGCCAATATCACAACCACGGCAAATACAACGGCGGCATTGCGCCATAAACTCAAATGTTTACCATATTCGCGTTTAGGCTGATAAACCCCTGACAGTAAATTCATTGGGGCATTCAGTATACCCCGAGCCAAAACCAGCATAGGGAGGTCGAGTGGCTGCTCTTTAATATCAACACCCGTCAACGTTAATTCGGTATAGCCTGCGACAGTGGTGGTGTTTGCGCTATCAGGTAACAATTGTGGTAAAGCCACATCTAACCAGTCTTTATTAAGGCTAACACCACTGCTTTCGCCTGTTCTAAGCAGAATATCTTGCCCAAAAGTAATAGCGGCCCAGTCACACTCTGCCAGCGGCAGTGCCAAACAATCAGGGACGATACACTTGGCTTTAAGCCCAGCTTCAGCTAGCCATTCAATCCAATTTTGCATCTGTTCGTGTGCCACAACGGCAATACTGAGTGCGTCACCTTGGCGGGGGCCCACCACAAAATGAAGCTCATCAACATCTTGAGCTAAATTTTCTTCCAGCATAAAAGGTAGCGCTTTAATCGCTTGGCGCTGACCCTTTTCTGGCAGGTCCACTGCGGTCAATGTAATGCTAGAGGCCGGGACTAAAACGTCTACCGCACGGTTACCCGCTCTTTCAGTCAGAGTTGATAGCGCACTGGCGTCACTCAGTTCGCCAGAACCTATAATTTCTTGCTCCTGTTCAGACCAAACGAGCCACGAACATGGTTGCTCAAATGATTGCCCTAAACGGATGAATAATCTTTCACTCACTGATCTGTCTCCACAAGTCTCTTTAACTCATTAAAGGACTGTTGTTATTTTTGTCCGCCAAACTGCCGGGATAACACTTCTAGCGTTTTGCTATCGCCTTTGAGCACACTTTCAAGCCTAAAGACGGCGTTATCAACTTTGGCTCCCGCTTGCAGTAGGAAATAGCTACTGGTCACACCAAAACTTGATTTAAGCTGTGCGTCACTGGCTAGGCCGGCGATAGAGGAGTTTTCCCAAAACTCGTCTATTTTTTCGTAGCCATCACCTGGGCGTTGGTTAATGATACTTTCAGCTTCACCCACCGAAATTTTATTATCGAGCATGCCAGCAATCAGTGCCGCTTGCTCAACAGGGACCGTATTAACATTTAACACCATAGTGCTATTGCCCGGTACTGCACACACATACGGCGCTATTTTCAGATAGATATCTTGGGTAAACCCCATCACCGCACGCAGTTCACTCTTATGGCTCAGCAAAGTATTAGCTGCACGATAAGGGACATTACGCGCCTCATAGTCTGCATCTTCTGCACCGTAAGGCCCTGCAGTCGTATCCTCATCTATATAATCTTTTAAGGTTTGCGCTAAGCGCTCGGCCGCAAAGTCATCCATACCCAATGCCACTAATAAGCCTTTAAATTGCACTGCGGGCAAAGGTAATTTGGGCTGACCGTTTTCTACTGTCTTAGTCGTCTGTGATAATGCATTCAGGTTAAAACATGACTGCATATCACTTATTTTACCGGCGATCTCCCCATTCTCTGCTGGAAAAATCACATCGGCTTGCGCCCAGTACTGTTGCATATGCACAGTATCAGAGTCTTCTAAATCTTGTTTTAAGACCTTCTTCGCGATCTCTTCAGCCGAGATGGCATACCAAAAAGCTTGATCGTATTGCGCCAAATTAATGGTGCGCCTAACGGATATCTGGTTTCTAGAGGTTATCTTGGTCGCCACTATTGCCACTATTGCTACAATCAATAATACGACAATGAGTGCGACTCCACGCTGCTTAGTCCGCATCGTTAAGTCCCTTTACCGTTATTGCCCGAACCATTACCCGTGTCTTCTTTTTCTTTGTCTTTTTCTGTGTCGTTATTGTTATTACCGCCGTTATTATTGCTCGAGTTACTGCCCGCTGGGGCCCCTAACGGCAATAGAAACTTACGCTGAACTTTGCCTAAATCTTCAAATTCAATTTCCATGGCTATCGCCTTGGGTAATTTGGTAGCGTCGGTTTTTCGTTCCCACTTATCGTCGCTAAAGAAAGCATACTCAACAGAAATAACCTTTTCCATTATCACCGTTTTTATCGGTTCAGCGCCAATTTCAGGCTCTGGATAGGGGTAATACCAACGCTGTAACTGTCCCTCTATCACTACGTAGGCTACCGACTGTAGGCTGCCTCGAGGCAATAGACCATCAGGGTTTAACCAACCCAAACGGAAAAACACTAGCGACTCAGATTCTGAGTCGAGCATGTTGTCACCGGTTTGAAATACCGTGGTACCGCGACCGCCGTCAAGCAGCCTTGGCGTGCGAGCCACCATTTGGTTTAGATCACGCTCAATGATCCCAAAGCCTTGTTGCATCGCTTTTAACTTGCCAGCAAACTCACGCGTAACCGTGTCGTTTTGTAGCACTGTGTGCAGTACCGTATTGGCTGCCAGCCCTAACAAAGCAAAAATCGAAATAGCGATCAACATCTCAAGCAGCGTAAAGCCACGATTAGATTTAGTCAGACTTGAGGACATAACTGCTCACCTCGGCAATGACACGACCAAAGCGCTCATCGTCGCTGATGGTTATTCGTATCATTCTAAAATTATCATCCGTTGTCTTAACAACCTCTTTGCGCCAGTACCAATCTTTGCTCGCTAACCGCTCTTGGCCATCTTTACGACCAATATCAGGAAACTTAGACTCTAAGCGGGCTTCAACCATTTGGTTATGCGCGACCCACTGTGCCATGGTGCGCTCTTCCAATATCGGCATATTAGCCATCTGCTCGCCTAAGCTTTTGGTAATCGATACCGCGGCAATAGAAAAAACCGCTAGCGCGACGATCACTTCGAGTAAGGTCATACCGCGTTGCTTAATAAACATAAGCACTCACTCTGTTGCTTGCGCTTGAAAATGCTGGAAAATAACTAGATATCATCTTCATGGTCCAATTTTAATCTACCCAGCACATCGCCAAACACAACCACTTCAATCTCTTTATTCATTTCATTTCGGGTGACGAAAGACAGTTCAAATGCACTCATTTCACCACTCGGGAATAGCAGGATTTGCGGTTCCGGATATTTCTTTTTGTCGTCCGCTGATGGCTCAATTAAAGGCTCATCGAACCAGCTGTCTTGTTCTTCATCTTCTTGCACTAGCGGCAAACCATCTAGAACAAGGTGTAACTCAAATCCAGGTTCCATTTGCCTTGCAGATAACAGCCGGTCTTGTTCTAAGGGCTTCCATTTACCGTCGTCGTAGTCGTAATAGACATATTCATAACTGTCTTTTTCAACAACAATACCAATGAATTGACCGCTAAGTACCGTTTCATCTAACACCATCTCAGCTGACATCATAAATTGCACAGCCAGACGTTCGAGCGCTTTCTCTTGGCTTGCGCCGCCCATACTTAAAGTCACAGCCGAAGCGGCTAATCCCATCAGTAACACCACGAGCAACACCTCCATTAAGGTGAAGCCCGCTTGACGTGCTCGAACAATTCGTGACAATGTCATCTTATTGCAAGTTCTGCAGGTTCCAGTTACCGATATCATCTTCTGTACCAGCCTGGCCATCAGGCCCGACACTGAAGATATCTAACTTACCATTTTCACCTGGGCTTAAAAGCAGGTAATCATTGCGCCATGGATCTTGTGGTAAACGCTTAACATAACCATCTTCGCGGTAGTTACGTGGCTCTGGCGACATCGTTGGCTTCTGCACTAACGCTTCTAAGCCCTGCTCTGTCGTTGGATAGATACTGTTGTCTAACCGATACATATCTAACGCATTTTCTAGCGCGACAATGTCTGAAACCGCTTTTTGTTGATCAGCTTTATCTTTGTTACCCATTAAGTTAGGCACGACCATCGAGGCTAAGATACCTAAAATAACGATAACGACCATCACTTCTAAAAGTGTAAAACCTTTTTGTTTACTACGAATTTGCATTGAAAACTTCCTTTAACTGAATGACTTATATATCTCGCTATATGGCAATGCCAACATCGAAACTATTCGTTAACCACTGATCAGATTATTCAGCGCTAAAATTGGCTGAAGAATCGCTAACACAATAAATAACACCACTGCGGCCATACTCACAACCAACATAGGTTCAAATACACCAAGTGCAATCGTGACATTTGACTCAAACTCCCGATCTTGGTTATCTGCAGCCCGCTCCAACATCTGCTCGAGTTGACCACTTTTTTCACCAGAGCTAATCATATAGAGCATCATTGGCGGAAAAAGTTTAGTATTTGCTAAAGCAGCACCCAAACTTGTGCCCTCACGCACACGCGATGTGGCCTCTTCAACGGCCGCTTTAACTCTTACATTAATCAATACATCGCTAGCAATACGCATAGCATCAAGCAATGGCACCGAACTCGCTGCGAGGATACTCAAAGTACGAGCAAAACGAGCGGTATTTAAACTTTTACTGACCTTACTGACCACGGGAACACGCAATAACAGCGTATCGTATTTCATTCTATTGGCTGGCACCACGAGTAAGCGCTTCAATAACACAAACAGTCCGATAAGCAGCCCAAGAACAACCAGTCCATAGTCTCGAATAAAATCAGAAGAGCTGATGAGTAACTCGGTAGTCCAAGGTAATGCTTGGCCCATGTGCTCAAACTGACCAACCACCTCAGGCACTACGGCTGCAAGCAAAATAGCAATCACACCCACTGCAACACACGTTAGGACAACAGGATAGATCATTGCTTGAGTCATTTTACTTTTGAGTTGCTGGCGACGCTCGGTATAGTCTGCAAGACGATTCAATACCACTTCTAAGTGACCAGACTTTTCACCTGATGCCACCATAGCGCGATAGAGCTCGTCAAAAATGTGGGGAAACTCAGCCATCGAGTCAGCTAAGCTATAACCTTCAACAACACGTGAACGAACCGCCATAATCATACTGGCGAGGCGATCTTTTTCGCATTGTTGACCGACGGCTTTAAGGGCCTCTTCAATCGGTAAGCCCGCCGCCACTAACGTTGCAATTTGGCGAGTGATCAATGCCAGTTCAGACACTGATATTCCGCGCTTAAAAAAGCTCACTCCTGCCGATTTTGTTTTACTCTCTTTTTCGACCACTGGGGTTATTTCCAGTGGCATTAAACGTAGCTCTCTGAGCTGGCCTCGGGCATGCCTTGCAGTGTCTGCTTCAACAACGCCTTTTTGTTGCTTGCCGGCTTTATCTAATGCTTTGTATTCAAATGCTGGCACTGATTATTCCTCGCGAGTGACACGCAGCACTTCTTCAAGGGTGGTTTTCCCTGCAAGCACTTTACTCATACCGTCATGACGAATACTCGGCACGGTTTTGCGAATATGTTTCTCTATCGCTAGCTCTCCGCGACCGGTATGGATTAATTCACGGACATGATCATCGACAATGAGCAGCTCATGGATACCGGTACGGCCACGGTAGCCATTATGGCCACAGATCTGACAGCCTTTAGCACGGTAGATTGTACGTGGGTCATCAAATGCAATACCCAGTAGCTCTCTTTCACGCTCGTCGGGTACATGTTCTTCTTTACAGTGCTTACATAAGGTTCTGATCAATCGCTGTGCGAGCACGCCCAACAAACTCGACGAAACAAGGAAAGGTTCAACACCCATATCTTGTAACCGCGTAATAGAACCAGATGCAGTATTCGTATGCAGTGTTGATAGCACCATGTGACCGGTTAACGAAGCTTGTACGGCAATTTGCGCCGTTTCAAGATCTCGAATTTCACCAATCATGACCACATCAGGATCTTGACGCAAAATAGCGCGCAGACCACGAGCAAAAGTCATATCAACCTTGGTGTTTACTTGCGTTTGACCAATACCCTCTAACTCATATTCGATAGGATCTTCGACGGTTAGAATATTGGTATCAACTGAATTGAGTTCGGTTAAGCCTGCATACAAGGTGGTACTTTTACCAGAACCAGTGGGCCCGGTGACCAAGATAATACCGTGGGGCCTGCGGATTAACTCATCGAATTTGACACGAACAGCTTCTGTCATTCCCAGCTGAACCAGATCTAAATTGCCAGCATTTTTATCGAGTAAACGCAGTACTACACGTTCGCCATGGCTTGATGGCATAGTCGATACACGTACATCAACGGCTCGACCAGCAATACGCAATGAAATACGACCATCTTGCGGGACGCGTTTTTCTGCAATATCTAATCGCGCCATTACCTTAATACGCGACACTAATAGTGACGATAGTTTGCGGTTAGGCTTTAGGACTTCTTTTAAGATACCGTCAACGCGGAAACGCACAACAAGTTGCTTTTCATAGGTTTCGATATGGATATCGGAAGCTTCTTCTTTAATCGCTTCAGACAAGAGCGCGTTGATCAATTTAATGATCGGCGCATCATCGTCACCCTCAAGCAGATCCTCTGTTTGAGGTAGCTCTTCTGCGATGGTAAACAAGTCCATCTCGTTACCAATATCTTCCATCATTTGCTGCGCTTCTGATGAATTGGCTTGATACGCTTGGGTTAAGCGTGTTTCAAACGCAATATCCTCTAGCTTGACCAGTGGTAACGACTTGCCACTATAACGACGAGCCTCCAGCAGCGCCGATAACGGGGTGCCGTTGGTATGGTAAAGCGATAAAACGCCATGTTCATCTTTATCTAATGCAGCGTTGAATCGATGCGCAAATGCAAAGGGCAACCGCTCTTTGCTCGTCGAGTGAAAGACTTCGTCAGCTTCTGCTTCAGACACTAGCCCAAGCTCATTCGATACTTGTGCTAGTTCATCATCTGCTTGGATCTTATTATCACTCATCAGCTGAATCTTTATCAATATCAGTTGCGGTTTCTGCCTTTGCGGCCTCAGCAGCATCTTCAGCCGCTTGTGCTTTTTCTGCGTCAGTATTTTTATTCTCAGAAATACTCTTTAAAGCAGCATCTGTTTGGCGCATCTTAGTATCTAGCCCTTTACCGTCTTTATAACGATTCAGCACTTCGTTCACTTCATCGGGCAGATATGCCTCTTGATCCCATTCTTCCAGAACTGGCACATTAGAATCTGGCATCAAGTTAACACCACGCTCTTGTTGCTCAAGTTGCAGCGCACGGAAATAGTTGTACTTGCGACCTGCGATACCTTGCATGGTAATACCATCTCGAATAATCGTGGGCTTAATAAACACCATTAAGTTGGTCTTTTTCTTGCCGCTAGAAGATGACTTAAACAGATAACCAATAATCGGGAGGTCGCCCAAAAATGGTACTTTTTGTACGGACTCTTGCACTTCTTCTTTAATTAAACCACCCAGCACCACTATCTGACCTGAATCTGCCATGACAGTCGTGGTTAAACGGCGAGTGGCAAACGTAACATCGACACCAGTTTTACCGTTAATGCCAGAGACTTCTTGCTCAATGGTTAGCTTAACCGCATTACCTTCGTTGATCTGAGGAAGCACTTTTAGCTTAACACCGACCTCTTTACGTTCAACGGTTTGAAATGGGTTACTGTTACCATTACTTGAATTCTGGCTACCGGTAAGGATCGGTACTTCATCGCCCACTATGAAAGTTGCTTCTTGGTTATCAAGTGTAGTAATAGAAGGCGTTGAAAGTACATTTGACTTGGTATCGCTCGACACAGCTTGGATTAGCGCGCCAAAGTCGCCCATTGCCACGCCCCAAGCCATACCATTCACTTTGCCTAAAGCTTGTGCCAGCAAGGTGATATCACCTTTTGTATCAGGATTATCAGTACAGGTTTGATTAATTCCAGAGCCGGTACATGTTTGCGATGCTTTCTCTGGTTGTGCTTGCCAAACACCGGCACCAATTTCGCCAATGGTAGGGCCTAAGTTGTTAAACTGTGTTCCACCGCCTGCAGCCGTTGCCCACTGCACACCAAAACCAACATCGTCGCCTTCGCCGACTTCAACAATAATGGCTTCAACCAGTACTTGAGCACGGCGAATATCTAACTGATTGATCACGCTTTCAATCGTGCGCATTTGGTCAGGTTCAGCACTAATAACCAACGCATTGGTATCGTTATGCGCCATAATATTGATTTCGTTACGGCGCTTCTTAGTACCTTGAGCTGCGCCACCTTTGTCGTCCACCAGTTGTTCAGCGAAACCAGTTAACACTTCAACTAAATCCTCAGCTTTAGCGTAATGTAGATAACGTACCTTGGTATTGCCCGTGCTCGCTTGCTCAGCATCTAATTGTCTAATTAACTTAACAACACGCTGACGGCTCTTTTCGTCACCACTGACCAGAACGCCGTTAGTACGTTCATCAGCCACAACTTTAGGCGCTTGGCCTGGCATTTTGGCTTGATTAGCCGTTGAACGATAAAGAGTATCGACGATACGGACAATTTCACCCGCTGAGGCAAATTCAAGTTTGACCACTTCAACAGCGGTGTCGCCCTGTTTATCAACGCGGCGCACAATTTCAACTAACTTATTGACCACGGCAGCACGGCCCGAGATCATCAATACGTTTGATGGGTCGTAGTTCACTACGTTACCGCCACCGGCATTATCATTTAACTGACGTAGCAATGGCGCTAACTGCTTAGCTTCGGTGTTATAAAGCGCAACGATACGAGTGACCATCTCGTCACCCATTCCAGGCGCATTATCATCAGCAACTCGAATTGACGCTGTTTTAGCATCTTTATCCTTGATGACCTTAATGATGTTGTTATCCATTTCGACAACAGCGTAACCGTAGACTTGAAGTACATTGAGAAAAAATTGATAGTATTGGTCGTCATCTAAAAGGTCATAACTTCGAACATTAATTTTGCCGCGTACGGTAGGATCGACAATAATAGTGCGATTCAAGTTCTTACCAACAATGTTGATGAACTCTTGAATATCAGTGCCCTTAAAGTTAGCCGCATATTGTTCAGACCAAGCAAGTTGTGGTGCGAGTAATGATGCCCCCATGACGATGCCAGCGATTAGTCTGCGTCTAATCCTTTTATTATTCATTGTAATACGTCCCCTAAAACCTTTAATTGCGGCAAGCTCAATTATTTATTGCAGCAGCCTTTATTTTTATTGGTTGCTGCTCTTTTATTGCGGCAAGCTAAACATAATTTCGATCAGTTGACCTTCACGCTCAACCATTAAGGCAATTTCAGTCATTTCTGGTAATTGCCCCATTACTTCCAATGCTTGACCCATATTGGTCAAGTCATAACCATTAATCGATTTTGCCAAATCATTGGGCTTAAAACCCGCCTCAATAAATAGCTTTCTGTCTTTACCGGGATTGAGTCGGTAGCCCGCGATCTCTCCACCACTTTTAACGGGTGAGATTGCTAAGTAATCGGTAATTTTACTGGGATCAGCCAAGATTTGTTCACGTGACTGACTTAACTCACGGGCCACTTCACGGTTTTTACGTTGATCTATTTTTCTGCTTTTAGGTAAGCTCTTGGCTTGTTGCAGTTGCTGATTAGCATTGCTGTTGGTGTTGTATTCAAGTCCATCCAACATCAAGGTTTCGTATCTGCCACTGTTAGTGATAATAATACGATCGGCATAGACCTCTTTTAACGACGCTGATGTGCCTTTAATTTTGTCGCCCAAGCCATAGGTATCTTGGCTACCGCTTGACGCAATCACCGCTAAACCTTTTTGCTCAGTTGTTGATGCAACCACGCCAGTCAATTGAATTGACAGCGATGTTTTGGGTGCGTCGGTAATAACCTCTTCTGTTGGAGCAACTTTAGGTTTGGTAGAAGTACCGTCAGTACGCCCAAATAACCCTAAATCGTGCAAGCCTGAGATGTTAACTGCCCCCGAAACTGTCGAAGAGGCAGGTGTCGGCGTCCAGCGAGAAACAGCTGAATTTTCAGGAACTAACTTCCATGTGATCTGCGCTAATAGAAACAGCATTAGCACAACACCGATACTAAATATCGCGGAGCTAACAGGTTTTTGAGGCACTGTAGCCGCTTTAGTTAAAAACTTATCTAATAAATCCATATTTATGTGGACCCTCTGCACAGGTCTCTGTTCTGATTATGATAATTTAGCCAATCCTGACTCATGCTAACCTACACTGCACCCCGCAACAAGCCCATAACAGCAGCAATGTTGGCGATAATAGGCCAAACATGCTAACTTTACGCGCCTTAAAAGGGTGTGAAGCACGCCACTATTATACGAGTAGGGACACACTCATTTGTATCTTAATACTCAGCTTGTGAACTTACCCCTACTTTAACAAAGGTTAATCTACCACTGGAGTCGCTCATGAACGACAACGAGCAACAAGCAGAAAAAGTCAGGCTAGATAAATGGCTCTGGGCCGCACGCTTCTATAAGACTCGCGCCATCGCAAAAGAGATGATTAATGGTGGTAAAGTACACTACAACGGCCAACGTACCAAATCGAGTAAATATGCCGAGGTAGGGGCCACCATTAGATTAAGGCAAGGGTATGACGAAAAAGAGATCGTCATCATAAAAATGTCCGAACATCGCCAAAAAGGGTTAATCGCGCAAACCCTTTATGAAGAAACACCGCAAAGCATAGCTAAACGTGAGACATATGCCGAGCAAAGACGTTTAAATATACTTCATAATCCCGCTCCAGAGCAGAAGCCGGATAAGAAGCAGCGTCGTCAAATCATGCGCTTTAAAGAAAGCTAAAATTGGAATACCGAAATGACTAAAGACAATTTATATCGTTACCTGTTCGAGAACGCTAGCGTGCGTGGTGAATTGGTACAACTAGAAAAGAGCTACCAAGAAGTCATTGCAGCGCATGACTACCCACTGGCCATTCAACATCTATTGGGTGAATTGATGGCTGCGACATCACTGGTAACAGCCACATTAAAATTCAGCGGCGATATTAGCATTCAATTGCAAGGTGATGGCCCGGTATCATTAGCCGTCATAAATGGTAATAACCTACAGCAGCTGCGCGGCGTTTCTCGCTGGACTGGAGACATTGCCAATGATGCTCCACTACAAGCTCTGTTTGGCAAAGGACACATGGTTATCACCTTAACGCCTAATGATGGCGAGCGTTACCAAGGTGTGGTCGCACTCGACAAGGAAACATTGGGCGAATGTTTAGAGGCTTATTTTGAACAGTCAGAGCAGCTACCGACTAAAATAAAGCTGTTTGCAAACACTAAGCAAGCGGCCGGTATATTCCTGCAAGTGTTGCCTACTGACGGCGAGCATAATGACGATTTCGAACACTTATCAGTGTTGACTGAAACCGTTAAGCAAGAAGAGCTATTTGAGCTTGAAGCCGAGGATGTACTGCATCGCTTGTACCATGAAGAAGAGGTCCTTTTATTCGACCCTGTTGCGGTTACGTTTAGCTGTACATGTTCAAAAGAGCGTAGTGCTCAAGCGATTCGCACCGTCGCTAAAGAAGAGATTGATTCTATTATTGCAGAGGAAGGTAAAATCGAGATGGGTTGTGAGTACTGCAATAGTAAGTATGTATTTGACAGCATTGATGTCGAAGCGATTTATGCTATTGCCCCAAGCAGTGATGTCACTCAGTAGTCATTAAATTAATTAAATCGATTAAAGGCGCTCATTGAGCGCCTTTTTTATGATTAAAATCTGCCCTCCTAACATGAATATCGGGCACCATGATGTAGCAGTAGTCACTTTTTAAGCTTTTTTTTGAACTAGTGCACATATTCAATTGCGCATACGTTACAATCGCCTCAGACAAAATAGCTGGCGCCATAGACCGGCAAACTTAAACGACCCTACAGATGGAGACCTTACACATGGCGGATGGATCTAACCGCGAGTACCTTAACCTCTCTACAGGCCAATTAGTCGAGCTTGCGTTAGCACGCGGCGAAGGTGAATTGACTGCAAACGGTGCTTTAGTTGCAAAAACCGGCGAACGTTCTGGTCGTTCACCCAATGACCGCTTTATCGTGAAAGAGTCTAGCTCAGAAGCTGATATTGAATGGGGCCCCGTCAACAAGCCATTTGAAGCTGACGCTTTTACCGCCCTTTGGGATCGTGTTGAAGCATACTTAGCGGATAAAGACACTTTCGTATCGAATCTAGAAGTCGGTGCAAGTAAAGAGCATTACCAGCCTGTTACTGTAACAACTGAATATGCATGGCACCAACTATTCGCCCGTAATCTTTTCATCATTCCAGAAGAGTTTAATGCGGCTGATAAGCCGACTTGGCAGATCATCAATGCACCCGGTTTTGAATGTGTGCCAGAGCGTGACGGTACTCATTCAGATGCGACTGTCATCTTAAATTTCGCAGAACGCAAAGTGCTACTTGCTGGCCTTAAATATGCTGGCGAGATGAAAAAGTCGATGTTCTCGGTACAAAATTTCCTACTTCCAGCGAAAGGTGTATTACCAATGCACTGCTCAGCTAACGTGGGTACTGACGGCGACACCACACTGTTCTTCGGTCTATCAGGAACGGGCAAAACAACCCTTTCAGCTGATCCTAAACGTTTCCTTATCGGTGATGATGAACATGGCTGGGCACCTGGTGGCGTATTTAACATCGAAGGCGGTTGTTACGCAAAGTGTATCGATCTTAGTGAGAAGAACGAGCCTGTGATCTGGGATGCTATACGTTTCGGCACTGTACTTGAAAACGTCGTCACCGATGAGAACCGTGTACCTGATTACACAAACTCTTCACTGACAGAAAATACCCGTGCAGCCTATCCACTTGAGCACATCGCTCAACGTAAAGAGGAAAACTGCGGTGCAGAGCCTCATGCAGTTGTATTTCTAACATGCGACGTTTCGGGTGTATTACCACCGGTTTCTAAGCTAACCAAAGAGCAAGCTGCGTATCACTTCTTGTCGGGTTATACCGCTAAAGTGGGTTCTACTGAGATGGGTTCAACAGCCGCCATTCAGTCAACGTTCTCAACTTGCTTCGGCGCACCTTTCTTCCCACGCCCAGCAGGCGTATATGCTGAGCTATTAATGAAGCGTATCGAATCATTTGGTAGCCAAGTGTACTTGGTCAATACAGGTTGGACTGGTGGTCCACACGGGATTGGTAAGCGTTTTGATATCCCAACGACTCGCGCCATTGTCGATGCGATAGTCAGCGGTGAGCTAAAAGATGTTGAAACTGAGCACCTTGAAAAGCTAAACCTACATGTACCAGTGTCGGTCACAGGTGTAGACAGTAATTTGTTAAACCCAATCAACACTTGGGAAGATAAGCAACAATACGCAGAGTTTGCACAGCACTTAGCTGACAGCTTTAAAGCTAACTTTGAAAAATACCAAGTGCCTGATGCAATCAAGAATGCAGGACCAAACGCTTAACGCCAATCATTAGCGTAAGTGCTTAAAAATCCCCGTTTAGCTCAGCTAAACGGGGATTTTTTTTGACTTAAAATCGTTAGTTTAACGATTAGATTCAGCCCTTAATAAGTAAAGTGAATCAAACTTAAAGTAAAGCCTACTTGACTTACATATCAAACAAGCCTAACTTTAAGTCAAGCTTACTTTACATTACAGCAAAACAAAAGGAACTGTATCGATGAAGAACATACTAAGTGCAATCTGTGCCAAAGGGCTGCCTAAGCGCGATCTGAAAAATGCCAATCGGGTTAACCTACTGGCACTGCTTTGGGCGCTGACCCTTATGATTAGCACCTATTTAGCCAAAACGGATATGCTTGATAGCGTACTCACTCTTACTATCGCCTTTGGGATACATACCGTTATAGGTATCGCTATGCTGCTGTCTTACAAACACTTTCTCACCCAACTCGATGAATTGGAACGTAAAGTACAGCTTGATGCATTAGCGCTAGCTGTCGGTGTTGCCATTATTAGCTTTTCTAGCTATTCAATCTTAGCTAAAGCAGGTACCTTACCGCCTTTAAACAGCTCTTATCTCATTGCACTCATCGCCTTGACCTATATGGTTGGCATTATTAAAGGAAGGTTAGCCTACCGATGAAAAATCGTCTCAAAGTACTTAGAGCTGAACGAGATTGGACCCAAGCTGATCTGGCTGACAAACTCGAAGTTTCACGGCAAACCATCAATGCGATTGAAAAAGGCAAGTACGATCCCAGTTTACCGCTGGCCTTCAAAGTTGCCCGTTTATTCGAGATGCCAATTGAAGCTATCTTCGAAGATGAAACAGAAGTAGAAGTGGGTTAGGTAAATAGGTCCTCCTTACGGGAGGACTTATTCATTGGCGCAATGGATGTCTCATTCTATAGCTGCAAATACCTCACCTTTCCCTTTTCGTGGACAAAGCGACACTATCTGCGTGACTTTATGTATTTATGGTTCCAATGACCTGCGGTGGTGCTGGACAGGATCTCCGAATGTCTTGATCACATGGTCAATGATGTTCCCGACATCATAACGACATTTCCCATATCCCTATGGGTCAGATGTGAATGAGCGACCGTATGTGCAGACGCGACTGAAGCTCGCTGTCATGCTTTATGAAAGAATGGGTCACTGTAAGCTCAACGAAAACATCTGACTTCCAGAGATGGATGATGCCGGGAATAAAATTGGCCCTGTTTTCGACGGCCTCGACCACATCTTCACTGGGTTAGAAAAGTACAAGCATTCGGCCATTGAGTTCACAACAGAAAACGATAAAACTCATTGTTCCCTTCAAACTAACGGTTAACAACCATTCCCCATCAAAGTTGCCGGAGTACGTTGAAGACTTCTTATAAACCAAAGTCCTTAATGCCATACCGTAACTCGACCAATCAGCATAATTAGACACAGTTATCCTATTGCACTCATTGGCATTTTGATGAAATATAAAGGACTTATAATAATTCTAAATTGATCTAATAGATGGATATCCTATCATGCGCCTAACACCCATCCAGACGAGGAACGTCGCCCTTACTGGCCTTATTGCGCTTGCGACAAGTGCCACCAGCTTATGCACTGTTGCAGCTGAACACGACACCCCGCCTCAACTGGCAACAACTTACGTTAATGACGCCATTTTACCGCCTAATATTGAATGGCATGGAAAAAGCGAATCGCTGTTAGCGGCTCCTGACAGTGAGTGGGCGACCCCTTTTGAAAAGAACGGCCTTAAAACCAGCCCAAGTTACGACGAAACATTTGCCTGGTTAGATAAGCTCATTGCCCAAAGCGATATGCTTAAAAAAGTCAGCATAGGTAAAAGTCCACAAGGGCGTGATATTTGGATGATTGTCGCGTCCAAAGAAGGCGCCGAAGATGCCGTCACGTTACTGAAGAACAGTAAACCAAGTGTGTTAGTACAAGCGGGGATCCACTCAGGCGAAATCGACGGTAAAGACGCTGGCATGATGTTACTACGAGATATCATCTTCGGCGGTAAAGCATCGCTGCTCGACCATGCTAACTTGCTGTTTGTGCCTATTTTCAGCGTCGACGCCCACGAGCGCTCAACAGAATATAATCGCGTCAATCAGAGAGGCCCGTTAAACATGGGTTGGCGTACTACCGCCAATAATCTCAACCTTAATCGTGACTACGCTAAAGCTGATACACTCGAAATGCAGCATATGCTGCGGGCTATCAATATCTGGCAACCTGAACTGTATATTGACATACACGTTACCGATGGCATCGACTATCAGTACGATGTTACCTTTGGCTATAACTTAGCTCAAGGTCAGAGCCCTGCAAGCTATAAGTGGTTAGAGCACAGTTATCGCCCAGCAATTGAAGCTGCGCTTGTAAATGAAGGTCATACCCCCGGGCCACTAGTGTTCGCGCTAGACAATACAGACATCACTAAAGGAATGTCTTTGTGGAACGCCAGTCCGCGTTTTTCTAATGGCTACGGCGACGCACGCCATCTGCCGACCATCTTGATAGAGAACCACAGCTTAAAACCGTTTAAGCAGCGAGTACTTGGCACTTATGTCATGCTCGAAGCCACGTTGAAAACCATTGGCAAAGAATCAACCAAGCTAAAGACTGCTATTCAGCAAGATAAGTATCGCTACTCGCCACGACTCACATTAACTTGGAAACAAGAACAGCAGAAACAGGGTTGGGACTTCAAAGGCATCGGCTACTCAATGGAGCAAAGTGCCATTAGTGGTAGCGAGATTGTGCGTTGGAATGGTGAGCCCAAGCTATACGAGAACTTACCAGTGATTGGGGGGACTAAAGCAGATATCAAAGTTAATCGTCCAACGGCGTATTTTGTGCCGCCTCAATGGACAGACGTAATTGAGCGATTGAGTATTCACGGTATCCGCATGACCACCCTCACCAAACCAAGCAAACAAAAGTTGCAACAATATCAATTTGCAGGCGCTAAGTTTGGCACTGCTGATTACGAAGGCCACCAGCGCGTCGAAGCCAAGGTCAGTAGCAACAACATCACCACAACGTTACCCGTCGGTACAGTCCGTATCGATACCGAGCAACCTTTGGGTGACTTAGCCATACTGCTGCTTGAACCACAATCGCCTGATTCACTGTTTCAGTGGGGTTTCTTTAACCCTATTTTCACTCGCACCGAATATATTGAAAACTACGCGGTTGAACCACTGGCGGCCAAAATGCTTAAACAAGACCCAGCATTGCAAGCTGAGTTTAATGAAGCATTAAAAGACAGTGAATTTGCTGCCAACCCTAAGGCAAGACTGCGTTGGTTCTATGAGCGTAGCCCTTACTATGATAACGAATACCAAAAGTACCCAGTACTGCGCAGTAACTAGCTTGTCAGATTAAACCTAGATAAGCATAGCTTTACATTCACTTAGCTAAAAGCAGCGCCATAAGGCGCTGCTTTAGTAACGCCTATCTAGCTCAAGCTTTCTTGAATCCTGAGATGGCATAGGTCAGCGGTAAACGCTGGCCTTGCTGCTCTACATAAAAACGCTCGCATTGTGTTTTACCTGCCGGTAACTCGACTTCAACAGCCTCTTTGGTTAGCCCCTCAAAACAGTCATAGGGGCTGAAGGGAAACTCATTGAATGACTCAATTTCAATACCTGCACCAATCAACGCATTAATGACATCTGATAAAGAGTGCGCCCAACTGACAAAAGTATCGGTTTCATCTGTCGCATTCTCGGTGTAGGTAGCCTCATCTTCGATATCGGGTTCATCTTGATGAAAATAGCTATAACCTTCAAAGGCAGCCTGAGCTGGATGAAACTCCACCATATAGAACTGGCCACCAGCCTTGAGCTTACTCGCTACAGTCTGGGCCCACTTGTCTAAATCCGGTAGCCACACGATGGCGCCATAAGAGGTAAACACGATATCGAACTGGCCAGCCACCTGCTCCGTCACCTTATAGACATCGGTACACACAAAGTCAGCATCCAACCCTGCTTGAGTTGCCAATGAATTGGCTTGTGCAATCGCCGCGATAGAAAGATCCACACCAGTCACCTTGGCGCCAAGTCGCGCCCATGACAGTGTATCTAAGCCAAAATGGCACTGTAGGTGTAATAAGCTTTTGCCTGCTACCTTCAACGCCGCTAGCTCTATCTCTTGTAAAGAGCTGTTACCCTCTAAAAAACCAGCAACATCGTAGAAATCTGAAGTGACGTGCGTTTGTACGCGGCGATCCCAACCTTGTTGGTTTACTGATAAATAATCCATGATTTTGGCTTCCATTCTAATAGTGCTAATTTGATTCTTTACTATCAAGGCCTTGAGGAAAATCACCACTAATGTTGATTTTGGCCAACTTGATGAGCTAATTCACCACTGCAAATTAAGATAACAATAAAACATCATAATTAAAACAATTAGATAACCACTTGGCACGTTACCTGCAAACATTAAAAAGCAAAGCAGTATGACTAAATATTGATCACTAAAATAAAAAACAAAAATAACAAGGACATCTTCTAATGAAACTACTCTCTAGCCTTTTTGCCGCAGCGATTACGCTAACCCTCTCCGGTTGCATCATCAATGTTAATGGCGCGAGTGCCGGTCCTATGGATCACCAGAAAAAAACAATTAAGATTGAAGCCGCTGGCATCGACACACTCATCGCCGATACGGGTGCTGGAGACTTGAAGATCCAAGGCATTGAAGGACTCACTCAGATCACCGTCATTGCCGACATATACACCTATGGCGATGTTAAAGCCGATTTAAGCTTAAATAGAAAGGGGAGCAACGCAAAATTGATCGCCGAGTTTGACAGCAATATCAACTTCAGCCGCTCTCCCTATATTGATTTAACCATTCAAGTACCCGCCACTATGATGCTTAAGCTTGAAGATGGCTCTGGTGATATTGAGATCAAAGATGTCTCAGCAAATATCGACCTTGAGGATGGCTCAGGTGATCTTTGGATTCAAGGCGGACATAACCTCAGCATCATCGACGGCTCTGGCTCAGTATCAATTAGCAACACCACAGGCAAGCTCACCCTAGAAGATGGTTCTGGGTCTATCAACGTAAAAGGGATCGGTGGCGATACCAACATTAATGATGGTTCTGGAGATATGACGGTCACCAACATCAATGGCCATGTCGTTATTGACGACGGCTCTGGTGACATCGAAGTCGACAACACCAAAGGCCTTAGCATTGTTGATTCAGGTAGCGGCGACCTCAGCGTCGACAATATCAACGGCTCTGTGAGCATGAACTAATTCGGCATTGAGTCGAATTAGTCATCCAGATAAGCGATTCAAACTCGCTTTTAAAACTAACTCTTAAATGAGTAAACCTTCCCGGCGCAGGTGCTGTTGTCGATTAATGTGCTTACCGGTCAGTTATGCTGACCGAAAGCACACTAGAGTACAGCAGTGCCCTGCCCACCCCATTTAGCTTTATCTCAGCGACATCCCCTATCTAAAGCCTAACTCCGAAACATTGAAATTGATGGTGCCAATGACCTGCGGCCAACGGCAGTACAGATATTCCCATCGAATATTGGCGGCTGAGGGTTGTATCTAAGATCTCAAACAACAAGGAAATAGGTTTTACCCCAATCAAGTGAAAGATGGACAATAGTTAACTTTACATAACAAATTAAAGGTTTACTGTTTTTGACTTAATATCCCACACTATAAATGATTAAAAAATGTCTATGAAAAAGATATTAGTTCCTCTATTCATCGCGCTTGGCGTTAGTGCTTGCGACACCAATAAATTAGATCTAACTGACCTTAATCAGGCCCAAAAAGACCAGCTTGGTGAGGTTGTCAGTGATTACCTCGTTCAGCACCCTGAGTTCTTAATTAAAGCGTCTGAGAAATTAAACCAACAGAAAAAAGCTGAAATGGCCCAGAAAGCAGTTGAAGTTGCGGTCTCAATGGCCAAACAACTCACTCAAGACAAGAAAACACCTTTTATAGGTCCTCAAGATAGCAAAGTAAGTGTTATTGAGTTTTTTGATTATCAATGTGTATATTGCTCAAAAATATCACCGATTATTACGCAATTGATCCAAGATAATCCTGATGTGAAATTTATTTTTAAAGAGACGCCCATATTCGCGCAACGCTGGAAGCCTTCTATGTATGCAGCAAAAGTAGGTCAATGGATTTTTAAACAAAAGGGCAGCAAAGCCTATATGACTTACCATGACAGTATTTTTGCTACTGGAAAGAATGAAGGAAAGCTCACTAAAGCAGATATTAATCAGCAAGCACAACTTGCTGGTATCCAAATAGCTGATTTTGAAGCCGCTGAACATAAAACTGATGGTATAGATGATAATTACCAACTTTTTTCTCAGCTTGGTTTCCAGGGAACACCTGCACTTATTGTGATGCCAACGTCTAACCCAACCGCAGAGAATATAAAAATAATCAGTGGATTTAACCCTGATAAATTAAAAAATACCATTGAGGAAATGAAAAAAAGTCTTCAATAACCCAGAGAAGATATGAGAGGGAGCTGACCTAATGTTGTCGCAAAATTGAAGCCCCTCCATATACCTGATAAACACAAAATAGCCAAACTAAAAGCGACCTCAACGTCGACAATATCAACGGCTCCGTGAGCATGGGCTAATTCGATATTGAGTCAAATTTGTCATCCAGATAAGTGATTCGAACTCACTTTTATAACTCATTCTTAAAATTTGGTCTAAAATTAACTCTTAACAGAGCAAACTTTCACGGCGCGGGTGCTGTTGTCGGTTAATGTGCTTTCGGTTGGTTATGCCGACCGCAAGCGTATTAAAGTACGACAGTGTCCTGCCCACCCTTTCAGGATCTCAGCTGGATTATCAGCTGAGGTTCGATAATCTCCTTCAGCTTTATCGTCACTCCGTAATCCAAAGTTAACTTCAATATTGTTGGTTCCAATGGTCTGCGGTGATGTTGGGTACTATTCGTGAACACATGATCAGTGATGCTCCTTACATCATAATGACACTCCTCATATCGCTATAGATCAACTCAAAATGAACAACCTGATGGCCAGATACACGCTTTAGCCTAATATGCATGAAACGCCACGACATGTATTTTGTCTTGAAGCTAATGAGCAGCTTGATACATCTGTGGTTCCAATGACTGCGGCCAGCGCATGTGCAGACGCTACTGAGGCTCGCCGCAAGTTCGTCTGACCTCCAGGGATGGAGGGAATGCCAAATTCTGTATGGAACAGAATTGGCCCTGTAAGCTCTACGATGGCATCCATGCCATCAAAGGCCTCAGCCGCATCTACACTGGTTTATAAAAGCACAACGGTCCAACATTTGTGTTTTCAATTTAAAAAAACTAGATCCAACTCTAAATCCGAAGCTATCAAATAACACCCACTTCCCCATCGAAGTTGCCGAAATACAGAGATAAAAATGCCGTAGAACCATCATGGTCTTTCCCGTGCATCCATGCACTTCAAGACATTCAGGCATCCTGCCTATCAGATGATGGTTCAAGCTCGGGGTACATGGATGTACCATCTGAGTCGTTAGGCGATTTTTGTTGGAGTATGAGGCTCGTACCAAATGCATGTAACTTCGTCGGGGCGTCGTGGTGGATGCAAGGAGGATAAGGACGAGCAGTGTGTGGGCGAAGCGCCACGACTTTGGTCAAGCGCAGCTTGATACTCTACCTTCTATGATTCCAACTGCTAGCCACAAACACTCGACAGAATGTCGGAATGCCCAATGGTTAACCATCGTTGGCTATCAACGCCAACTTCTTCGACCTTGGCCACTTCTTTAACGCTATTTCTCGTTTAAGCGCATCACTGCGACCGCCTACCGTTTCAGAGTAGACCAAGCTCAACGGGCCTTTACCGCGTAAGAACTTGGCTGACTTGGCATTACCACTCTGGTGTTCGTTAAAGCGCCGTGCAACATCCGTGGTAACGCCTGTGTATAGGTGGCCGTTTGCACAGCGCACCATATACAAAAACCAGACTGACTCGGTTGCCACTACTTAGCAGTTTCCTTATCCAGACTCTTATCTAAACCATTACCTAAACCTAGCAAGCCAATGAAGAAGGCGTACTCTTGTGCTTTGTCTTCATATTGGCGATAACGACCACTCTTACCCCCATGTCCCGCTTCCATATCGGTATCAAACAGCAGCACATTATCGTCCGTCTTCATATCACGCAGCTTCGCAACCCACTTCGCAGGTTCGAAATACTGCACCTGTGAGTCATGCAAGCCTGTCGTCACCAACAAGTGGGGGTAGGCTTGTGGTGTTACATTGTCATAAGGCGCGTAACTCAGCATGTAATCGAAATAGGTTTTCTCGTTCGGATTGCCCCATTCGTCATACTCGTTGGTCGTTAGCGGAATAGATTCATCCAACATAGTGGTGACCACATCCACAAACGGCACGTGAGCTGCAACCGCAAAATAGCTTTGTGGTGCTTGGTTTATCACTCCGCCCATTAACAAGCCACCCGCACTGCCACCCGCCGCAACGACTTTGTTTTTATCGGCATAACCTTGCGCAGTTAATGCTTGGGTAACATCAACAAAATCATTAAAGCTATTTTGCTTATTGAGCATACGACCATCGTCATACCAACTACGCCCAAGCATTTCCGAACCTCGAACATGCGCGATGGAATACACAAAGCCGCGATCGAGCAAGCTTAAAATCGAGGAGCTAAAGTCGGGTTCAACCGTATAACCGTATGAGCCATAGCCATACTGATACATTGGGTTAGTACCGTCCTTATTGAACATATCTTTACGGTAGACCAGGGTTACCGGTACCTCTTTACCGTCTCTGGCTTTAATAAAGACACGTTCTGCTTGGTAAAGCTCTGCATCAAAGCTACCAAGCACTTGTTCTTGCTTAAGCAGTTGGCGTTGATTTGGTTCGGTGAGATCATACTCATAGACAGATTCAGGCGTGGTTGGGCTAGAGTAATACACTCGAAGTTTATCACTCAGTTGGTTGGCATTCACATCAAAGCCGACAACATAGGCAGGGTCATTGAATTTAAGCTCAAAGCCCGCGGTGATATCAAAGTTTTGGTTTTTTACTGGGTACACATGGATCCGACTGATACCACGCTCACGTGTTTGCACCACCATGTATTGCTTTAACAGTAAAACGTCTTCAATTCTCGATTGCTCATCGTGGCCAATCACATCTTGCCAAGCGTGTTTGTCAGCAGCTTGATCAACCGCCACTTTCATTAATCTAAAGTTACTCGCCTGCCAGTTGGTTAAGATGTAATAGCTATCACCCAATTTAGAGACTGAGTACTCATGCCCCTCTTCGCGAGGCAGTACCGGCTTAAACTCGCCTAAGGCTGCATTGGCATTGAGCATTAACACTTCACTGGTAACGGTACTTTCAGCGTACAAGGCAATCGAGGTTTCATCGAGCGATTTGCCTAGGCCAATGTAGAATGTGTCGTCTTTCTCTTCATACACCAATACATCTTCAGTTTGAGCCGTCCCTAGCTTATGACGGAACACTTGATATCCGAGCAAAGTTTGTGGATCTTTAGCGATATAGAATAGATGCTGATTGTCATTTGCCCATACCACGTCCCCGTCAGTGCCTTCGAGCTTATCTTTGATTAGCTCACCACTGTTAAGATCTTTAAAATAGAGGGTGTAAATTCGGCGACTAAGCAGATCTTCAGCAAACACCAATGTCGTTTCATCAGGGCTGACCGACACCCCGCCTAAACCATAAAAATCATGACCCTTAGCGCGCTCATTGACATCGAGTAACACCAACTCTTCACTGCTTGCCAACTCGACTTTTCTGGCAACAACTGGGTATTCAAAACCTGCTTTGTAATAGCGGTAATACCAATGGTTATGCCAAAAATAAGGCACACTCGACTCATCTTTATCGAGTCTGCCAATCAGCTCTTCAAATAACTGTTTTTTGAGTGCGTCGTAAGGCTTAAATTGCGCCACGGTATATTCATTTTCAGCATTAAGGTGAGCAATGATTTTAGGGTCTTTACGCTCATCGTCACGCATCCAGTAATAGTCATCGACACGAGTTTCACCATGCAGCTCCATGATATGCGGAACTTTGTCAGCTTTAGGGGGTTCGATTTGTGGTTTTACGGTCATATTAGTACATCCGAGTAGCATTACGGTGCTTAGTGTAAGAGCGAAAATCAATTTCATGTGGCACATCCTTATGGGCAAAAGTATCGCGGCGAGACAATTCATCACCATGGCCACACTTCTGTATTCGCCAGCTTGTCATTTTAATCAAATTGACGCAACATGGCGGCGCTTATCTAATCAACAAACGTAAGATAAGCATAATTCTCAGGGCGGGGTGTAACTCCCCACCGGCGGTAAGTTATTAACTGATGACCGATTTCATTGAATGAAGTGGGCCATTACGACATAAAAGCCCGCGAGCGCCTACCGATACGACAAGAGGTCCACAGGTAGGGTCAGCAGATCTGGTAAACACGCCTTAGTGATGACGCACGTCATATTGAGGTTGCACCTACTCCAGAGCCGACGGTAATGAATACTACAGCGCACTATGTCGCTGCATGTACTAAGTCCGGATGAAAGAGAATATAAGAATACGCTAGTCATCCAAAGTGCTTTTACGCATTGCGGTGAATACGCACAGCTCTTATTAAGCATATGCCTTTGTCATTTTTATATGACCAAAGTCACATGTCATTTTCTGTACGCCCTGATTCTGGCAACCCAATGTAGTTTATTAAAGGATGTTAACCATGAATCAGTCTTTACTCGCGCCTTATGGCAATGCTATCGAACGTGTCAATGCAGCACTTATCGCCCTCCAACAAGGAAAAGGCGTCTTGGTTGTTGATGATGAAGATAGAGAAAATGAAGGCGACCTTATCTATGCAGCAGAAACACTAACCAATGAGCAGATGGCGCTATTAATTCGTGAATGCAGCGGCATTGTATGCCTTTGCCTTACCGATGAGCGCATTGCGCAACTTGAGCTGCCCCCCATGGTCGCTAACAACAACAGCCAATACGGTACAGCCTTTACGGTCAGCATCGAAGCTAAAGTTGGTGTCACCACTGGCGTATCGGCAGCAGATCGAGTCACCACGGTAAAAGCCGCTATCGCTGATGGCGCAAAACCTGATGATCTTGCGCACCCAGGGCATGTCTACCCGCTACGTGCTCGACCTGGTGGCGTATTGGAGCGTCGTGGCCATACCGAAGGCACCGTTGATTTAATGAAGCTTGCTGGATTGAAACCTTTTGGCGTTTTGTGTGAAGTGACTTTGCCCGACGGCACGATGGCGCGTTTACCTGAGATTATCAGTTTTGGTCAGCAACATGATATGCCCGTACTGACGATTGAAGACATTGTGGCTTTTCGTAACTCGCAGTAATGCCGTTGAATAACCATTGAATTAGCTGCTCTAACTTCTTGTTCCACGCTCTAATTATACCAGTAGACCGCATTTTTATGCGGTCTACTTCTTTGCCTAGATCTATTCCCCTCAAAGATAAAATCGCTTAAGCGAAAGCATTTTTCTAGCCAAGCTAACGATAAGATAATTTAGCAACAACGCATCTATTAGCATTTCAGGTAATTGACAGTGTCAAAAAAAAACCAATTAGAAGAAAGTTTTAGTCACTGCATTGACACTAACAACTAAATTCGTGACCTAGATTAGACTTTGGTGAATTAACTGAGACACCACAATCTTGATATGGTTATTATTTGGCGCGTTTTTAATCTCATCTTTTTATTTTTAATGATTAAAACAACAATGTTGATAATTAGAGTATTACGCGAAAGGGTTGTCGCCGAATGTTAAGCCTATTGAACCGCTTAAGCTTTAAACAAAAGCTATTCTTATTTGCCTCATTGCCAATGTTTATATTGGTGGTGTTTGCTGTGCTGCATTCCATATCGCTATTTAAGCAATATCAAAGTGCCTCCGCGAATGCGTTAACCACCCAGGTCACTCTCGGCGTTGAGAACGTCATTTTCGAGCTACAAAAAGAGCGCGGTTTATCAGCTGGCTACTTAAGCAGTGGCGGCAAAAAATTTGCCACTGAGCTACAGCAGCAGTGGCAAACCACAGATCAAGCATTACAAAATTTAGCCCATAACAGCTCACTTAAGAACGTAATACAAACCAGCCAAGACGACTATCCGTTAATGATTGCACTACAGGAGCGGATTGACCGCAGCAGTGCTGAACGCAAACGCTTGACACAGTTTCGTCGCCAAGTGCTCAATCTCGACAATAGTCAGTACTTTAATTATTACTCGCAACTAAATCAAAAACTGATCAATTTTGCCTCGCAACTGCGCTTGAAAAGTGAAGATTCCTACCTAGTAATGATTCAAGCCGATCTTGTAAACACCTTAAAAATCCAAGAGCTAGCAGGGCAAGAGCGCGGCTTAGTCAACCAGCTGCTTGCGGCGCCAACAATAAACCTTGACTCATACGGTGCCATTTTAAGCATCAGCAACCAGCTTAATAATTCCATTAACAACGCTAGATTGTTAATGACAAAAGATAATCGCACTAAGTTGAATGCATTTTTGAATAGCCCTGAACAACAAGAGATCCAAGCGTTACGACAAAAACTACAACAACAAGTTGGCCTCATCAAACATGCACGCATCATTAGTGATCTCATGGGCCATCAGGGCTTAATGCATGACTTCTATCGCTCAGTCACATCGGCAAAGCAGACGGATAACATGAGTTTTGAGCAGCACTATGCTGAACTCGGAATAGCCCTTACAGAGATTAAGCGCAAGCAAAACTTAACTGAGCATCAACTGCAACTCATTGCCGCTCTTGAACGCACTGTTGATCGTTACTCTCAGCACCTACAGCAGATTAAAAGCACGCAACAGCCATTCCTGAGCACCACAACAATTGTGGATGAATACACGGCAATGCATCAAGCCTTACAGCGATTACAAAACCAAACCCCAGTGATTAGCAGCGCACATTGGTGGTCAATGGCCAGTGCGGGGATCGAATTGTTGCATCAAATGAACATTCAACTGACAGAGAAAATAGCCCGTCAAAGCGATATCGAAAAACAACAGATTTTGTACTCTCTGTATATTAATCTGCTCACTGGCATATTGTTTTTCTATATTATATTTATCTTAGGTAAATACATCGGCAATAGCCTTATCAATTCAATCACCGTCATAGTACGTGATGTTGAAAAGATGGCAAAAGACCCAAATCTACAGCTGAAAATTGAGATTAAAGGCAACGATGAATTAGCACAAATATCCACCGCACTTAACCAAATGCTAAGCGAGCGCACGCTGGCCCAAATCTCATTACAACAAGCATCTGCGGTATTTGAACACTCTGCCGAAGGCATTATGGTGACCGATGCCGACAATCGTATCGAGTTGGTCAACCCCGCTTTTACTAAAATCACCGGTTATAACCTTGAAGACGTTAAAGGGCATAAACCGAGTATTTTAAGCTCCAACCATCATCATCCACAATTTTATCGTCAACTGTGGCAATCACTGGCTGACACCAATCATTGGGAAGGCGAGATCTGGAATAAGCGCAAAGATGGCAACGTTTATCCAGAGTATCTGTCGATCACTGCAGTAAAGAATGCCCAAGGTGATATTTGCCAGCACATAGGTTTATTCCTGGATGTGAGTAACCATAAGCAGTATGAACAAGACTTGTGGTACAAGACTAATTACGATTCACTGACTAAGCTGCCTAATCGCCATCTGTTTTCATCACGATTACAGCACGCCATTGATACCGCAAGCCAACATCAATCTCAGATTGCCGTTTTCTTAATCGATTTAGATCGTTTCAAATTCATTAATGAACTGCATGGTCATGCCGCTGGTAACAAAATCCTCAAACAATCAGCCATGCGCCTTGAAGCCGTACTGGGGCCGAAAGATTCTATTGCTCGTATCGGTGGCGATGAATTCGCCATTATCTCACCGCAACATAATACAACTGAAACTGCAGAGCATCTGGCGCAGAAACTAACAGAGGTGTTAGGGCAACCGATAAAGCTCGATGCGATTGAAAGTAATATATCCGCCAGCATCGGGGTCTCATTCTACCCAGAAGATGGCCAAGACATAGAGACGCTACTGAGAAACTCCGAAACTGCGATGTACCAAGCCAAGCGAGATGGCCGAGCACATTTCCAGTACTTCTCACCAGAGATGAACGTGGAGATGTTAGCGCGGATGCGACTCGAGCAACGGTTACGAAAAGCAGTAAAACAGTCTGAATTTTATTTGGAATACCAACCCGTTGTTGATATGCAGCGCGGCACAGTTGCCAGCGTTGAAGCGTTGATCCGCTGGCGAGATCCTGAGTTTGGCATTATCTCTCCCACGCTCTTTATTCCCATCGCTGAAGAGGCTGGGTTGATTGAATCGTTAGGGGAGTGGATTTTAAATCAAGCGCTTACCGACTTGGCTCTGTGGCATTCACAAGGTCATATGCTTAAAGTCGCCATTAACGTGTCTGGCCGCCAATGCATTAACTCTAATGGTCGCAGTTTTTATCAGATACTCAAGCAAGCGTTAGCACACCACTGCATAGCACCGCATTACTTGCATGTAGAGATAACAGAAAGCATGCTGATTGAAGACAAGCCTTATAGCTTACAGATCCTTAACTCGATCAGGCAGCTTGGTATCGATATCTACCTCGATGACTTTGGCACTGGCTATTCGGCATTAAGCTATCTTAACCAATTCCCTATTTCAGTGATCAAAATTGATAAGAGTTTCATCGATAACGCAACGGTTAACCAGTCTGATGCCAAACTCGTTAAAGCCATTGTTATGATGGGGCAAAGTTTAGAGATGCCACTTGTGGCCGAAGGAATCGAAACCGAAGAGCAATGGGATTTTTTACAAGCGCTCGGCTGCGACTATGCCCAAGGCTACTTAATGTCTAAACCATTATCCAGTGAAAAACTGCTTACCTTTCTTGAAAATGAAACCGCCATTAACCGTATCATTAACCGCAAAGCACTTAGCTATGTCGTTAATTAAGCTTAACCCTTTAGCGGTTATAAATTAAGCCCATAAAAAAAGAGCAGCCTAGCTGCTCTTTTTTTATGTACTAGCCGCGATTAAGCAGTGCTAGACATCACGCTGGCAGACTCTTCAACCGCCATTTGTGCTAAATCTTTATCGACGAAGAACAAGGCTTTGCCGTCTTCACCCACCAAACGAATTTTATCTACGATTGATTTGAATAGTTTCTCTTCTTCATGCTGCTCTGAAACATACCACTGCAAGAAGTTAAAGGTAGAGTAATCTTGATTAGAGAATGCTGCGTGAGCAAGCTCGTTAATCTTTTTAGTGATCAATTGCTCGTGCTCATAAGTGTATTCGAATAACGCCAGCAAAGAAGGGAAGTCAGCCTGTGGCGCTTCAATCGTCCCTAACAGTGGCATGCCACCTGTTTCACTGACATAAGTGAACAAACGGTGCATATGCCCCATCTCTTCATCAGCATGGGTGCGCATAAATTTAGCCGCGCCTTCAAAACCTTTGTCTTCACACCATGCACTCATCTGTAAGTACAGGTTAGAGGAGAAAAACTCCATGTTGATCTGGTCGTTTAATTGGTCAATCATCTTCTGGGCCAACATCTTAATTCCTCTGACTATTCTGTTTATGGTCGCTATTGTTATCAAGCTAGCGTAGAAATGCAATGAAATTTACTTAAGCTACTGTTTAATAAATAATAATGGTTTTCATTCACATAAAGAGGTGATTGCTAATATTGCGACTGTATGATTAAAAAACTCAAAAGAATCAGCCCTTAGCCTGAGCTGGCAAAAAGATAAAGTAATCGATGTAAGCCATAACCGAACGCTGATTTATTTGTCCTGTGGTAAGAAAAATAATCATAAAGCTGCGATCAGCTGTTAAAACTGCCAAGCAGATCATAGTCATCTACAATCACCATGGCATAATGCGCTATATTCGTTTTTACTTAACGTACTCTTATTAAGCCTCAAGGATAGATAGATGCAGACTCATGCAGACCCGTGTTCTCAACCTAGCCTAATGCATCCCACGCTGGCTATCGTAAAATTACTAGAGCAAGTGCAGCCGGTCACCGATTCAGAAGTCGTGTTACTGACACAAGCCCTAGGACGCGTCTTAGCTGAAGACCTAGCTTCTCATGTCGACCTACCTCCTTTCGACAACTCAGCAATGGACGGCTACGCCTTTAATTTTGATGAGCTTGACCCTGCTAAGCCGTTAACGCTTATCGGCGACTCTTTTGCCGGGCACCCGTTTACAGGCCAATGCGTTAAAGGCGGCTGCATTCGCATTATGACTGGGGCACCGGTTCCGGCTGGCTATGACACCGTTCAGATGCAAGAAAAAGTGACTGCTGACGGTACAAACATCAGCATTGAAGCGCCAAAGAAAAAAGGGGCAAACGTCCGCTATCGCGCTGAAGAACTCACTATTGGCACCAAAGTTCTTAAAGTAGGCACCCATATCGGGGCAGCCGAGATGGGAGTGCTTGCAACGATAGGCGCAAGTCAGTTACGTGTATTTCGTCCACTCAAAGTCGCTTTTTTCTCAACCGGTGACGAATTGCGCCCCGTCGGCAGTGAGCTTGGCCCTGGCCAGATTTACGACTCAAATCGATACAGTATTCAAGGCCTACTCAGCCGCGCTAACGTTGAGTGGATAGATCTCGGCGTCATTGAAGATGACAAAGAAGCAATTCGCCAAGCCTTTAAAACAGCTTCAGTAAGTGCCGATATGGTACTGACATCAGGCGGTGTTTCAGTCGGTGACGCAGACTATACCAAGCAAATTCTTGACGAAGAGGGTGAAATCACCTTTTGGAAGCTCGCCATTAAGCCCGGCAAACCGTTTGCATTCGGTCACTTAGGTGATGCTGTTTTCTGTGGACTTCCAGGCAACCCTGTTTCCTCTATGGTGACGTTTTACAAGCTTGTTTGGCCACTACTGCAAAAAATGCAAGGCCTACCCCAAGTTAAACCTGTCACATTCAAGGCCACGCTAACCCAAGATATTCGCAAGTTTCCTGGCCGAATGGAGTTCCAACGGGCGGTACTGAGCTATAACGAAGAAGGTGAAGCACAAGTCGCCGTCACTGGCGGACAAGGCTCTGGCATGTTGACTTCAATGACGTTAGCCAACTGTTTTATCATCTTAGAGCAAGATTGTGATGGCGTAGCCGCAGGCGAACGAGTGACGGTTGAGCCCTTCAATAGCGTACTAGCGTAAGAGACAAATACTAATGCCGAGTCAACACACCGTCACGGACGAGATATTAACTGACGCAGAAATATTGCGTTATAGCCGTCAAATATCCATTAAATCGATGGACTTTGAAGGACAGGAAAAGCTCAAACAAGCCAAAGTATTGATTATCGGTGCCGGCGGTTTGGGCTGTGCAGCCAGCCAGTACTTGGCCGTAGCGGGTGCAGGCTTAATCACACTAGTCGACTTTGATACGGTTGAAGTCTCTAACTTGCAGCGCCAAGTATTGCATCAAGATGCCAATGTAGGACAAGCCAAAGTTGACTCCGCCAAAGAGACGTTAACGAGCTTAAATCCGCATATTCAAATTGATACTATCAATGCCGTGTTAGACGACCATGAGATTGAAGCGCTCGTTAAGCAGCACTCAATCGTGATGGATTGTACTGATAATGTGGCGGTGCGGGAGCAGCTTAATCAAAGTTGTTTTTCCCATAAAGTGCCCTTAGTATCTGCCGCCGCGATTAGAATGGAAGGCATGGTCACGGTATTTGATTACCAAGCCAGCACGCCCTGTTATCACTGCTTCAGTCAGCTATTTGGTGAGCAACAGCTTAGCTGTGTTGAGTCGGGCATTCTTGCCCCTGTGGTCGGCATGATAGGTTGTTTACAAGCCGTAGAAGCGATAAAAGTGATCGCCAATATGGGACGCACCTTAGCGGGACGAATTTTGATGATCGATGCCATGACCATGGAGTTTCGTGAAATGAAGTTACCCAAACAGCCAAACTGCCCAATCTGCTCCACCGGTAGCTAATCCTTAGCTGAAATAATGAGAGATATTCGCTAACGGCGGATATCTCGCTTCTCTCTTGCTCAACCCTCTACTTATTCAAAAACAACTATCATAGCTACAGTAAACCGTTGTGCATTTCGCACCAAAGGAAAAACGCTAACTTAGATCCTTCAGCTAATACTGAGTAAAAATAAGAAAACATGCGATTATCAACACTTGAAGCGCTTATTTTATAACAGAAATAGATTGCCAATCTATGGAATAGTTTACTTGCCTAAATCTCATAGCCTTATGTCCTCTCAGGCTGTTCTACAAGGTCACTTATATTGAAAAACATCTCTAACCATGCAAGTATTCCTGCACGGTAATGACCATTACCGTCGTAAAATCCAAGTATATATAGCAAGGGTTTTACGTAAGCCAATAGTATTAATACTGACCAACATGGGTACAATTAAATTGCGATGACAATTGAGATGCTATTATATAACTACTAGATTGCTAATCTGGATTTACGTATCTAACGTTCATTTATGTAAATAAGAATCACTCTTTACCAAAAGGATTTGGTATACACATTGAGAATATGGAAGTTGTATGTCAGCATTATTTCGTCAACAAGCCGTTGAGGCACAAAAACAGAAGTTGCATGGTGATGTGTCATTGGCGCAGCCTATTTCAATTTATTTAACTGCATTCATTTTGCTCTGTATTATTATTGCACTCGCTCTATTCCTTTCTTTTTCTCATTATGCTCGTAAAGAAACAGTCCGTGGTTATTTAGTTCCAGACAAAGGCCTAATCAAAACATTTTCCAACCGTAGCGGTAATGTCGAAATATTACATGTGTCTGAAGGTGATATTGTTAAAAAGGGCTTCCCTTTAGCGACGATAGTATTACGACGTAGCATGCTCTCTGGTGAAGAATTAAGTGAGTCACTGATTGAAGAATTAACACTGCAACTTACCCTGCTTCAAACTGAGCAGAGCGTTAATAATGCCATGGAAGTAAAAGAAACCTCGCGCTTAAAAATTGCCATGACTGACAGTCGCTCATCGCTGGCGGTATTAACTAAGCTCGAAGAGTTGTTAGTTGAAAAGTTAGCACTACAGATGGCGCAACAAGTTCAGCACAATAAGCTATATAAAGATGGCTTCTTATCGACATTAGATTATCAATCCCAGCAAGAGAAATTCATTGCTGTTCGGCAAGAAATAGAAAGTTTAGCCTCCAACAAGATACAAACTCAAAGCCAACTTAATGCTTCGTCAGCAGAGCTGGATGTATTACCGAGCCAATATGCACTTAAAGACGGCGACCTTGCTCGGAGGCGCTCAGAACTCAAGCGCCAAATTGATGAAACCGAAAATAATTACCGTTATGTTATCCGAGCCACTGAATCCGGTACGGTTGCCTCGATACAAGTCGTAGAGGGTGAGTTTGTGGTCAACAGTCGCCCATTAATGAGTTTAATTCCACAAGGGGCGCTATTGGTCGCAGAGCTATTACTGCCGACGCGCAGTGCTGGTTTTGTAAAGTCGGGAGATGAGGCCCGATTGCGTTTCGATGCATTCCCTTATCAGCGCTTTGGCTTTCTTGAGAGTCACGTTTCACGAATTGATAAAGCCTTATTACTTGATGGTGAAGCCAGAGTGCCCATCACTTTATCTGAGCCTGTTTATCGCATTAGAACCCAGCTATCAAAACAAGATATGCTGGCCTATGGTGATAAGTTCCCATTGAAAAGCGGCATGCTACTTGAGGCTGATATCGTACTCGATAGGCGCAGTTTGCTTGACTGGCTACTCGACCCTATCTACAGCTTACAAGGGAGAGTGGGATAATGCGTGACACGCCATTAAACCAACCTAGCAATCCTGTTGAATTGTTGGAGTTTTCAGGCAATAAACGTGTGCCACTTATCCTGCAGGCTGAAATGGCAGAGTGCGGCTTAGCGTGTGTCGCCATGATTGCCAGTTTTCATGGTCATAAGCTGGATATGGCAGCATTAAGGAAACGCTATAGTGCTGACCTTAAGGGGATGAACTTACAGCAGCTTATTGGCTTAAGTGACAGCATGGGACTAGCGAGCCGTGCGCTGCGATGCCCGATTGAAGAGGTTGGTAAGTTAGCTTTGCCCTGTGTGTTGCATTGGGACATGAATCACTTTGTAGTGCTTACTGGTGTCACAAAATCAGGGGTGAGTATTAATGACCCAGGGCTAGGTAAGAGAAAGCTATCCCTTAAAGAGTTTGCCGAGCACTTTACGGGGATAGCACTGGAACTGACCCCAACCAAGGGCTTTGAACAGCAAGATGAGCGCCAGCAAATGCATTTATCCCAACTCTGGAGCAAGATGACTGGGTTAGGTAAAACCTTAACCTCTTTGTTTGTACTGTCCATATTGCTCCAAATCTTTGCACTTGTGACGCCCTATTACATGCAGTGGGTTGTCGATGAAGTACTGATTAGTCAGGACAAACCACTGCTAATCGTGCTCGCTTTAGGCTTTGGCTTGCTTGCCATTATTAATGTCATTACTACCGGTGTACGTAGCTGGTTAGTGCTTAGGGTATCAAGCCTACTCAATATGCAGATGGGCGTTAATCTGCTGCGTCACTTGCTTAGACTGCCCATGAGCTATTTTGAAAAACGCCACATTGGCGATTTAGTGTCACGCTTTGGCTCCCTTGCTCAAGTACGTGAAAGGCTCACTACAGGGCTCGTTGAAACGGTAGTTGATGGTGTTATGTCAATTGCCGTATTGGTGATGATGCTCTTATACAGCGTCAAGCTGACATTCGTGGTTGTCGCAGCCATTTTGATTTATGCCTTGCTGCGGTTAGCCCTCTATCGTCCCTTACACCGTGCAACCGAAGAGTCCATTCAGGCTAGCGCAAAAGAGCAGACTAACTTTCTTGAAAATATCCGTGGTATTCAGACTATCAAACTGTTTACCTGTGAGCCACAAAGGCAAAGCATTTGGCAAAACCGTTATAGCGAAGTTATCAATGCAGACATTCGACTCGGTAAACTAAAAATCAGTTTTGAAGCGGTTAATAAACTGCTATTTGGCCTTGAGAACATCATTGTTATCTATCTTGCGGCAACAATTGTCATGTCTGGCGACTTAACCATCGGTATGGTACTGGCATTTATCGCTTATAAAAATCTATTGACGGAGCGTTTCGCGAGTTTAATCGAGCAACTTATTCTGTTTCGTATGCTGCGCCTGCATCTGGACCGAATTTCAGACATTGCATTGCATGAACAAGAAGCTAATCGTGAAAGCATTATGCCGCTTAACAAGGTGACTGGCCAGCTTACCCTTGAGCATGTCAGTTATTGTTATGGCGATAATGAGCCGAATATTATCAACGATGCGTGCCTAACCATTAATGCACATGAGTCAGTCGCAATAGTGGGAGAGTCGGGCTGTGGTAAAACGACCTTAGTCAAACTGATGCTCGGGTTATTCACCCCCACTCAAGGCCGCATATTGATCGATGGGCAAGATATTACTCAAATCGGCCTGACTCAATATCGGCAACAGATTGCGGCAGTCATGCAGGACGATACCTTGCTATCCGGTTCCATCGCCGACAACTTAACCTTCTTTGAGCCTGAGCCCAATTACTTGCGCATGCAGCAGTGTGCCCAATTGGCCGCCATTGACAGTGATATCAGTAAAATGACCATGGGTTACAACACGCTTGTGGGGGATATGGGTAGTCAGTTCTCTGGTGGGCAGGTTCAACGCTTATTACTGGCAAGAGCCCTATACCAGCAGCCTAGTTTACTGTTTATGGATGAAGCCACCAGTCATCTTGATATCGAAAACGAAGCAAAAATCAGCGAGCAGATAAAGCACCTTGAAATGACGCGAATTATTATTGCCCACAGACCTGAAACCATCAAGCAAGCGCAGCGGGTATTAGTCATGCACCAAGGCAAAGTCTACACGCCTGAAGAGCTGCAGCAATTAACAGGAACGGAATAAAAAAGATGATGCGAGAGTAAAAAGGTGCATCGAAAAAGGAATTTAAACAGTGAAGTATTGAGTTTAAAGTAACGATGATATTTCATTGGTTAAAAACAAGGATGTGACAATTTTAGACGGACGCCACACCCTTGGTCAATCGCTTAAGGCTGGGATAGTCGAATAGACTCTTCAAGCACTTAGGCAAACATAACGTTAAACAGTGTAATTTAAGGAAGATATTATGCAAGTTTCAAAAATAGAAGAGCTAACAGTGAGTGAAGTGGAGCAAGTAAATGGTGGCGGGAGCTGGTTTGGTGCATTGATACTAGGTACGATAATCGGCGAAGTTTGGGGAGATTTTAAAAGCAACCCTTCATCATATGGTTCACGTTATTCTAATATGAACAATATGCACGCTAAATATTAATTGGGCCCCCCTTTACCCTAATAGAGTAAAGGGGGGGGAGATCTGACATGACGTTAAATTCATTGTTGAATTATAAATTTGGGAATAACTACCCAGCTCTTATTTTAGAAGCTTTTATAATTAATTTTTTTGTCCTTTTTTTATTTGTTTTCATATGGGGAGGGGAGAGTAATGTAGGTGCATTTGTATTTAACATTAGTAACATTGTGACTGCTATCTTCATTGTTCCCTTATTGGAAACTATCATTTTTTTTATTGTTCTTCCTTATGTTTTGTATGCTTTTGATATGAAAGCTTTCAACATCTGTATTATTTGCTCATCTGCTTTTTCATTTTCTCATAGCCCTGACGTAGCAGTTTTTTATATTTTTTATTTTCTATTTGGTTGGTACTTATCGGTTTGCTCTAGTAAATTTGTTTTTTCTAGCGGAAGTATGCTAAGAGGTGCATTTTTAGTGTTTTTCATGCATGCTATTTGGAATTTGATTATTCTCTCTATCTCTTACTTTATTGGTTAGTGTTAATGGCTCGCAATTATTTCGGCCAATTTTCGTTTACCTTCAGCGGATTTTCGGTCTCTACGTGCCTAACTACTGTGGGCTGATACTGTATCCATCCCGCGAACTTGGGTTCTGTCACAAACAGAGATTGAGCAGCTATAAATTGAGGAGAATTATTGTTGGAGTAATAGAATAAGTTCAACAAAATTAAAATATAATATTAGAAAGTACATTACTCATTTTAGCTTTATTTTATATAGGAAATTTGCTTAATTTAATTGTGACGCATTATCTTTTAATAATTATTCAAAATTTGAATAAACAACCACCCAGAAAGCCTTTGCCCTGTTTTTATAGTCAAACAGATACGAATCACACAACCTTCTTCGTATAAGTTATGTGGTATTACAACAATGAGACTTCTAGCCTGAAATGATACAAAACCACGATATTGGTGTAAAGTCTAAATGTAGAATGTGCTAAGTAACAAATAGCTACTTAATTTAGTGTAGTGGCAGTATATTAATAAGGCATTTAAGGAATATATGGAATTTATACTTCAACTATTATCTCTCTTAATTAAGCTTTTTTTCTTTATTAGCGTCATTCAGTTTTTTTTAGGAAAAAAGTTTATTAGAGAAAGTTATATTAATTTTCTCTAAACACTAAATAACCACTACAAATCAGTTGTATGCCTAGTTTGAGTGATGTCAACGCTTAGCCTCTATCAGCTCCTTTTTATAACAGGGCGGCCATGAGTGTGCATCATTTTAATAACGGCCTTTGTAAACGTTCAGAAACTCTGCCGCGGAAAACCCCATACCACAATAAATGGTCTAAACCATGCTACCCCTACCCTCAACTGAAGAGCCCATAGATACTGAGTACCACTATCTCTAAAATAAAATTATACTATTGATTATTAATAACTGAAGATATAATTTCCGTTGTGGATTTTCGCTAAATGAAATGCCGAGTTCTGCCGAATAAAGCTCGGAAGGAACATGTTTTAAAGGTTTTTCATTTTATATTAATCACAGGCTTTATCTTATGCTAAAAGTGTCGACTTACTTAGGCTATAGATTGTTGTTTTTTACTCATGCTATGACTCGATGTAAACGACAGAGCTGATTATTGAGTTCTGTTTTTACTGAGTTCAGTGTTTAACTAAGTTTATGTTGAGGTTTGTTTTGTCTGCCTTTTACCACCGATGTCGCTATTTCTTTCTTCCCCTTTTATTCACTGGCATAACATTGAGCATAATTCAGCTCTCTCAGCCAAGCTTACAAACTTGGCTGAGAGTGATTGAACAACTGCCTAACTGGCTACTTCCTGCTGTCGCTATCATCGCGCTGCAATTCAACCGCAGTCGATTAGCCTATTTAGCCATCTTATTGTTGGCATATTACTTCTGTATCACCACTGATCAAGTTGCAATAACAGATCTCAATCTATACTCAGATCCGCTACTGCTTGCAGGTGCTCTCACCATTACTTGGTTCGCGTTTATTAAAGACAGAGGGCTTCTGTCTTCCCATAGTGTAGTGAGGATCCTTGGGGTAATATTGAGCTTGGCAGTCGCTTTAGGTTGGATCTGGGTTAACACTAAATTCAAGATAACACTCGATAGTTATCTTCCCAGTATGGTTACCATAGAGATTCGAATATTAACGCCTTTGTATATCTGCTTATTATTGACTTTTATGCGAGGAATTTGGCCGTCTAATTTGGTCAATACTTCGATATTCATTACATTAGTATTATGGGCAATACATTTTATTTATCCTAGCTTGATCCCCATCTCCATTTCCATGACAGCATTGGCCATTCTTTATATTTTAACGGTCCTGACAGATTCCTACTTTCTCGCTTATCGTGATGAACTAACAGGGCTCGCTTCACGCCGTGCCCTTTATAATGCAGTGCTTTCCCTAGGCCGTAAATACAGCGTGGCCATGCTAGATATAGATCATTTTAAGAAGTTTAATGATACCTATGGCCATGATGTTGGTGATCAGGTTCTTAAGCTCGTCTCCAGTAAAATTGACCAGGTAAATGGCAATGGTAAAGCCTTCCGCTATGGCGGTGAGGAGTTCACCATCATCTTTCCCCGTAAAGATGTATCATCAGTTATCCTCTATCTTGAAGAGGTGCGCGAGGCCATAGAAGACTACGATATAGTGCTACGCAATGATAAACGTAAGCAACAAACCAAAGCTAAACGTAGCACCACTCAAAGTGACAGGAAAACTGTCAATGTCACCATCTCGATAGGCGTTGCAGAACATAAAAATGGCGAAACTTTTGAACAAACTCTGAAGAGATCTGATGTAGCCTTATACAAGGCGAAGAAAAAAGGACGTAACCAAGTTTGCGTTTAGTCCGTCACAGAGATAAATGAAAGTAGTGAATCAAAAGGCGATTTGTTAACTATTCTTTCTATAGTCGAGCCTCAACTAACCCTTTTGCGTATTCAGTGCGTTAGTACTTATAACGATACTTATCAGCCAACACACAGCAGAGAACGCAACATGAGAAAAATAACCTTACTTAGTCTTATAACCATCACAACATTATTTCTCCTAGGCTGCGATGCTCAGAAAACAGAACAAGCGTCAGCGGGCTCTATCAGCTTGGCAAACCCCGCATCTACTTATTGTGTCGCTCAAGGCGGTACCCTCTCGATTGAATCTGAAGAAGATGGGCAAGTTGGTTATTGCACCTTGCCCAGTGGTGAGAGAGTGGAAGAGTGGCAGCTGTATAAGCGTGACCACAAAGAGAGTAATGAGGATATTGAAGTGACCGAGATGCTACAAACTCCGAATCCAGCAGCTGAATACTGCTTAAAACTGGGCGGTACTTCAGATCTTTCCAGCGGTAATTGTATTTTGCCAAATGGCGAAAAAATTGATCAGTGGCAACTATTTCGCCGAGATCACCTGTTTATCGACCCACAAAACAGATAGCTCAGCAGCAAGTCCACCAATAAGATAAATTCAATCGACCGAACGAGCCGTTGCCATCAGTAAGCCCTTCTCAATCCAGATTGATACCTCTACGCCCCTTACGACTTGTTCAATGGGTTGCTGTCCTTGCTCTAGCACTGGCAGCTCTCCATAAAGACTGGGATCGTATTGCACCTCATACAGAGTAACGGGTGCACCGTTATCCTGTTTAAAGCGGATCTGCGCGGCTGTTAGCCCTTGAATGGAGCAGTAGCGGCCGCCCAACATTTTACTTGCGGAGTTATCTAACAAACTCGAATTAACCAAGGTGAAATCCAGTTGAGTGAAATACTCTCTAAGCTGGTTTAAGTTTTGTGTTTGCACTTCCAGTGGTTTCATCTTCACATGATTACGGGCGACTTCATCGGCTATTTTCCAGCTCATATCTCTAGCCGCAATGGCCGGTGAACCTGAGTGTAAATAACGGCGTAACTCCACACTCGAAGACAACTGATATCCTGCCACCAGCAGCAATAAGCTGGCGACCATGGCGTAAACCATTTTGCTGATACTGCGAGATTTTTTGTTAAGGATCTTGCCCGCGCTTGCACCAGTAGATATTTCGCCAGGTACTTCGCTGCACTGAGCACGATTATATTCAGTAAGCTGAGCATCGGTCAGGGTAGCAGGCTGCGCTAGTGACGGCGTGTCTGCGGCCAACGTTGACGAGTCAGCCGCTAACAGCGCTTCCATGCGTGCGAGCCCATCTTGTGAAAGACTTTGTGCTTCAATATATTGCTTTACCATGCCTTTAAAGTTGTTGTCGGCGGCGCCGTGTTTTTTACTCATGATGTTAGCCCCCCTGACCTGTGGTATTTGTTTGAGCAGACAGCTGCATAATATCGACTGATTTAATCTTAATACGATGCAATCTCGATAAAATGGTGCCTCTGGGTTGACCTAAATCCTTAGCAATTTCAGCGGCGCTATAGCCCTCAACCGCCCATAGATAAAGCACCTCTCGTTCCGCCGCGTTTAGCTGCGAAAACAGATACTCGATTAAGTCATGCTGTAGCTCGACCTCTTCCAAACATGTTTCATCGAGTAAGGCGGGAGCATGATCATCTATGGGTTCGAAATCAATTATTTTTAAGCGCCTGCAGTCATCAATAAATTGATTACGGATCACGGTGCGTAAATAGGCCCTAGGGTGCTCTGGTTTTGCTTCGCTCCTTAACCAACGTTCAATGGCTGTTTGCAGTAGGTCTTCCGCTTGCGCATTATGCCGAGTGAGACATAAACAATAACAGTATAAGCTCTGTAACAGCTCTCTATCCATCATGGGTTACCATTGACCTATAGCCAGCAATCCACCCTTGTTGGATCAACTGCGGCAGTATGTTCAAATCAACATCAGCATCCGTTAATGCCCCCAAAGACAAGCCGCGCTTTATCGCCAGCAATAGCAGTGCTTCAGCAGCTGAAACCAGCGTGAATGTCGTCTTAAAACGCTCTCTAAAGGTCAATAGGTATAGTGGAGATGTGTCGCTTTGCGACTGTGAATATTTCACTGCATCAGCTGAAGCTTGATGCTTTAACCAAATGCGATGCACTGGATACCTACAGGTAAGTAACTCCATGTCAGGCTGTAATAACAACACCGCTTGTTGTTGCTGCACTTCACTCAGCTGTCCCAGCCCTTCAAGTTTACATACCTGCGGTTGTTGCAAAAAATCTGTACGGTTCTGTGCGTAATAACCTTGCTTTAACGACCACTCTAGCGCCGCGAGCTCAGGCAGATACTCAAGTCCCGCAAACGCTTGATGTTGCTTTATCTCTTTAGCGAGCAGTTGCGAAAACTGTGCGCCATAATGATTTAAATTAGCGTCGTTAAGCGGATAAGCGGTGCAATACTGCTGCGCTAACTGACTGAAACAGCCCTCACCTAGCACCGTTTGGCACACTGGAAAACTGGTCTGTAAACCATTTAACAACGCCTGAAATGCATTATTTCGATAGACACTCAGCCGCGACTGTTCACGCTGATTGACCATGCTGAGCAACTCACTATCATCGCCATCAGCTTGCAACGCTTGAATAAATGCCCCTTGCCAGTCAGCTAAGCGCATTGGTCAACCCCCGCTGATGGCTTGCTGTTAAACTGCATGATATCAGCGGCAATCTGTCGCTCTTGCAACAGTCTATTTAATGAAGGGATCTCGCTGTCCCACTCGATCATGGTGGGAATATTGCCATTAAGCTCTATATAGCGCTGATAAGCGTTCCAGACTTGCGGATCGACGGGGTGGTTATGCGCATCAAGCAGATAGTCACCTTTTTGATGAAAGCCTGCCAAGTGGATCTGTTTCACCCGCTGTGCAGGTACAGCATCTAAAAATGACTGCAACTGCTGATCAAGATTCACGCTCGTCACAAAAGCATTGTTGATATCAAGCAGCAGATAGCAATCTGCCTCTTCGGCAATCGCGGCGATAAACTCCCCCTCACTCAATTCATTATGTTGACAGCTCATGTAGGTAGACACATTTTCGAGCAATATTCTTTCACCCATAATGTCTTGAGTTTGCTTTATCCTGTTACTGATATGCATTACCGCTTCGGCGGTATAGGGCAGCGGCAGCAGGTCAGCCACCTTAAAATCGTCGTTGCCAGAAAAGCTCGCGTGTTCCGAATACCAATGGCCGCCACACGCTTGCTTGAGTGATTTGATCTTATTGAGGTAATCAACATCTAGCGTATTCGCACCGCCAAGAGACAAGCCCACGCTGTGAAACACCAGCGGAAAACGCTCGCTAATACGATTGAGCAGATGTTGATTCAGTCCGCCGTCCACCAGCCAGTTATCAACCAAGACTTCAAGCCAAGGGATCTCAACACTGTCGTCAGCCAGAATCTGTTGTACGTGAGGAATGCGCAGGCCAATACCTGCGCCTGCTACAGCCGTAGCTAACATTAGCTTTTAGCCGGTTTAACCGCTTTTACTTCGCCGCCGGCTATCTTGTCGCATGTTCCAGCGGGCACATAAACCCACTCAGCCGCCAAGTTGTCAGTTTTAGCTTGGCCCGCACAACCATGGCTACCATCTAAAGCACCACAATCATTGGCACCCGCTTTAGCGATACCAGCGCATTTTTCCCACTCTTTCGGTTGATCAGGTACCGCTTGTGCACCTAAAGATAAACTGGCAGCCAAAATACCTGCCACGGTTACGCCGAGTGCTGTTGTAGATTTCATATCGATTATTCCTTTTGATAGATAACACATTCAACCCTATAACGATTGAGTCATGGGATTGATTGCATTGTGGTCAAAATTAATTCTAGTTGAATCGAGATGAATCGTGTAAACCACTCACGCTAGCGGGAACAAGTACCACTTTCGCAACGCTTCTTACCGGTTAACAGGTAAGAGATACGGTAGCGATGCTTAGCAAAAAATAGATAACCTTTATCGGCGAATGGTTTCACTAATGAGCAGCGCAACAATGAAACCCACCTCTCTTTGCCGACCACTGTCCAAGCTTCGTAAGTAACATCAAGCCCGGTAATAATTGAACCATCTGGACGTTGGGCATGCAGTATGCGGTTAGCAACAGTGAAATCAATCTCTGGAAATTTACTCGCAAAATCACTCTGATTAAGGTCTTGTAGTTCTATATCATCGCCAATATCTCGGGCTTTTATATGCTGCATTTCAGCGTCACAAAGCGGACAAAGTGAGTCATAAAAAATACGTAGTTTCATTGCAAACCTCCAAACAACTGATGGATCAACATCAGTAAATGCATACTCACAGCCACCAACGTTAGGCGATGTCTCATCGAGAGATAGTCATCATTAAGGCATAGCGCTTGCGATTTTTTCTCAACCGCAAGCAAACTTAAATAACCTACCGACAGAATTGCCAGACTGATGACCTCTTGATTGAGTAATAAAGCGACCCAAGCGAGTATTGAATAAAGATTACTGAGGATCAGTAATCGACCTATGGTGCCACTCGTCGATAGGGCTAGCGCACGGCCCCAAAGAGTGCCGGAAATAAAGCTAAGGATAATCGCGCTGTAGCTAATAAACGCAAAATGGGCACTAAACCACGGCAGCTGCCAACCCAGCCAAACCATTAATGTGGATAAGATAAAAGGCAACAGCCCGGCATAACCCAGTCCTAGCCAAACACGTTCATTTTTCCCCATAGCGGACTCATCTTCAGCGCTAAACATGACTAATCTGTACGATGTCAGTTGACTTTTAGATCTCTGCTTGATGTAAATGAGTCGTTAAGAGTTGATCTTAATCGCGGGATTATCCGTATTCTTGCCTATAATTGTACTTTTGGCCTCGCGTGAGTTTGAAAGCCCGTAGCTAAGGAAGCTAACGTTCGATATACGACTGGATGGATGCCTTAGCCGAGAATAACTATTAGCTTTTTGCTTTCAGTGCTTTAAATTTCCACTGAATGAACAGATACTGAATACCATCAGTATCCATTTAAAAGGACTCTAAATGACGACCAGCAATGCCATTATAAAAGTGACCAATTTACGCCTGCGCACCTACATCGGCTTCAATATCGAAGAGCGCGAGAAGATGCAGGACGTGGTGATTAACATTGAAATCCACTACCCCGCAAGCAATGCGATTCGAGAAGATAATGTAGACGAAGCGCTCAACTACAAGAAAGTGACCAAAGCGGTTATCCAACATGTGGAAGAGGGACGATTCCTACTGTTAGAAAAGCTCGTGTCTGACGTACTCGACATCAGTAGTCAACATCCATGGGTGCAATATGCCCGTGTGACGATTGATAAACCCCATGCATTAAGATTTGCAGACTCTGTTTCATTGTCACTCGAGTACCGTAAATCCTAATGCCCAATTGCCAAATTATTCATTCACAGCAGGAGTCAACTATGGATGTATCACAGGCTGAACAAGTGAGAGAAGCACTCATTGCCCAAGGGCTCGAAACGCCATTAACGCCCTCGGATATGACCGCCGAGCAAAAATATGAACGTATTAAAGGCTTAATGACTGAAGTCGTATCCACCCTAGGGCTCGATCTTAGCGATGACAGTTTGCAAGAAACTCCGCATCGTATTGCCAAGATGTATGTAAACGAAATATTTGCAGGCTTAGATTATGCAAATTTCCCCAAAATTGCCCAAATTGAAAATAAAATGGCTATCGATGAAATGGTACGGATCACCGATATCAGCGTGGTCAGCACCTGCGAGCACCACTTTGTCACCATCGATGGGCTCGCAAAAGTCGCCTACATACCCAATAACACCATTATCGGTTTATCGAAGATCAACCGCATTGTGCGATTTTTTGCTCAACGCCCTCAGGTGCAGGAGCGCTTAACCAAGCAAATTTTAGTCGCACTGCAAACATTACTGGCGACCGATAATGTAGCGGTGAGCATTGACGCCACGCACTACTGCGTAAAGTCCAGAGGGGTTATGGATACCCAATCTAAAACTCAAACGACAGCACTGGGTGGAAACTTTAAATCGAATGCTTCAACCCGTGCAGAGTTTTTAAGATAAATAAAATCAGCACCTCGGCTATCAGGCCCTAAAGGAATTAGATTAACGGAAGTGGTATAATGACAGCCCCCATTTTAATTACGGGAGTCGGTAAGCGTGTCGGCTTTTATCTTGCTAAACATTTAGCCCAGCTAGGACACAAGGTGATTGGCACCTATCGTAGCCAATACCCGCAACTGCAAGAGCTTGAAACCTTAGGTGTCGAGCTGCATCGATGTGACTTTGAAGATGCATCACAACTTGATGAGCTACTGGTCACGCTAAAACAGCAACCTGCAATCAGAGCCATTATCCATAATGCATCCGATTGGTTACCAGACGGTGATGCAGCCTCTGCCATATCCATTATCGACAAGATGATGCGTATTCATGTCAGCGTGCCTTATGCTATCAACCTTGCCCTGACAGAGCAGCTCAATGCCTACACAGGAGGCGCTGCTGATATTATTCACATTACCGATTATGTCGCTGAAAAAGGCAGTAAGAAGCATGCCGCTTATGCCGCCAGTAAAGCAGCACTGCACAACTTAACCTTATCGTTTGCCGCTAAGTTAGCGCCTAGTGTTAAGGTCAACAGTATTGCGCCCGCCATGCTGATGTTTAACCCCGATGACGATGAGCAGTACAAGCAAAAAGCCCTCAAAAAATCACTGCTACAGAAAGAGGGTGGCGAGAGTGAGATTTTAAATGCGGTGACTTACTTGTTGCAGAGTCAGTATGTGACGGGACAAGTGCTCAAGATTGATGGGGGTCGACATTTAGTTTAACGACGGCATCAATGTGATCGTAAACCCGAGCTCAGTTTAAAAATAGCCCATCGAAAAGGCACGTAAATACGTGCCTTTTTTCTTTAAATTAACTTCTCAGTTCGGTTTAGTGGCTTTGCAAGCTGCGAACATCTGCGCCTGTTGGTCCTTGGTAAACCCTTAAACCAAACTCCGGCAATATGGCGAACACATGGTCAAAGATATCGGCCTGAATGTCTTCATACACTGTCCACCGAGTATCGTTGGTGAAAATATATAGCTCAATAGGGACACCCGATGATGTCGGCGCAAGCTGACGAACCATCAATGTCATGTCTTTATGTATTTGCTCATGCTGTTTCAAGTAGGACAACATGTAAGCTCTGAACGTGCCGATGTTGGTTAGGTGACGACTATTCACGGGCATGTCGGCATCAACAACTTGAGCGTTAAATGTGGCGATCTCCTGCGATTTAGCAGTGAAATAAGACTTAAGGTGATTAATCTTAGCTAAGCGTTGTTTATCGTCTTCGGTTAAAAAACCGATTGAACAGATATCTATTTGCACCGAACGCTTGATCCTGCGACCACCTGATTCAGACATTCCGCGCCAATTTTTAAAGGCATCAGACACCAAAGCATAAGCTGGGATCATGGTAATCGTCTGATCCCAATTTCGCACTTTAACCGTGGTCAGCGACACCTCTTCTACTGCACCGTCGGCGCCATACTTGTCCATTTGGATCCAATCTGTTGGGCTCACCATTCTATTGGCGGCCAACTGAATTCCGGCCACAAAACCCAATATGGTGTCCCTAAAGACCAACATCACCAAACCCGTTGCGACACCTAAACCACTGAGAAAATAGACTGGCGATTGGTCAGCAAGCACTGAAACAGAGATGATAATGGCGACGAAAAACATGAATAACTTAAACAACTGCACAAAGCTTTTGATGGGTAATCGGCGGCTGACCAAGTTTACATCTGCAATTTCATTGGCGGCATCAAGTCCGCTATACACTGCTCGCACAAACAAAATAACGATAGTGACATCTAACAATCTGTCCGCCAAACTCGCCAATACAGCATGTTCGGTCAACGCTAGCGGCAGAATAATATTGAGGATCAGCGCAGGCACCAGCTTGGCTATTTTCTCCAGTACGCGATAGCGCATGAAGATGTCGTCCCAAGTGACACGAGAACGCTGGATAACCATGTTCATCGTGCTAACGACACCCCGCTTAACAACAATGTAGCCAATAAATGCCACAATGAAACAGGCTACAACCAAAATGCTAGTTGAAACCCCATCTGCAGGCTGGCTGTCGATACCAGCACTGGCTAACCATTGCGTAATAGTTGCTCGTAATTCCTGATCCAAAATCTAAATCTCCAAATAGTGAGTAGACAAAAAGTAACTCATCAATCTTATAAAAAAAAGTCAACACCCTAGAATCAAATAACAAACAACAGCGTTACAAATATCAATTTTAACAGCTATTTGAGCATTGTGAGTTGACTGTAATCTAAAGATTCACAACAATCCATTTTCTATTACCTGATAGCCAAATGAGAAGACCATGACCAAATATCTAATTGTCAGCCTTTTGGCTTTAATGAGCACTCAAGTTAGTGCTAATGACTTCAGTTTTGATGAACCCATCTTACCTAAGCCTGTCATCGCCCTCACGCTAGACTACATACCCGCGACGTCTGACATGTATGGCATCACCATTGCACCAAGCCATTACGACACTGATTATGCCAACTGGGGCTATTACATTGGCTATGCGCGGAGCAAAGAGACTGATGTCATTGTAGAAGAGCCTGGCGAAGCCCACACCAAAGATACCCAGTGGCGCTTTGGTCTCAGCTATACCTTGCTGCCTAAGTTAAGCTTATATGGCGGCGCCGCCGCTTATTCCAGCGAGTATACCTATACCAATAATATCGTGCCCTTGATTGTCGGCGGTAAGCCCGTTTGGGAAACTGACAAAGATACCACTTGGGGAGCTGAGATAGGCTTACGCTATGTAGTGGGTAAGCACCTGTCTTTAGGCGCTGGTTATAATTCGGCCACTGAATCTGCCGTATTCAGCATTGGTTACAGTATGTAGTTTGGCTGATAGCTTAAAGCGAGAATTTTTGATCTTGTCAGTATTAATTTATCTGCAGTTTGACTATGCTAGAACAATCTCCTTTATCAGGTAAATTGTCATGTATAACACTCTGCGAACCTTCGCTTCTGTCGTCTTATTAGTCTTTGCTTTACCAGCACTTGCAGACGAAGTCGGGCGAGTCACACTAGAGAATGGCGCAACAGTCAAACTCAACGATGATTTTACCTGGGAATATGTGATCCTAGAAAGTCAGACTCAAGACAGCACTGTAACCGCAGTCACTCTACCAGCCACCATCGCAGCAACTTCTGCCGCTGTCGCAACCGACGCCAGCACAGTAGCTAACACAGCACCAGCAGTGCCGACCACATTACCTGCCAATGCCGACAACCTGACTTCAAATGCGATAGCTCAAGCAGCCCTGCTTAAATCAACGGGTAAAAGTGGCGTAAAAGTTAGCTTTTTTAATGAGCAGTGGGACGATGATGGCCGCCTTGGCTTGACCTTCGAGCTATCGAGCAATAGCACAGAGCATTATGTGATGATCGAATTAGAGATCAGCTTATTTGCCGATTCTGGTGCACTCATTAAGAAAGAAACGGTCAATGTATGGCAAGCAGTATTTAGAATGCCTGACTCTTATTTACGTAAAGGCCAAACTCGAGAAAGCCGTGTGTTCTGGATAGAAGGCATAGATAAAGCCCAGTGGACTAAGCAGCTGATGAGCTTGAAGATGAAAGAGATGGATTCTCGCATGTAGTTCGCCCTTTGTGTAAGCAATACCCTTTAGAGACCTAGCCAATTCGGCTAGGTCTTTTTGTATCAGCTTGGAGTATTTTGGCTGCACAATTTTATCTGCAGCAACTAGAGCTGAGGCCCTTCGGCCTAGAAAGTTGTGGCGCTTAATCCACTCCTGAGTTTTAAGATGTAAAACTTTACCAGATAGCCAACAACCAGAAACCCTGCCTTGTTTTCAGCAATTGTAATGGATAGCTCACAGGGCAATTTACAAGCGCTTAAGTATATCGATACATTTAGTGGCGGCAGTATGGTCACCAGTCACATAAGCAGTTGTTATGGCGCCCTCTTTCATTATGCATAGTGCATCCACAAGCATAGGATCACTGTCTTTTACATGCCGTGTAATCAACTGTCTTACTTGCGCTTTATGGCTTTGGCAAAACCGAGATAAATGACTATTGGGATCACTAAACTCAGCGGAACTATTAATAAAGAAACAACCGCGAAAATTCCCCAACATAGGTTCTGAGTCGGTAAACCAGCTTTCTAATGCATTAAACAGTTGTATTACTACACGGTCATTAGAACCAGCTCCCAGCAGTTTCTCCTCTAGCCACACCATAAATATTGCATGCCTTTGCTCTAGGGCTGCAAGTATTAAAGCGTCTTTACTTTCAAAGTGACGATACAGGGTTTTTTTAGCGATACCTGAGACCTTAAGCACTTCATTAATGCCAATGGAATTAATGCCATTTTCATAAAAAAGCTCTAAAGCGGTATCGATTAGTAATTGACGTTTAATATTCATATTCCTCTCCAATAGTTTCTATATTGACAAAAGGAGACAGGTTTGTCTACAATTAACAAGTAGACACATCTGTCTCCTTGGCTTTAGGAAATAAATATGAACAAATTTACCTTAGCGCTGATTGCAGGGCTTGGGACATCACTCGCGATTGGATTGCTGTCGTATTTTGATGCAACGCTAACCAATACAGCTCTACTAATGGCGCCTTTTGGAGCGACTGCGGTACTTGTTTTTGGTGTTTATGACAGCCCTCTAGCGCAACCTAAAAACGTGATACTAGGTCACCTAATCACCTCTTTTATTGGAGTGTTTTTCTTTCAATTCATTGACGTAACGCCAATGAGTTTAGCGATAGCGACGGGGCTGGGAGTTAGTGTCATGTTATTCACTAAAACAACCCATCCCCCAGCAGGAGCGAATCCAATACTCATTATGTTGTCAGGGCAAAGCTGGGGATTTTTGGTGACTCCCGTACTCATTGGTGCGGTGACCATCGTACTCGTCGGGAAAATGATGCAAAAGGTTAAACATCAGTTCGATTCAAAATCTTAGCCAAGCAATCAATGTTCATAATTGCTTATTGCGAGTTGCAACGCTTGAGGTCGAGTCTACGTGACTCGATCTTTTGTATCCGTTTTAGTGTTTATCCAATAGGTAGTTATACCCACAACTTTGAACGCCTCAACCATGTGGCCAACAAAAGTGAAGTTAAAATGTCTAACGCTTACCGCATAATTCAATGCCACACCGCAATAATACTAACTCGTTATTTTAATATACCTTTGCTAGAGTAGTTTTTATCAGTGATATAAACCTTGTTATAGTATCGATAATAAAAATCTTGGGGTAACTCCGTTTTTTCAAGCAAATAAAGACATTGAATGAATTTAAACCGAGTAACACTGCCAGTTAATGATATGGATATATCAACTCAATTTTATCGTGATTTAGGCGTCGGTCCCCCCACTATGCGCGCTTCGAATGCCCTGAAGGCGGTGGCATAGTGATATATTTTGAGCACCAGCAATTAGATGATTGGGTAGGCGAAAATCGACTTAATCCATCATGGTGGGTAGAGCTTAGTACTTAAACTACACATAAAAACACTGCACTTGAAACCGTTGTGAGTAGCAACATGTTGCTTATTATTAATAAACGTACCAAAAGGCGTACTCATGAGAAATAGTGTTCGTTTTCAAAATAAACAATACTCCCCTTCTAAAGTCATATGCATTGGCAGAAATTATGTCGAGCATATTAAAGAACTCGATAATGAAGTACCGACTGAGCCGGTTATATTTTTAAAGCCCAATTCCGCTATCTCAAGTCACCTTTATCTTCATGACACAGACAGTATTCATTACGAAGGTGAAATATCCTTACTGATTGAATCTGATAACTTTGTAGCGGTGGGTTTTGGTTTGGATTTAACCAAAAGGGATCTGCAATCCGCATTAAAGAAAAAAGGCCTGCCTTGGGAAAGGGCTAAAGCATTTGATCAATCAGCATTATTCAGTCAATTCGTTGCCATCACTGAACCGATGTCACAATTAAAGATGCAGCTAACCATCAATGCCAAAGTCGTGCAAACAGCTGATTATGATCTGATGTTACACAAACCAGAGTCACTGTTAAACGAGGTTAAAACCTTCTTATCGCTAGAAGATGGCGATATTCTGATGACAGGCACGCCAAAAGGCGTTGGAAAAATAAACCCACAAGATGTACTTGTAGGTCAGATCTTTAGTGGTAAAACCCTGCTAGTGGAGCACACTTGGTCAGTCCAAAGTACTATCAAGGTCTAAAGCGGTTTAACTCATCATGCTCTCTGGCATCTTCACTGCCACCATATGCCCTTCGGCACAAACTATTCCGTTAGCGGATAGTGTGATATCTAACACCACTTTTCTCGGTTTTATCTCGCGAATAACACCACGCAACTCTAGCTCCACACCCATTGGCGTCGGTGCGAGATAGTCAATATTCAGTGCTGCGGTGACAAACCGAGGCGGCTCTTGATCGCGACTTCCAAATGCCCGTTGACCCGCGGCGCTGGCACTGCCTGTGCCGTGGCAATCGATTAAGGACGCTATCAGCCCACCATAAACAAAACCCGGTATTGCCGTGTGAAATGGCTTTGGCATAAAGTGCGCGATGGTTTCATCATCATCCCAATAGCTTTTGAGTTGGTGACCATGAGGATTGTTTTTACCACAGCCATAACAATGACTGAGATCTTCTGGGTACTGGTCTTGAAAAGACTGACTTGTCATACCGTCTCCTGACGCATTCAATTACTGCCCTTACGCTATTACTAATTGTGATTTTCAGCAACACAGACATAAGCCTTAAGACTAAAGGATGCAATGCAACTCATCGGCAAAGATCCATCTCAGCACGAGTCTGTAGATACAAAAAAAGGGACTATCAATCGATAGTCCCTTTATAGCTATTTTAAGGCTAACGAGCCGATAAAACAGTTACAGGCTTGGCAGAATATCTGCTGGCAAGTAAGCGTTAAAGCTAGCAGTCAGCAGTAGGTTTGTTGATGCTTCGATATCGGGGCCGAAGAAACGGTCCTTATCGTAATAAGAAACCAACTCACGGATCTCAGCTTTCGCCTTTGCCACTGCTGCACTTGGCTGTAATGGACAACGGAAGTCTAAACCTTGCGCCGAGGCCAATAGCTCAATCGCTAACACACCGCGGGTATTTTCAGACATATAACGTAAACGACGCGCCGCAAAGGTGGCCATAGACACATGGTCTTCTTGGTTAGCAGATGTTGGCAAGCTATCGACTGAGGCTGGGTGAGCGTAGGTCTTGTTCTCTGAAGCCAGTGCTGCAGCAGTTACCTGCGCAATCATAAAGCCTGAGTTTACCCCGCCATTTTCAACTAAGAAAGGCGGCAACTTAGACAAATTAGGATCGATAAGCAGCGCGATACGACGTTCAGCAATTGAACCCAATTCCGCAATTGCAATCGCCAAGTTATCGGCTGCCATCGCTACTGGCTCAGCGTGAAAGTTACCGCCTGAGATAATGTCACCGGTATCTTGGAACACTAATGGGTTATCAGTTACACCGTTAGCTTCGGTGCCTAACACCTCAGCTGCGTGGCGAATTTGCGTTAAACATGCACCCAATACCTGTGGCTGACAACGCAGCGAATAAGGATCTTGCACTTTTTCACAGTTAAGATGATCAACACTAATTTCAGATTCATCCGCTAATAAGTGACGGAATACAGCCGCTGAATCAATCTGGCCTTTCTGGCCACGAGCAGCATGAATACGCGCATCAAACGGACTACGACTGCCCATTGCGGCTTCAACACTCATAGCACCAATCACTGAACTGGCAGCAAACAGATCTTCAGCGTTAAACAGACCTTCCAGCGCTAAAGCGGTTGAAGCTTGCGTACCATTGAGTAGCGCTAAGCCCTCTTTGGCTGCAAGTTCAATTGGCTCAAGGCCGGCGATTCCCAACGCTTCAATGGCAGAGATAAGTTTACCTTGGTAGCGCATCTGACCTTCACCAAGCAGAGGTAAGCTCATGTGAGATAATGGCGCTAAATCACCCGACGCACCAACAGAGCCTTTTTCAGGTACGCACGGATATACTTCAGCGTTAACCAGCTTGATCAGGAAGTTGATCACCTCTAAACGAATACCGGAGAAGCCACGGCTCAGTGAGTTAATCTTCAATACCATCATCAAGCGCACAGTCGCATCACTCATGAGCTTTCCGGTACCTGCCGCATGGGAAAGTACAATCGAGCGCTGTAGCAGTTGCAGGTCTTCGGCGGCAATATTAGTGTTAGCCAGCAAACCAAAACCTGTATTAATACCGTAAACGGTACGGCCTTCATCTAAGACCTGTTGTACCAAACCAGCGCTGATGTTGATGTCAGCTATTGCGCTTGACGCGAGTTCTAAGGTCACTTTTCCACGACTGATTTGACGAATTTGTGGCAGGGTTAGGGTACCCGGCGTTAATACTAAATGGCTCATATTCTACTTACCTTCTGTCTTGGCTGTATCTAGCATCGGCAGATCTAAGTTCTGCTCTTTTGCACAATTTTTAGCGAGTTCATATCCAGCATCAGCATGACGCATCACACCTGTTGCAGGGTCATTCCAAAGAACGCGGCCTAGGCGTACGGCTGCGTCATCGCTGCCATCAGCAACAATCACCACACCAGAATGTTGGCTAAAGCCCATACCGACACCACCACCGTGGTGCAATGACACCCAAGTGGCGCCACTAGCAGTATTAAGCAGTGCGTTCATCAGTGGCCAATCTGATACCGCGTCAGAACCATCAAGCATGGATTCTGTTTCACGGTTAGGACTCGCAACTGAGCCTGAATCTAAGTGATCACGACCGATAACGATGGGTGCTGACAGCTCGCCATTTTTAACCATTTCGTTAAAGGCTAATGCCAAACGAGCACGGTCTTTAAGGCCGACCCAACAAATACGTGCTGGCAGACCTTGGAAAGCGATACGCTCGCGAGCCATATCTAACCAGTTATGTAGCTGTGGGTTATCAGGAATAAGTTCTTTAACTTTAGCGTCGGTTTTATAGATATCTTCTGGGTCACCAGAAAGAGCTACCCAACGGAATGGACCAATACCTTCACAAAATAATGGGCGTACATAGGCAGGCACAAAGCCTGGGAAGTCGAATGCATTCTCAACCCCCTCTTCAAATGCCATTTGACGAATATTGTTACCGTAGTCGGTGGTTGCTGCGCCAGCCGCTTGTAGCGCTAACATGGCCCTAACTTGAACGGCCATCGATTGCTTAGCCGCTTTAACCACGGCAGCTTCATCGGTTTTACGCATTTCTATCGCTTGTTCAAGCGTCCAGCCTTGTGGCAAATAACCGTTGAGCGGATCGTGTGCTGAGGTTTGATCGGTAACCACGTCTGGCGTAATACCACGCTCAACTAGCTCGGCAAAAATATCGGCCGCATTACCGAGTAGACCGACTGATACCGGCTTACCGCTGGTGTTAGCGTCTTCAATCATCGCCAAAGCTTCATCGAGTGAAGTGGCTTTTTTGTCGACATATTTAGTACGAAGACGGAAATCAATACGGGTTTCATCGACTTCACAGGTCAGCACTGAGTAGCCCGCCATGGTGCCAGCAAGTGGCTGCGCGCCGCCCATACCACCAAGACCACCGGTTAAGATCCACTTACCAGCAGATGAACCGCCAAAGTGTTGCTTAGCCATTGCCACAAACGTTTCGTAAGTGCCTTGCACAATGCCTTGCGAACCAATATAGATCCAAGAACCCGCTGTCATCTGGCCGTACATAGCCAAACCTTTCTTATCCAGTTCGTTAAAGTGTTCCCAGTTGGCCCAATGTGGCACTAGGTTAGAGTTAGCGATGATCACGCGTGGTGCGTTGCTGTGGGTTTTGAATACGCCAACGGGCTTACCTGATTGCACCATCAAGGTTTCATCTTCTTCAAGACGCTGTAATACTTCAATGATCTTGTCGTAACATTCCCAGTCGCGGGCTGCACGGCCAATGCCGCCGTAAACCACTAAGTCTTCAGGGCGCTCAGCAACATCTGGATGTAAATTGTTCATCAGCATGCGCATCGGCGCTTCTGTCATCCAGCTTTTACAGCTCAATTTAGTTCCATGCGGCGCAATGATGCGACGACTTGGATCGTGTCTCTTATCCATGGGGTCTACCTCGTTCAATTTGTTTGTTGTATTTGTTTTTATCTATTTTTTAATTACTGTCTTATTGTTTTTTTATGCTGATATTGCCATGGCTGACTTAACCTGCGACAACGTCATTTTTCTCGCTAATTCATTCGTACTAAAGTGGTTATGACCAAATGGGTGCTAACTAAATGTCAGGTGGCCGCCTAATCTAAATCTGCTACCGGGATGCACCAAGCGGGCAAAACTGACTACACCTTGGCGCGACCAAGTGCGACGAGTGATCTGTAAGCAAGGCTCTGTCGCGTCAATGTGTAATAGCGCCAACTGGGTAACGTCCGCCAACTTGGCTTCAATGGTGTGCTTAGCTTCTGTCAGCGGTGCCACCATCGATAAGTATTCATGCGGGGTTTGTTGACTAAAGTCTTGCGCCAAGTACTCAGGCACCAGCTTAGGATTCACAAAACGCTCCTCTAATTGCAGTGGCGTGTCTTGCTCGCAATGCACCAACACCGACAAAAACACCGCGCCGCCCTCTTCCAGCCCCAGCGCAATCGCTATCGCGCCCGTTGCTGTCGTTTCAGTAAGCTCCACTTGTTGAACAGTGTAACCATGGCCACGGTCTTTAATTTCATCAGCAATGTTACGGATCGCCATCATCGATGACTGCGATTTAAGCCCAGCCACAAAAGTACCAAGCCCTTGTGAGCGTTCTAATACGCCAGATTCAGTTAATTCAGTTACGCCACGGCGCGCCGTCATGCGGCTGCAATTAAACAATTCAGCTAATTGATTTTCAGACGGAACCCGGCTGTTCTCAGCCCATCTCCCTGACTCAATTTGACCGCGAATGTATTGTTTAATCTCTGCAAACTTTGGCGTTGCCATCGGTTATCCTGTCTTATACCGTTTTTGATGACCGATTACATATCAGTCCAGCGGCTATTTCTAATGGTCGAAAACTCGGCTACAATCCTAGCTTGTATATACAAGTAAACACAAGCTAGCTCACAAATTATTTTTAGTGGCAGCCCTTAGTGTTAGTATTCAACCTCTGCAAAAACTACAAAAAGAGAGAGCATCATGTCGTGGGATCAAGTCTGGATTGATATCAATATTGCTACTATGTCACCCAATATTGCAGAGCCTTACGGTGCTATTAAAGATGCCGCTCTCGCGGTGCAAGACGGCAAAATAGCCTGGGTAGGCAAGCGCGCAGACCTGCCTAAATTTGATGTGTTGGCCACGCCCACTTACAAAGGTAAAGGCGGCTGGTTAACCCCTGGATTAATTGATGCACACACTCACTTAGTGTTTGCGGGTAACCGTGCCAACGAATTTGAACTGCGCCTTCAAGGTGCTAGCTACGAAGAGATCGCCCGCAGCGGTGGTGGCATTATTTCGACTGTTAAAGCCTGCCGCGAAGCCGACGAAGCTGAACTGTTTGAACTAGGTCGCCAGCGTCTAAATGCCTTAGCAAAAGAGGGCGTCACTACAGTAGAGATAAAATCGGGTTACGGTTTAGACATTGAAACCGAGCTTAAAATACTGCGCGTTGCCCGCGAGCTAGGAAAGCATCACCATGTCGATGTAAAAACCACCTTCTTAGGCGCTCACGCTATTCCGCCAGAATACAAAAATGACAGCAATGCCTATGTTGACTTAGTGATCAACGAGATGTTGCCACGAGTGATTGAAGAAAATCTTGCCGATGCTGTCGATGTATTTTGCGAAAATATCGCCTTCAACCTAGAGCAAACCGAACGAGTACTCACCGCCGCTAAAAATGCCGGACTTGATATCAAGCTACACGCTGAGCAGTTATCAAATCTAGGCGGCTCAGCCATGGCGGCCAAGCTCGGCGCCAAATCAGTCGATCACATCGAGTATTTAGATGAAGCTGGCGTAAAAGCTCTCAGCGAAAGTGGCACCTGTGCCACACTACTACCCGGCGCATTTTATTTCTTGCGCGAAACTCAGATGCCTCCCATTGAGCTACTGCGCCAATACAAGGTGCCCATGGTGGTTGCCAGCGATTACAACCCTGGTTCATCACCAATGTGCTCAAGCCTACTGATGCTCAACATGGCCTGTACCTTAATGCGTTTAACGCCCGAAGAAGCCTTAGCGGGTATGACGCGCAACGCTGCTAAAGCACTGGGTATTGAAGCTGAAGTTGGTGTGTTAGAAGCTGGCATGAACGCCGATTTTTGCTTGTGGAATATCAGTACTCCAGCAGAGTTAGCCTACACCTACGGTGTTAGCTCTTGTATTGATGTGGTTAAGAATGGTCGTTTAGTGCATCAGTAAGGTGGGATGCCTGAGCGATGAGGCAACCTCATCGTTTAGGCGTCAACATTTGGCTTGGGTGGCCTCAGCCTTTTAAGCACAGTAGCTTAACTGTTTCTATTTCAGTATCTAATGACCTTTATGGGTCACTTCCTGCATCAGATGCAACTAATGACCTGCGGTCAGCGTATGTGCAGATACAGCAGAGGCTCGCCGCGACTCTTTATAAAAGAGAGGGTCCCTGTAAGCTCAACGAAAACATCTGACCTCCATGGACGGAGGAAATGCCAAATTCTGTCGGGAACAGAATTGGCCATTTTTTCAAAGGCCTCTGCCATATCTACACTGGATTAGAAAAGCACAATCATTTTGCCACTGAGTTCTTAATATAGAAACATAGAGCTCAATCTCTGCCTCATGAAGTCACAAAAAACACCAATTCCCCATCGAAGCAGCCGAAATACGCAGATACAAATGCCATAGAGCCATCATGGTCTTTCCCGTGCATCCATGCACTTCAAGACATTCAGGCATCCCGCCTATCAGATGATGGTCCAAGCTAGGGGGACATGGATATCTCATCTGAGCCGTTAGGCGATTTTTGGTGGAGTATGAGGCCTGTATTCAACGCATGTAACTTCGTCGGGCGTCATGATGGATGCAAGGAGGATAAGGCAGCTCTTTGACATCCATACCACCGCGACATTCGTGAACCCATTCACATCTAGACGAGCAGTCCTCCTTGCCCGGGTGTGGGATGGAGTCCCACGACGTTGCTCAGGCGCAGCCTGTGTGGACAAAGCAAAAGTCACATCAAACAGACACTTTAGAGTCCTTCCAAAATGCCTTACTCATCCAGTAAACCAGCAGTACTGCTACTGCAGAAGTCACTCCTAAAACAGACGATACACTGCTGTATAAAGAGCTAAAATCAAACGACGGTGATAGCAGATAAAGACTGATAAAAGCCAATGGCCCCTGTATTAGCAATACCGCAAAAATATCATTCGGAAACTGCGGCAGAATTTTCCGATAGCTAAAATAAATACCTGCTGCAAGCAGTAAACTCAGACCAACATCATGTATTAATAGCCACAAAAACTCTGAACTATTGCTGTGCATATCAGTATTAGATAATAAGAATCCCAACATATAACTGGCAGCGAAATCAAACGCAATTAGACTCATTCCCGCCAACAATATGCCAAATAATAGTGCGGGTAGATATTTAATGACTTTCCTTACGATCATAACCATACATCCTATAAAGACGACAAATATCAGCAACCATTAAAGCATTGAGTATGTGTGATTGAAATACTAAAGACGCCTTTCACCTATTCACTTAAAGATATTCAAGCATCCTTTTTATCCAATGGAGAATCTGAAGCGATAGAGAGCATCAAAGTCTGGAAAACGTGAAAGGAATTTAGAAGGTTAGTCATCCGAACACACTAGGCTGCTTGGTTAGCTGCACTCGCCGCTAAATCCTCATTATGCTCTTGAATAAAGTCTTCCATAAACCAGGCGCAGAAGGTATGTCGACCATCGACTTCCGCCTTGCCATAGACAGATGAAGCTTGTTGGCGTACCGTTTTCTCTTTGGTTTGCCGCACCTCAGCGATCTCTTTAAAGCTTAAGCCTTTTAACAGCAGATACGCCACCTGTTGCTCACTTTTGGTAAATCCCCAAGTGTCGAACTGACTAATAACAGCTTGACTATAATCCTTACGGGCAGAGCGCATCTGGCTCGACATATTATCGATCTGCTTATCTGCTTGAGCGAGTCGAAGCGCTAAAGATTTAACCTGCCGAGACCGACGTATCAAGTCATAGCTCAAATAGACAGTCCCTATAACAGTAAGCAACACCAATATGCTTTCTTGCATGATATGCCATGCAGGGATATTTAGTTGCAAGTCCGCCATGATATCAATCAGCTTAAACAGCATGATCAACACCAACAAAACAATAATAACAACATCCTTTTTCATGGAAAAAACCACTCCTATAACCAAAAACCAACATCTATTCAGTAAACGAATATTTGAACAAAAATAATTAAAATCAGGTAATTACTTTATGGGACATATGTACCATAAGCGCTTTTATGATACACCTCACTCAAGACATTAGCCTATCAATCTCTAAACTAACGGCACACTTTAATAGCATAGAAATCACTTATGTCTGTCGTTAAGTCTTGTATCAAGATATGTCTGTTGACCGCATTAAGTAGCAGTAGTTTCTTAAGCCATGGGGCATCCAATAGCGAACTGCCACCGCTGCTAGAAATAAGCCAAGCCAGATTGAACTCCTCGCAACACAATGGCACTCAACTCAATGATGAATACGCACTTGAACTAAGCAGTTCATCATGGCTCAGTGGCCTACCTAGTATTGGCCTGAGTTACCTCGGTAGCTTAGATAATGGAAACAGTTACGAACAAGAAGTATCGCTCAATTTGCCGCTTAAATCCCTAGGGTTACGCAGCAGTGATAAGCAACTAAAGCAGCTAACTCAATCAATTCAGGGGCAACAAATTGCTTTGCAGGGCCTCTATATTTCAGGCCTGCTAAGACAAAGTATCTGGGATCATCGCATCGCATCGATGAAGCTCATGCAACTTGATCGCAAAATAAAGTTACTCGAAAAACTGCATACTCAGCAGAAAATTTTAACCGATGTAGGCGAGTTACCACTCGCGAACCAGTTGCTGCTAGAAAGGGAGTTGGTCGATATCGAACTCGAACAAATTAACCTTAAGCAGCAACAAGCTGAGGCGCTCTCTCTCTTTAGTCAGCTAACAGGCCGACATGAGATGCCAACAAAAATTGATGAAAGCTCACGTCCCATTTTTGATGCACACTCATCCACGCTCACAGCGTTCAACACCGCTTTAGCACAGCACCCATTATGGCAACTGCAAACCCTGCAACAACAACAGCTGTTGGTAATAAAGAGTCAACAAGCGGGGGAACGCGATCCTTGGACACTGTCACTAACCGCTAAAAACACCAAAGATGATCAACTTGATGATCAGCAACTAGGGCTAGGCATCACAGTGCCACTTGGCTTTATTTCAGCGCTCTCTCAAAGTGAATTATCAACTTGGCAGCAAGCTCATAGTGAACAAAACCTCAATCGTGATCGAATCTATCTGCAATTAACAACACAAACAGAAAAACTGGCGAAACAGCAGCAAAAATTACTCGATCAACAAGTGCTGTTAAAGCGTGGTCTCTCTTTGAGTCGTACCATCACCGAAGAACTTGCCAAAGTAAAAGAGCAGAACCAAATCAGTTACGAGATATGGCTGCGTCGTTATATGGATGCGCTCGATACCGAGTCACGCTTAGTGCTTAACCAAGTCACCCAACAACAACTTCACTCCCAGCAACTGCAAGCCTTAGGAATTTCATTATGATGGCCAAGTACGGCGCCAGCCTTTTATGTTTATCAGCCTGCCTATCCACCAGCTTGGCCCAGGCAGAATCTATCGCCCTCAAGACATTAGGCAACTTAGAACTCAGCTATGTACAGCCACAAAAGGTCGCTAGCTATGAAGGTAGCGCACTTCCAGCACTGGTTGACCGATTACCGGGCAACGATTATTGGGTTAGCACGCCAGAGAATATCCAGCAGGTCACCTTCTTGGTCGGTCAGGGACAAATCGTCACTAAAGGGCAAGCAATTGTGAGATTAACCGGGCCAGAGGTGTTCCATTTCCTGGCTCAGGTCGATGCAGCAAACAGCTTATATCTGCTGGCAAAAAAACGCTATGAACGCAATAAACCTCTGTTAAAAAATGGCAGTATCAGCACCGAAAAGTGGCGAGAGATCAGTCAAGACTATTTCAGCAGTCATCTCGAGTACGAGCATATGCAACACTTCATGGAGATAGTGCTAAGCACTGATGAGATAACGGAATCCCTAGTGGTAAGCTCACCAGTGGCGGGCATCGTAAAGCTCAATCAACTCAACACCCCCTATATGGCCGACTCACAGCTGTTTTCGCTGGTGCCAGCCGAGAGTATTCGCGTCAAGGTCAATGTGCCGATGAGCCAGTCAACTTCGTTATCGGCGATTAATATCGACCAATGTCATATCGCCATCGAGTCAATATCAGCCATTGCTGACGGCGCTTTTCTTAGCGCATGGTCAATGCCCGTGCCGCAAGAATGTAACCTCCTGCTAGGTCAGAAAGCCACCGTGATACCCGAGTATCAAAAAACAGTGTACCTGCTACCGAAAAACAGTGTGTTTAGCTGGCAACAAGAAAGCCAAGTATTTACCCAAACGGCAGAGACACTAACGGCGATCAATATTGATATTTTAGGTTCCACACCTCAGCAATACATCGTCGCCAGCGACCAAGACTTAAGTAAAACCCAAGTATTATCTCAGTCGGTTGCCGCTGTTAAAGGCATATTACTCGGCTTAGGAGGCGAATAATATGCTGACCTCAGTCATCCGTTTTTCACTCACTCAGCGCCTATTTGTGCTCATTGTGGCGATGATCTTAATGCTAGCTGGTGCTCGCGCCTGGTTTGTCATTCCGCTTGATGCTTTTCCCGATATATCACCAACTCAGGTGAAGATAATTTTAAAAGCCCCAGGCATGACACCTGAAGAAATTGAAGCACAGATAACGGTGCCGATTGAGACCGAGCTGCTCGGAATACCCAATCAGGCGATCTTACGCTCAACCACTAAATATGCCATCAGTGATATCACCCTCGACTTTACCGAAGGTACCGATATCTACTGGGCGAGACAACAAGTGAGCGAGCGACTCGCCGCCGTGTGGGATAGTTTTCCAGAGAGTGTCTCTGGCGGTGTAGCACCGATGAGCACGCCACTGAGTGAAATTTTTATGTTTTCACTGGAGAACCCCAATCTGTCGTTGATGGAGCGCAGGCAGCTACTAGAGTGGGAGATCCGCCCATTGCTGCGTACCGTTGCGGGCGTGGCTGATGTCAATATTTTAGGTGGCCATGCCAAGAGCTTTAACATTAATCCCAATCCTGCGGCGATGGCGGCGGCGGGAGTGAGTTTTGCCGCGTTGCAACAGGCAATTATCGACAACAACCATAACGAAGGTGCGGGTAAGCTCACCATAGGCACTGATACCATTATCGTGCGCGCTGAGGGGCGGATCGATGATATCGACGAACTGGGTCAGTTGGTGATTAAAGCCGATGATGCCAAGGTGTATCGCCTAAGCGATCTCGCCGACATCCAAATTGGTCATTTAACCCGTTATGGTGCAGTGACTAAAGATGGTGAAGAGACTGCAGAAGCGTTAATTATCGCCCTTAAGAATGCCAACACCGCCCAAGTGGTGACCAACATTAAAGAGAAGCTGGAACAGATAAGCGCCACACTGCCAGAAGGCAGTGTGATCAACACCTTTTATGATCGCGCCAACCTGATTAATACGGCTATCAATACCATCTCTAGTGCCCTGTTTCAGGCGGTGCTTTTAGTGATTGTGTTGCTGGCACTGTTTCTAGGCAATGTGCGCGCCGCCTTAGTGGTGTCGCTCTCTCTACCACTCGCCGCCCTAATGACCTTTCTGATGATGGATCTGTTCAACTTATCCGCCAATCTGATGAGCTTAGGCGGCTTAGTGATCGCTATCGGTATGCTAGTCGACTCCTCGGTGGTGGTCGTCGAAAACATGGTCAATCTGATCGCCAGCAAGCCGCGCTTACCACGCCTGCATCTTATTTTTCGCGCGACTAAAGATGTGGCGGTTCCAGTGGTATCTGGCACCATTATTGTGATGATCGTATTCTCGCCACTGCTCACACTAACGGGGCTGGAGGGGAAACTCTTTACCCCAGTGGCAGTGACTATTGTATTTGCTATGCTGTCGGCGTTGATACTATCGCTGACAGTCATCCCAGTCATCGCCTCGTATTTGGTCAATGAAAAAGCGGCCCAAGAACCTAAGGCCATCATAAAGCTTAAAGCTGCATATCTAGGCAGCTTAAAAACGGCCTTTAACCATAAAAAGCCCTTTATGCTGATCACTTTTGGCCTGCTGATTGTCAGCCTCGGGCTCTTTAGTCTAGTGGGCAAAACTTTTATGCCCACCTTGGATGAAGGCGACATCATATTACAACTAGAAAAATCGCCCTCTATTTCACTCGATGCGTCTATCGCAATTGATAAACAAATTCAGCAAACCTTGCTCGCAAAAGTCCCGGAGATAAAGCAGATGGTCGCCCGAACAGGTGCCGATGAGATGGGTCTAGACCCTATGGGGCTAAACGAAACCGATGTATTTTTAGAATTGGTTCCACGCGATGAATGGCGCTTCGATGACAAAGGGCAACTAATAGAGGCGATCCGCAACGAACTGCTCAACTATCCAGGGGTAAACTTTAACTTTACTCAACCAATTCAGATGCGGGTCTCAGAAATGCTCACCGGCAGTATTGGTGATGTGGCGATTAAGGTGTTCGGTACCGATATCGACACCCTAGGCCAGTTAACCGCACAAATAGAGCAGTTGGTGAGTGCCACCCGCGGCAGCATCGATGTCAAAATGTCGATGATAGAGGGCAGCCCCTTTATCAACCTCACCCTAGACAACGAACTGGCTCGTGGCTTTGGCATGAGCACCATGGAGTTTGCTCGCTACCTCAAGAGTCAACTCGAAGGGGTGATGGTAACCGAAATATTACAGGGCAAGAAACGCACCCCGGTATTGATTGCCAATAATCAAAGCAGTTTAAGTAGCATCAATGAGTTACAAAATCAGCTGCTAGTGATGCCCGATCACTCATTAAAACGCCTGACTGATGTCGCTAAGTTAAGCTACAAAGAGGGGCCGATTTTGATTGAGCGCGAGCAAGGTGACCGCTTCTCGGTGATCACCACTAACGTACAAGAACGCGACATAGTCAGTTTTGTTGAAGAGCTTAATACTAAAATTGCCCAGCAAATCCAACTCCCCAGCGGCTATAGCGTGAGCTTCGGTGGTGAGTTTGAAAACCAGCAGCGTGCCACCAACAATTTGCTATTAGTGATCCCCATTGCTATCGCGCTGATCACCCTAATCCTATTCACCACCTTTGGCTCGCTCGCCAAGGCCGGACTGATCCTTGCCAACGTCCCGTTTGCGATGATGGGCGGTATCGTCAGCCTTTATCTGTCGGGCGAATATCTGTCAGTGCCGGCATCGGTTGGCTTTATTGCCCTGCTCGGTGTGGCCGTCCTCAATGGCGTGGTGATGGTTAGCTACTACGAGCAGACAAAGCATCTCTTTAGCGATCTATTGATTCGGGTCGAACAGGGTGCCGCGCGACGTTTGCGCCCCATCTTGATGACGGCAACGACGGCCATGTTTGGTTTGATGCCACTGGTATTTGCCTCTGGGCCAGGAGCTGAGATCCAAAAACCGTTAGCCATCGTGGTCATTGGTGGCTTACTCACCTCGACCATCACTACACTTTACCTATTGCCAATCCTCTATTACTGGCTGGAGAAACGTCGATGAACACAGAACAGCTATTAGTGCTGATCGCACAAAACGATATTAAAGACGATATTGTCGATACCCTGATTGACTTAGATTTCTTATCAGGCTTTAGTCTGGGCAATATCTGTGGCTTTAGCCGCGAGCACAGCCACTTTAATATCAAGGAACAGGTGGGGGGATATCGGGAATTTTGTAAGTTTGAGATTATGCATCCCACCGCCCAGCAAGATGCGCTTTTACAAGCTCTTGCCGTCGTGTGTAAACACAACCCCTGTCGCTACTGGATCATGCCAATCCAATTGTCTGGAACTCTTTGTTAATCGAGAGTCGAATATTTAGTCCATGGGATATTCACTTTCCCATGGACTAAACGAGTCTAGAATTTACGCTACCCAGCCTAAATAAGCATTTTTGAAGAGTTCCCTTTAGACTACTGCCAATATGTTGAATAGCATCTTTAAGCTGATCACAAACAACAGTAGACCGAATAGCTTCTTGAGCAGCTGTTGAGGGATCCTACCCGATAGTTTCACCCCCAAAGGAGCGGCTAAAAAACCGCCTATCGATATAATGACCACCGAGGGGAGATGGATGAATCCTAACGCCCAAGGTAATGCTGTAGAGGTCCCCCCGTAAGATGTCATCCCATTAATGACATAACCACTAGTGCCAACAATAGCGATTGATACCCCAATGGCTGCTGAACTAGCGACGGCCTTTCTGATATTAATGCCTTGCTTCACCAAATAGGGAACAATTAACGAGCCCCCTCCTATCGCGGTTAACGTCGACACGGCGCCAATGACAACCGATATTAGATTGCTAAGCCCTCCTTGCTGCTCTATCGCTTTTGGTGGCTGTCGATTTAACAACATACTCAGTGATAGATAACCCATAAATGCAGTAAAGAATAATGAAAGTAGTAGCGTATTCAGAACTGATATCAGTAATGCCGCCAACACGCTGCCTAATAAAATAAACGGCACCATATTCTTAACGACTTTCCAGTCAACATTTTGTTTTTGATGGTGCGCGCGTGCACTTGAAAAGGTCGTTGCAATAATAGAAGCCATCGCAGTCCCTAAGGACAGATGTACAGCCACATCTGGTTGCACACCTCTGGATAGAAACAGACTCGCCAAAACGGGAACTAAAATGCCTCCTCCCCCAACGCCAAGTAAGCCTGCAATAATACCAACACTTCCCCCTAAAACAGACAACAGCAATAGATCGATCCAAGTCATATATAACCCCCTTCCACAATAAGATGACAGGAGATGTTACATTGATACAGCAACGTCCTATTATCGAATATAGGACGACATATATCGACTAAAGGACAATATGAAACTCAGCCCATCAGATGAATCCTTTAAACCAATGGCTAGACCGATTGTTTTAGTCAAAAGGAGCCTCAAAAAAGGCGCTGCCATTGAGTTGCATCAACATAATTGGGGGCAGCTCTTATACGCCCATCGCGGAGTGATCCTTGTAACAACAGCCACAGCAAAATACATTTGCCCTGCAGAACAAGCTGTCTGGCTCCCTTCCCATGTCGATCATGAAGTGTTGGTGTTAACCGATTGCGAACTTAGCAGCGGTTATTTTGAGCAACAACAAACCCCAAAACTACCAAATTTTTCTCAAGTAATCAGTATTTCACCCTTACTAAAAATGCTCATTATTGAAGCGCTCAACATACCTGCGAATTACGAATGGCAAAGCCCTGCTGGCAGACATTTAAGATTGATCCGTGACTTCATGACCCTTGCTCCCGCCGTTGAAACCAGCTTACCGTCTCCCACTTCGGTAAAGCTGCTGTATATTGCACAGCAGCTCAATGAGACACCTGATGATATTAAGAGCTTAGAGGAATGGGGCAAGCTGGTTGGCGCTTCGGCTCGAACGCTTTCTCGCAACTTCAAGAAGGAAACCGGAATAAGTTATACGTCTTGGCGCCAAAGATTAAAAGTTCAGGCAGCGATACATCTACTTTACCGAGGAAAATCGGTCACCGAAATTGCTTTTCAACTGGGTTACGAAAGCCCATCCGCTTTTATTTGTATGTTCAAAAAAAATACAGGCATAACGCCCAGTAACATTATCACTAGGTCATCGTTATAAAGACTGAGATTGATAATAAGGCTACTAAAAAATGACTAGGTTGCGCTCATTCGCCATTCCCCATGTATAATCTAATCACTGAAACTATAACACGCTGATAAATGCCTAAATATCTATTCCTACTACTGTTAATCCCCTTCTATTGTGCCCATGCGAATACGCTGGATCTAACAAAATATGATACCGATGTCGCTGCATTATTACGAGAATACCAAGGGCAAGATGTAAACTCGCGGCCAGTGCTGCCATCAGTATTAGTATTCAATGAAAGTGAACAGGCCTCAACCTATGTCGACTTTAAACGCGGCTTAATTCTGGTTGAGACTCGTAGTAAAGCGCAGCTTAAACAAGCTGTGGTGCAGGTGTTATTGACCCAAATAGACCCTAAAGTGATTGATGCACAAACCGCGCAAGACTTTGGCTTAATCAGCAATAAAAAGAAGCCGTTTTTTTGGGGGCAGATAAGAGACCAAGAGAGTAAACCGATTGAGTTCGAGTGGCGTGCCTCGCGTTACGCTGATTACTTAGTCAATAACAGCCAAAAAGTTAACTCGCGCTTTCGCGTCGCTATCTACATGGTTAAAAATCACAGCAAAATTGCCAGCGGTAAATACATTAACTTTGCCCGTAACTCAGGCCAAAAACATGGTATCAATACTGACCTGATAATGGCCATTATTGAAACTGAAAGCGCGTTTAACCCATTAGCAAGATCGCGTTCCAACGCATTAGGATTAATGCAAATCAAAGCCAATACTGCTGGCCGCGATTACTTCTCCTTAGTGAAGGGCTATAAGCACACCCCTTCTTCAGCTTACTTATACGATCCTGAAAAAAATATTGAAGTCGGTACCGCTTATTTAAAGATATTATCAAGTCGCTACCTATCAGGTATTCACCATCCTAAGAAGCGCGAATATGCGGTAATATCTAGCTATAACGGTGGTGCGGGTAATCTCTGGAAGAGTTTAGATTCACGAGGCAATCGTACTAAAGCGCTGGCACGGATTAACAAGATGACGGTCAGTGAATTTTATTGGTTCTTAACCCATCGACATAACCGCCAAGAAACCCGTAACTACTTAAAGAAAGTCAGTAGTAAACAGAAAAAATACCTTTAGAGCATGATTAATATTCCATTAAAAATGATGGTCGTTATTCTGCGGCGCTATGGCTTGAACCTTAATCGCTAGATCCCTAAAATTCAACAGTTGAGTATTGTATAGTTCCTCTATGACTCACCCCGTCATGCATACCGCTCAAGAAAATTGGCGACTCAGTAGAAACCGAACATTTTTACCTATTGCTGAACAATGAGCCCCATAACGAGGAGACGGGCAAAGTCGCATCATTTACAGTCTTCACGCCATCTCTATCCTTAGGCGTTGGAAACTAAAACATGACATTTTTTGATCAAACACTCCTAGTCAGTATTTAAGCGTGGGCATTAAAGCTCCCATCACCTCAATTGAACACCAAATAGCTAAAGAACATTAAAAGCAATCACTTACATAACCATGCATCACTATGTTGCCGATAACTTCAGGCAAAGTGACGAATTGCCACTTTGTAGTAACGTCACAGATACACCACCATTTAATAAAACTGTACATAAAACTGAAAATTAACTACAACAAGAGGCCCGAATAAACTAGCCAAGCAGACCATTTCAGCTTAGGATCTGAACAATAAACAAAGCTCAACTACAGTTAATAGCACATTGCGGAGTAACCAAACATCATGGGTATCAGAGCCATTGTCGTAGATACAGCCGGTACAACTACCGATCTTAACTTTATTGAGGATATCCTTTTTCCTTATTCAGCTAAGGCCTTACCCGCTTTTCTTGAAGAAAACCAACATAATGTGTTAGTTGAGAACTGCATTTGTGATGTGCAAGACATTGCGCTTGAGCCGGATGCAGATCTTGCTCGTGTGACTGAAATTTTGTTGCAGTGGATTAGCGAAGATCGCAAAGCGACGCCACTAAAAACTATTCAAGGCCTTATCTGGAAACAAGGTTACGCTAACGGTGAATTTAAAGGTCATATCTTTCCAGACTTTATCGAAGCACTTGATGGCTACAAGCAAAAAGGCTTACGCGTTTATAGCTTCTCATCAGGTTCTGTTGATGCGCAAAAACTGCTGTTTGGTAATAGCGATGCAGGCGACTTAACCGATAAATTCAATGGTCATTTCGATACCCGCACCGGCAACAAACGCTTTAAACAGGCTTATTGCAATATCCTTAACACTATCAGCCTTAGCCCGAAGCAGATCCTATTTGTTTCTGACGTGCTAGAAGAGTTAAAAGCCGCCAGTGAAGCAGGCTTGAACGTAGCACAAATGGTACGTGACGATAGCCAGCGCACCGGTGACTTTAAGCAGGTTAGCAGCTTTGCAGAGCTTGATATCTAACACGGTATCGATGACTCGAAAAGGCATTCATTGAATGCCTTTTTTTGTGGCTAAAATTCGCTTTTCTAGTCCTTGTTGTCACTGAGGCATGCTGTTATGCTGACTATTAATCAAACAAGTGTTTGAATAACAATCAAGCTAGGCTAACGAAAAGAGATCATTATGGATAAGTTTCTCCAGCAATACCCAATCAATACCGCAATTAACGTCGCTTGGGGCGAAATGGATGCCTTGCAACACGTCAACAATGTGGTTTACTTTCGTTACTTCGAGACCGCAAGAATCGATTTTTTTAACCAAATAAACTTGCTCGAAGATCTACAAAAAACCTCTATCGGCCCAGTCATCAGCGAAAACCAAGCACGCTATAAGCGTCCAGTGACCTTTCCAGATACCTTGATTGTCGGCGTTAGCATAAGCGATATTAAAGATGACCGATTCATGATGCACTATCATGTTTTTAGCCAGGGCCAGCAAGCCGTCACCACCATTGGTGCATCTCAAGTCGTCATGTTTAATTTTAAAACGGGCCAAAAGGCCACGCTTACACCACAACTGCTTGATGCACTAAAGACCTACCAACAAGCATAACGCTGCTATTGTAGTCGTTGATGAAAATCGATTTGTTGTCAACGTCAATAATACTCAAACTGTGCAGTGCTATGAAGTGGTTAACGACCCTAACGTAATATCCGGCTCTGGACGGTGCAACTTCAGCAGTACCTTTGTGCCAAATGAACTACGAGGCAAAGGTCTAGCGGAAAAATTAGTGCGCCATGGCCTTAGCTGGGCCAAATCACAAGGTTTACAGGTTGAAGCGAGCTGCTGGTATGTACAGAAGTTTTTAACCTCAACATAGAGCAGCTCAAATAGCATAAGTTTAGCCGCCGGTTAGCTTAGCTAATTGCTCACGGAGACTATCACTTAAAGCCACGCTTTTTTCTGCTGTATAATCGTAATGTACTACCGATGTTTTCGCTTCGACTGTTTTGTTACCGTTTTGCCAGCAGCTTTGCGTTAACTCAAAACTGCTATTGCCAATGCGGTTCACCCAGGTTTTCACTGTAACATCGCTAGCGAAGTAGGTCGGAGCATTAAAATTCACCGTAAAACCCGCAATGATCAGGTTCCACTTCGACAAGTCTTGAGTAGGATTGAATATCTTGAATATCGGCTCACGTGCCGCTTCAAACCACACTGGGAACACCGTGTTGTTGATATGGCCTAAGGCATCCGTTTCGCAAAAGCGTGGCTGTATGGTGAGGCTAAACTCGCTTTGTTCCACTCTATCCCTTCCTTATATTTATTATTAATAGGCAACAGCTGCCATTCTACCGATAAAACTGCCAATACGGTAAAACCAGTATTTTTATATCGGTACCAATGCAGCAACAAGGGTAAACACTTGTCCCGTAGCCCGTTAATAACGGATTAAACAGATACAAAAAAGGATGCCTTAGCATCCTTTTTCGTTAGTAAATGAGCGCCAATGCCAGCTTAACGGCCGTACATCGCGTTAATTTCTGTTGAGTATTTCTGGTAAATCATCTTACGGCGTAACTTCATGGTGGGCGTGATTAACCCCGCTTCCATTGAAAAAGCATCAGGCAGTAAGGTGAATTTTTTAATCTTCTCAAACCCTGCGAGTTCTGTCTGCAGAGTCTTTAGCCGCTCTTCAAAATGTTCCACCACATGTGAGTGGCGTAGCAGCTCCAGTGGCGACTCGTAATGTAATCCCTTCTCTTTTGCCCACACTTCAAGTGACTCAAAAGCAGGTACAATCAAGGCGGTCACATAGTTACGCGCATCAGCAACAATCGCAACTTGCTCGATGAACGGGCAGCATCCCACTTTACCTTCGACTCGCTGCGGTGCAATGTACTTACCGTTAGAGGTTTTCATTAGCTCTTTAATGCGGTCGGTAATAAACAGGTTACCTTGCGCATCAATATGGCCAGCATCGCCCGTTTTAAGCCAGCCATCTTCAAAGGTATCAGCCGTTTCCTGTGGGCGATTATAGTAACCGCGCATCACGGTATCGCTGCGCACTAGAATTTCGTTATCTTTACCCAGCTTAATTTCGGTCTCTGGCAATACCTGACCATTAGAACCCGTGACACGATTACTTAGAGTATTACAGGTTACCGTCGCGGTGGTTTCCGTCATGCCATAACCACATAACACAGGCACGTTGATACTGTGGAAAAAGCTGGCGACCTTAGTATCTAGGGCGGCACCACCAACAGGCATAAATTTCAGACGCCCGCCCAGCACTTGCTGCAACTTGCTATAAACCAGCTTGTTGGCTAAGCGCCACTGTAAACTCAATGCAAAAGAGCCTTTAGCACGACCTTGGCCAACTTCAAATTGGCGCTCTCCCACCGACATTGCCCAAGCAAACATCTTCTGTCGTGTGTTAGGGGCTTTACTGACTTTATCTTGTACGGCGCTATACACTTTCTCAAGGAAGCGCGGCACCACACACAAAGTATGCGGACGCACTGCAGTAATAGCCTCTTTTGCCGCCATTGGATTCTGCAAATAAACATTGTGGCCACCGCGAGAAAGCACGTAAAAGGTCCAGCCACGTTCAAACACATGGCTTAGCGGTAAAAATGCCAGTGAAGTATCACCCGTTTCAAAATTCATTTTGTTATCGTGCTGACGTACTGTCGACGCTATATTACGGTGATCTAGCATCACCCCTTTAGGTTCACCCGTGGTGCCCGAGGTATAGATAAGCGTTAGCAAATCATCAAGATTGGTATCAGCGAGCCGCTTATCAAGTTCAGCATCAGCCGCGTTATCAACTTCACCTTGCAGGAGATCATCTAAATAGAAGTGGTTATGTAGATCGGTCAGTGGCACGCTTTTATCAAATACCACAATACGTGACACCGAATCACACTGCGTAATTAAGTCACATGCCATGGCATATTGCTCTGCGTCACCAGCAAAAATAAGCTTAGCTTGTGCATCGTTAATGATGTAAGCAGCTTGTTCCAAAGTACTGGTCGGGTAGATAGGCACAACTACCGCTTTAGCCTTTAATAATCCTAAATCAGCACATGTCCACTGCGGACAATTTTGCGAAAGGATCACTGCGCGGTCTTGTGACTGAATACCAAATTGGATTAACACCCGTGCTATTTTAGAGGTGATAACATCAAAGTCGCCCCAGCTAACTTGGTGCCAAGGCGCCGCCATTTCAAATCCTTCGAGTGCTATCGCATCGCCAAGCGCATGACTCTGTTGCTGTATGAGACGTATAACGTGAAATGATTCGAGTGACATAAAATAACTACCTTTTAGCTTACAAGTGTTCCGCTTTATACTCAGTTTACTCGAAGTTCTCCGAAAAACTAAGAGCTTTTGCTCTATTTATGTTAAGTCAAACACAAAAAAAGCCTGCTTAAGGTGATGAACAGCGGTCTATTAACAAGATTTATTTTTAGCTAAGCCGCTCAATCAAAAACAGAAACAATCAAATAACAAATGTGTATGCGACTGTACAAAAAGTCTGCACCAGTCATTCCTTTTCCATTTCAAAAAGAACCACCCACTTTTAGTGAGGCAATAACGTATCATTACCTCAGTAAAAATAGCCAATCACCAGTCAATTCAAGGCGCATTGTGGTAATAATGGTTGTTCCCTTATAAACAAGTGGATCCGCTCAGGCGCTCCCGTTGAGTGGGCTTAAAAGTGATTTAAACTACGTTAAAGACCTTGGCAATAGACCCGCTATTGCACTGCGCTCTAAGCCTCGCTTAAACCACTTTCAATTTCCTCTGAAATCAAGCATCTTGAAGTCGAGCGGGTATCGATCCGCTAAATTGCAAAAAGGAATCAGCATCATGCATCACGGAATGTATTCACCACTACGAGCAAGAGTGTGTCCCACTCTCACGCGCCGTAAAAAAGTCGCTCTAGCGGTGGTTATTTGGGCTGCAATACTGTTGCCTACAGTGCACGCACAGCCACTGACACTCAGTGCACCCAAGGCGGTAAATACCACAGATAACAGTTGCTATGTTGATGGCCTGTCAGAACAAATGAACTGTGGTTCAATCAGTGTGCCTGAGGATCATGACCAACCTGAAGGTAAGCACATTCAGGTGTACTACGTCGTCATGCCAGCGATTAAGAGCAGCGGTAAAAGTGAAGCACTACTGGCCATTGCGGGCGGCCCAGGTCAATCGGCGATTGAGAATGCTAAAGGCTTCGACCAGATGTTGACTAAGGTACGTCAAACCCACGATGTCATTTTGATCGACCAGCGTGGTACTGGCCAATCAAACCCGCTGCAATGTGTTGGTGATGGTTTTGCAAGCCCGCTTGCCATTAACGAAAGTGACTTTGATGCCCGTGAAGAATCTCAAAAGTGTTTAGATGAACTTGATGCCGATGTCACCCAATACGATAGTTTATCAGCACTTAGAGACTTTGAAGCTGTAAGGCAACACCTAGGCTACCAAAAATTGCACTTGTACGGCGTATCCTACGGCACACGCATGGCGCAGCTGTATATGCGTCACTACCCTGAACATATAGCCACCGTCACCTTAGATGGTGTGGTACCAATGCAGCAAAGCGTATTAGCCATTGGCGATGCTATCGCCCGTGCTTTTGATCTGTTAATTCAAGATTGTAGCAATAACACCCTGTGCCACAACCAGTTTCCTCAGCTGGCAGCTGAACTCGATAAAATGGACTCTGAACTGGCACAAGCACCAAAAATCAGCATGATTGCCGATCCAAGAACGGGTGAAGCCACTCAACTCACAATGACCCGCAGTAAATTCAACGGTGCGCTGCGTATGGCACTGTACTCGCCGAGTGTTCGCGCACTGATCCCCCATGCTATTCACCAAGCGTCGCAAGGTAATTTTCAACCCATTACCGGACTTTATGCCATGTCGATGGACGGCGCGGGGATCGCTATGGGAATGCACGCATCTGTAGTCTGTGCCGAAGACTGGCAACGCTTAACACCCCAGCTACGCGCCAACATTTCTCAGCATTACTTCGGCCGAGAGATGCTAAAAACATTTGAGAAATCGTGTGCTGTGTGGAATATGCCTACGGTTGATAGCAGCTTTAGCCAAGCCATTGCCAGTGATATTCCAACGCTGATTTTATCTGGCAAACTCGATCCAGCCACCCCACCCAGTTGGGGCGAGATGGCGATGGAAAAACTCACCAATGCCAAACACTTTGTTGCGCCTTATGCCACTCACGGTGTTGCTTACCAGTCTTGTGGTAACAACCTGATTGCCGAGCTGGTAGAAAAGGGGGCTGTAGCGGATATTGATGGTGAATGCTTAAACAAAGATATTAGCCGTAATTTCTACCTCAATGCCAGTACCGTTGAAGCCATACCCAGCGATACAGACACCAAACAAGCAGAAACAGCCCTGAATCAGTAAGGAAGCACTCATGATACAAGTAACAAATTTATCAAAACGCATCGGAGATGTGCAGGCGCTGGATAATTTAAGTTTTTCAGCACTCGATGGTCAAATTACCGGACTGCTAGGCCCTAATGGCGCAGGCAAAACAACCTGTTTACGTACCGTATTTGGTTTACTTAAGCCCGATAACGGTTTTGCTGAAATAGACGGGATTAACATTGCAAAATCCCCGGTTGCTGCAAAGCAACAATTAGGACTATTTCCCGACCCTTTTGGGCTTTACGAACGTTTAACGCCACGTGAATACATCAGTTACTTCGCCGAGCTCAATGGCCTCTCACGCAGTGATGCAAAACTCGCCACCAGCAGTGTAATTGAAAAGCTACACCTAGCCGATATTGCCGACAGACAATGTAAGGGCTTTTCCCAAGGCCAGAGAATGAAAACCGCGCTGGCGCAAGCCATTGTCCACCAGCCAACCAATATCGTGCTCGATGAACCGACGCGTGGCCTCGATGTTATGAGCACACGGGTATTACGTGACATATTGCGCGATCTTAAAAACCAAGGTCACTGTGTACTGTTTTCGAGCCATGTAATGCAAGAGGTTGCCGCGCTTTGCGATCAAGTGATTGTGATGGCCGAAGGTAGAGTGGTTGCGGTTGGCAGCCCAGATGCACTCTGCCAACAAACGGGCAAAAGCTCACTCGAGGATGCCTTTATTCAGCTTATCGGTACCGATGAAGGGATTGCTGCATGATGGATTTGACACTCAATGCCTCTACAAAAGACGGTAACAAAGGGATGTGGAAATGAGTAATAAAATAATCACCATGGTTCGCAAAGAACTTATTGATGCCGCTCGCGATAAACGCTCAGTGATGGCCGGGCTCTACTACGCCGTCGGTGCGCCACTGTTGATGTGCGGTATGTTTTTTATGTTGATAGGACAACTCACCAGCCCTGAAGATCTGAATATCAAGATTAACAATCCTCAAGGTGCACCGGATCTGATTAAATACCTTTCAAGCAAAGGTATTACCCAAGGAGATGCAGACAAAAATAAGGATATTTTGCTGGTGATTAGCGATGATTACGCTAGCAATATGGCCAAAGGGATCAGCGCCGACGTCACCTTGATTGCCGACGCCTCAAATGAAAAACTGCAAAAGTCGATTCGCCGTCTTGAAAAGAGCCTACAGCAGTACAGTTCTGAAATGGGTAGCTTACGTTTGATTGCCCGCGGCATCGACCCAAGAGTCATGCAACCTATCAAGCTCAATGTGGAAGACCAAGCCACCCCAGATTCAAAAGCAGGCATGATTTTAGGCTTAGCCACTATGACGATGATCTACGCCGTGTTTATCTCAGGAATGAATCTCGCTATTGATACCAGTGCCGGCGAGCGCGAACGTAATTCGCTCGCGCTACTGCTGAGTCATCCGGTGTCCACCGGGCAAATTGTGATCTCTAAAATCATCACCGTCACCCTATTTGGAATGATTGGTCTGCTATTAACCTTAATCGTGTCTAAATTTGCCTACAGCTTTGTGCCTTGGCAAGAGCTTGGGTTTAGCGTCAGCGTTAATAGCAGCTTTATCGGTATGATGATGCTCGTCGGTTTACCGGTGGCAATAATGGCAGCCTGCTTACAGCTGTTTGTGTCGTTTATGGCTAAGAGCTTTAAAGAAGCTCAGTCGTACCTCACCATTGTATTGATGTTACCTATGATGCTCGCGATGGCAGCCAGCTATGATATCGCGCCAGACACCCTACAATGGCTACCAGTATCGGGCCAACTGCAAGCGTTAATTGAGTTCATTAAAGGTCGTGAATTACCGGGAATGCAGTTAGCGATTTCATCATTGATCACCCTCGCCATCTCAGCACTATTAGCATTTGGTATGCAAAAATCACTTAAAAGCGAAAAGATTGTCTTTGGTTTGTAGCCTCAGATAAAAGGATGCCTCTTAAACATCATCATTTAAGAGGCTCATTATCAGGAGAGATAAAATGGAATTTATAGATAATATTTTAGCCAGTGACAATTACTTTTTTATGGCCATGCTAGCGGTCGTGGTATTAGTGCTGTGGTTTCTACCCGCTATGTTGGCGCTAATTTTTAACCGTAAGCATTTCAAGCTCATCTTAATCGCTTGTATTCCTGCTGGGTTTTCAATGATTGCATGGGGTGGCGTGATGGTGTGGGCAACGACCGGTAAAGCCGTCGATAAGTATGCTAAGCGTGACAAAAAACAAGTATAAAAAGTGTTGAAGCAGCAGATTTTAAAAACAAATACCAAAACTACCCATCCATGGGTTTTGCATAAGTGTTCCAGACACAAAAAAGCCCGAGTCATACTCGGGCCTTTGCATTCAATAAAGCGAGTAGGTACTACTTTGCTTTAGGTCTAAAAGGCTTAATAACCGCTTCGTCACACTCTAAAAACGGACCATCCATCAGATCAATACAGTATGGAATAGCAGGGAATACTGCATCCAAACACTCACGAATTGATTTTGGCTTGCCTGGCAAGTTAACAATCAATGAGTCACCACGAAGGCCCGCAGTTTGACGAGACAAAATGGCCGTAGCAACGAACTTTAAAGATTCGGCACGCATCAACTCACCAAAGCCAGGCATCATGCGATCACATACTGCTTCTGTCGCTTCAGGCGTCACGTCGCGCTTTGCTGGACCCGTGCCGCCAGTGGTGACAATCAAACTGCAGTTCTGCACATCTGCCATATCAATTAGCGTGGCTTCAATCACATCAGTTTCGTCTGGGATCACCTTATAAACAGGCTCCCAATCTGATGTAAGGTATTCGTTTAGCACTTCAATAATCGCCTTACCAGAAAGATCTTCGTAGACACCAGCGCTAGCACGGTCACTTACCGTAACAATACCAATTTTTGCTTTGCTCATTGTTTTATCCTTTCACTTTAATCTATTCCGAGATCACTCGCGGCTAACAGCCATCGAATGTCAAAACTGTTGATGCCGTATAAAGTAGCATAAAGTTAACTAGCTAGATTTGATAAATATCCAATATATGCGGTAAACCAACTAAAAAAATACCAAGCCTAGAGTCTTCTTGCTAACCAATACTTTTGCTTCCAATAGCTATTGTTCAAACTAGAGATCATCACACCTTGGCTCGTCGAAGCATGTAAGAACTGATGGTTACCAATGTAGATACCTACATGGCGAGTGCTCCAGCCCGTTTTAAAAAAAACTAAATCGCCCTCTCTAAGCTGACTTTTACTCACACTTTGGCCGATGCCCCTTTGTTCATCAGTGGTTCGGGGCAAGGTTATGCCAAATTTATCTTGAAATCCTAGCGCCACAAACCCAGAGCAATCAATGCCACGTTTACTCATACCACCGAAACGATAAGGCGTGCCTTTCCATTCGCTATACAATTGCATTAATTGGATTTTTACTGCGGTAGCATTATCTAACGTTACCGTTACTTTTGAATTGTTTGTGCTGCTTATGTCGCGACTAGGTGCGCTGGAACAGGCATTTAATAATAAAATAAAGACTAAAACAAAAAGAACTTTCATATAAATCCATAGGGTATATACCCGTTCTACTTCAACCTGCTCATTGCTGCATTTCTAGGTTATTTCAGTCTAAATATACCGTCGGCAGAACGGTAAGCTTACCCAGTATGAGTATTTTAAATTAGTAAATCTTAAATTAATTAGCAAGTAAGCTTTCAATGCCAAATATTTAAACTATATATAAAGGGAGCGCTAGTTAAATTAAAGGAAGTTGTAATGGAAAAATATGTCATTAATAAATATAAACAGGGTGAATTTGAACAGTCAAAAACAGCTAATGAGGAGTCAACACTGCTGGAAAGTCAGTCATACACTGAAGAACTGGAGGATGAAACACCGAGTTATATCCTTGGTTATAATTAATCCTATACCGCTTCAATTATTAACGATTGAAGCGGTATTAACATAGCTGCTTATTTAAACAATTACGCTGCAGCATACCCCTCATAGATTAAGTCATCCTTAAAATATTATCCGCATACCTAGATGGAAAAAAACACTTAATGTTTATGTCATACTCATCAATATATATTAACGAGTAATGAAACTACTCCAGATTCTTTTTAAATCGAAGTGAAGCGATAATTAGCCCTATAACCGTAAAGATAGCTAACCAACTCACATCATAAGACATGTCAATAATGTCCACATCTCGTAATATTACCCCACGTACTAAGCGCATAAAATGCGTTGCTGGTAATGCCTCAGCAATATACTGCGCCTCAATTGGCATGCCTTCGTAAGGGAACATAAAGCCAGATAACAAAATAGAAGGTAATAATACAAATATGGTCATCTGCATTGATTGAAGCTGGTTCTTTGCTATCGTAGAAATGACTAACCCCAATGTTAAACTTGCCATAATAAACAAGAGTGTAGCGCCAAAAAGCTGCGCTAAGCTACCATTGATAGGCACATTGAACAGGCTGTAACCTATCCCTAAAATAATCGTAACTTGCAGTATTCCGATAAACATATAAGGGATGATTTTGCCTAGCATTAACTCCATTGAACGAATGGGAGTGGTAATGAGCATCTCTAAGTTGCCCCGTTCTCGTTCGCGCACGATTGCCGCAGAGGTAAACATGATCATGGTCATGGTTAGGATTACGCCGACCAAACCCGGAACAATATTAACCACGGTGCGCTGCTCTGGGTTATAAAACAGCGCCACCTCAAACGTCGGCGTTGAACGATTACTCGGCAAGCGCAACAATTCAGTTAACGGCATATTGCGTAACCCTTTAATTGCCGCTGCGATCATCGTATCTGAGCCATCTACAATCCATTGTGCAACAGGGCGACTTGTCTCCTCATCAGTCGAGGGTGGACTCCCTAAGCCAACAGCCTGATGGCGTACCAACCGCTGATCCACATCTTTGGGGATCACTAACACGGCTCTCACTTCTCCCCTAGCGATGGCGGCATTAGCAGATTCAATATCGTAGAAATGTTGGGTAAACTTCACCACTTGAGTCGCCCGCACAGTCTGTACCAACACTCGACTCAATGCTGTTTGGCTTTGATCGATGACACCAACGGGTATATCTCGAATATTGGTATTGATAGCAAAACCAAATAGCATTAATTGAATAAGCGGGATCATTATCACCATACCAAAGGTCATTCTATCGCGCTTTAGCTGGATTAACTCTTTACTGACAATGGCTTGGATCCGATACAGTGCTTTCATTGTCTCCCCTTACCAGTACAGGTAACAAACACATCTTCCAGGCTTGGCCTCACGATATGTAACTGCTGTTTATCCAGTGATTCATGCTGTGCCAAAAATGCGATAGGATCAATGCAACGGTCGCTCACCAATACCCGTAAACGTGAACCTAATTGCGCAGCGGTGATCACCTCTGGTAACGCGGTAAGTTGCTGTTTAAGTTGACGCAAGTTATTGGATTCAACCTCAACGACATGTGCCCCCATGTCACGCATAAGTTCATCAGGAGAGCCGTCAGCACGCTTTATCCCCGTTTCCAATATTGCCAATTTGTGGCATCGTTCCGCTTCATCCATATAATGGGTCGAGACAATAATACTGGTGCCTTGATCACTTAAATCGAATAGCTTTTCCCAGAAGTCTCGTCGATTTTCAGGGTCAACGGCTGATGTTGGCTCATCTAGAAATAGTAATTCAGGTTTATGTATGGTTGCAGCTGCAAGCCCTAAGCGCTGCTTCTGGCCACCGCTCATGCTGCCTGCTAACTGACCCGCGCGTTGGTCGAGCCCATAGGTACTTAGCAACTCATTAATTCGAGAACGCTGCTCATGGCGGGATAAACCATATATTTTGGCAATGAATTGCAGATTCTCTTTTACGGTTAAATCATCGTACAAAGAGAATTTTTGCGTCATATAACCCATTTTCAAACGCAACTTTTCAGCATCTCTAGGCAGTGTTAGCCCGAGTACCTCAACCTCTCCAGAAGTGGGTAACAAGAGTCCCGTCAGCATGCGAATTGCAGTAGTTTTCCCACATCCATTCGGGCCTAAAAAGCCATATATCTGCCCTCTTTCAACCTCAAAATTAAGGTTTTGAATTGCCTTTAAGCTACCAAAGTGACGACATAACTGCGTTGCCCGAATCACAGTGTCACTCATGGCAGCTCCACTTGTGCTGGCACTCCGCTGGGTAAAGAGGCGGCACTATCGGGTAGCTGTACCTCAGCAAGGTACATTAGCCTCGCTCGTTCCTCTTGGTTTAGCGCGTAATAGGGCGTAAATGCCGGTTCATTTGAGATCCAGCGAACGTGCCCCATGATAGGCTTATCGACTCCATCAACATGCACCAGCATATTATCGTTAATCTTCACTTTCACCCGGTAAGGCTCAGGTATATAAACCCTGGCAAAAGGTGCTTTGCCCGCAAGTAATATGGCGAGGGGGCTACCTTGCGTCACACGCTCACCCAAATTCCACGGTAAATTATCTAAAATGCCGTCTCGTGTCGCGCGAATCGTTAAATCTGCTAACTGCTTTTTCTCTCCTGCTAACACCGCTTTGGCGGCGTCGAGGTTAGCCTTGGCAAACCGAATGTCTTCTTCTCTGGTGCCGGAGGTTAATTCTCGTAATTGCTCTTGGGTATTTTCTAGATTAGCGATACCAGAATCGCGACTCGCAAGGGCGCGGTCAAGATTTGCCTTGCTGGCTAAGTTGTTTTTTACCATGGTCTGCATACGGCGGTAATTGGCTTCACTTTCGAGTAGCGTAGCCTTTGCGCCTGCAACATTCGCGCTGGCAGCGGCTATCTCCTCTTCACGGGCGCCTTTTCGTAATTTATCGTAGTTAGCAACCGCTTGATCAACATCAGCTAGCGCCTTTAACACCTGTGATTGTTGAAAGGTATCATCTAATTGAACTAGCACTTCACCTTTGCTAACCATACTCCCTTGTGCGACAGGAAGGCTGACAACAACTTCATTAATGGTCGCGGTATGGGCGATCCGTTCTCGCTCTAAGCTCCCCAATGCGACATGTTTTGCGCCGCTATCACAAGCTGTGAGAGTAAAGAATACGAATATAAAAATGAGTATGCGCACATTAACCGTCCTTATTGCATTGCACTTGCTAAAGCTCAAATTATCAAGGTATTAACGTATGCTTCAAAGCACTAATCTGCAAGTAAAAGTCGAATATACTCATCAAGTTTGTACCGTATCGTTAGCCGAGATTAAGGCTTTTAAATACAGAGAACATGAAAATTAAAAAAAATACTGAATCAATCTTCAATGCAGTATTTCCGTTTTGACGTTATGGATGAAGCGATGCTAGCTAATCATTGGACTTGCTTAGTCCTTAGCTCCTAACTGCAATGTTTGGCTAATCTCACTCCAAGGCACCCACTTAAAATTTTGATTCTGGTCCGGCATTCGATTACGGCCATCTTGCACCACCATCATGCCTTGTGACCAAACCCCACTCCCAACCGCACTTGAGGTCACATCGAGTCCATCAGTTTCGGCGCTGCCGTCATAACCCTTACTTGCATTAATGCCAATTCGAAAGCGATCAACATAGGCATAAGGTGCGGTGCTGTTGTACAGCAAATAGCTATCATTGCCTTGGCTAGATACCACTAAATAGCCCGTTTCACTGTCAGCTTGATAAAGTGATATTCCCTCGATATCGGCCACCAGCGGCCCGCCCACTTTAATGATCATCTTGCCGCTTAAGTTTGCTGACTTATCATCAAGATTAAAGGCCCATATACCCGCATTTTCTTCACCGAGGAATAACTGTTTGTTAGCATCATCGGCGACACAACCCTCCGGTTGGCTGGGGACACTGAACTGCCGTACTTGCGTCGCTTTAAGATGATTATCTTGCCATTTTAGTTCGATTTGACTGACTAACCCTGACTTCTCATTGGCAAAAACATATAGCTCATCTTCACTGGGTTGATACAAACACAGGCCATAAATATCGCTCAGCGTGGTCGCTTGTTCCGGTAGCTGCGTAAGCACACCATACTCATCGACATTAAAGATACTCAAGCTATTGCGATCACGATTGCTGGCAACGGCGATATCGCGGTACTCGCCGCCCAATAACACCCTTTGCCTAATGTCGATATTGTTGACCCGCCCCGCACCAATGGCCTGCTGTTGCTCACCTTGCATAGAAAAGCTCAACAACCCCCAACGTTTATTAGTCCCCAGTACACGGCTTTTTTCTGGTGTGGTTGGGTGAATCCATATCGCGGGGTCGTCCATGGTATCGCCCGCTCTATCAGAAATATCACTTTCTACTGCCGTTGGGATCTCTTTTATCAGCTCGTTTGAGGCCAGCACGACTTTGGTCGGTGGTTGCCATGGCGCTTGATAGAACTGAGCGTCGTCGTCCGAATAAGCCCAAAGCTGCTTATCAGTCACGTACAGACTTTCGAGTGTTTGCAGCCCTTTGAAAGGCGCTGCGACTTTATCGCCCTTAGCATCAAAAATGTGCCCGCTTTCATCCATCATCATGATCTGGCCCGCGTTAATGACTAAACCAGATAAGTCGTTATCGGGCATAGAGATAGCAAGCGCAGATTCTGCCGCCACATACGGCGCTGCAGGATAACGCCATAAACCTTGATGATTATCGAGTACATATAACTGCTCATTATCATCGACGGCGCATTTCAACGCGCCCATTGATACCGATAAACTACGTACTAATTGTGGTTGCCATTGTCCATCAGACGACAGTAACCACTGCTCCGCATGCCCTGCATCATCCCCTAACCACGCATAAAGATTCTTATCCGCTTGGCGTGGTTGCAAGCATAGCCACTCGACTTGAAATGAGCGTTTTGGCAGCAGTGACAAACGTTGAGTATTGCTTAGGCTCAAATTAATCCCTTGCACTTGATCTATCTCAGTGTCGTAAGTGAGTGCGATATCTTTATGCACTGCCAAATATTCAAACTGACCCGGTACAATGACTTTTAATAGCTGCTTATCTTCAATTACTAACCCTAGGCGCTCACTGGCAAATAGTGCTCGCTGATCCCACATCGCCATCTCACTTGCCGCGATAGGTCCCTGTAAAGCCGTTCTGACTTGCTGCGCTACGGGATTGGCCATCGCGGTTCCGAGCTGACAACTAAAAAGAGTGGCTGCTACTGTCGTTATTATGTTTTTGGTGTTAATCATGTGAACCTCTAACCTTAAAAGTTGATGAACTGGATACCTAGCTGGAATGTACGGCCATACTCTTCGTATTGGGCGTTATAACGGCTCTCTCGGGTATAGGCATAGAAAGGTTCATCGGTAATGTTTATCGCTTTAAAATAGACAGTGATCTCTTCTGTGATAAAGCTTTTGGCAACAAAATCCCACTGGGTATGTGCATCTTGGTAGATATCAAAATCGGCATCATCCAACTCTGTGACCTCAACCAAATATTCAGACTTATAGGCTGCAGAAAGGCGCACACTCACATAGGGATTTTCATATCCAAAAGACGCGTTTGCGGTAAGTTCTGACTGACTCGGTAATGGAATGTCGCGTCCCTGTTCACCATCATCTTGCCAACTGATATGCGCAGTTGAATCACTCAAGGTTAGATTGCTGGTAAAGATAAGGCCGCGCCAGCCTTCAGGCATAAACCCAAACTCCTGCACATAAGCCAGCTCTAGCCCTAAAATATCCGCTTCGTCACCATTAACAAAGGTCTCTGCTTTATCAAAATTTTGGTATTTACCATAGCCAGCTAAATCTGCTTCATAGATAAAATTGGTAATATCTTTGTAAAAGCCACCAGCAGAGATAACCCCGAGGCCGCCCATGTAGTACTCAATACTGAAATCCCAGTTAATGGCTTCTAATGCTTCTAGATCCGGGTTACCAAAGCTCGCTTCTAACTCATCGTCATCTTGCTCAATTAAGTAACCGGGTGCCAATTGACCAAATGTAGGACGTACAATCGTGTTAGTCCATGATGCACGCACTACCGTTTTATCACTCCACTTATAGTTAAGGTGGAAGCCAGGTAGCCAATGCTGATAATCACGGTCGGTGTTATTGGCAAAGAAATCATCTTTACTTTCATCAAAGCCAGAGCCTTGCGACTGCACAGCTGTGTGTTCAAAGCGCACACCCGCTAGTAGGCGGAGACTATCGATATCAATATGGCCCATAAGGTAAGCAGCGGTAATATCTTCGTCGATATTAAAGTCATTAATCCGCGATTCAATCTCATCTTTTGCAACGGTATCATTCATGCTATTAACCAAATCCCAAATGGGATCAGCAGCAATAGAGGGCCCAAATCGACCGAGATTATAATTAGGTTCTGCAGCTGAAAACTGACTCATAGCCAACTGTTCATCGCTAATACCTTGCTCGTCGAAATCCTCATAGATCCAAATATCTTCACGGTTTTCTTTAGCGCGAGCACTGTACTTTGCACCAAACTTTAGCGCTACCGGCCTTTCTGCCACCCGCCATGTTTTACTTAAATCAAACTTAGTTGATGTGATGGTATCGACGGTGTTGGATTCTGCTATTTCGACTTTATCTAACTGGTACTCATCAGCGCTGTAGAATCCTTCAGATGCTGAGATTATTGGAACTGTGGGATCTTGGTAAGCAACATCATCGAATTCGCCTTCAAAGTCAGCCCCCCCTATATAACGTGGCTTATCCGCTTGTGCTCGGCTCCAACTCGTCTGGTAGTTAAGTGTCCATGTGTCGAACCTAGACTCACCCCCAAGCACGATTGAAATGATCGACTGATCTTCTTCTCGTGATTTCAACGAACGGGTCGCTTCTGCAGTATTAGGACTGTCCGGTAAGGTGCCATCATCCCATTTTATCTCGTTAGCATTACGGGTTTCGGTATCGACAAAGCCACTATACAACGTGCGTAAAAACAGGTCATTGTCATCATTGGGTCTGAAATCAAGGTTAGCGCCAAGCCCAACTCGCTCGCGATTGATTTGATAATCTCGCTGCTCAACCTCTTCTAACACTGCCGGGTCATCAAAGCTCCAGTTGCCACCGGTTTCAACATTATCAGAGCCAAAGTCGCGGTTATACCAACTCGCAGCAATGGCAACGCCGAGGTTTTCTTGAAAAATGTCGCTATAACTGCCCGCAAGTTTAGGATTAACACTTTCGGTCATCTCATCAAAACTGCCTTCAGCACTCACATTAAAGTAGGTATCGTCACGGTCAAAAGCCGATAGGCTTTTCACTTCAATGGCACCACCGAGAGAGTCGGCGTCCATATCAGGCGTTAGGGTTTTAGTTACCTCAACAGATTGCAACAAGTCAGATGGCACCACATCCAGCGCCACCGCGCGGCGGTCACTGTCTGGTGATGGTAAGCGCGTGCCATTCATCGATACCGCATTATAATCTGGTGCCATTCCGCGGATGCGAACAAAGCGGCCTTCACCCTGATCGCGCTCAATAGAGACGCCAGGAACTCGCTGTAAAGCCTCGCTAATATTGGTGTCGGGAAAGTTACCCAGCGCATCCGCACTCAATACGCTGACTAAGTTGTCAGCCGCTCGCTGGCGGTTTAAAGACTTACTCAATGCACCTCGTTGGCCAACAACTTGAATATGCTCTACTCCCTGACCTTTCAGCTCAATTTGCTTATTGATCAGGCTAACTTCACCCACTTGGATCTGCGACCGGTAAGTGGTTCCTCCCAAATACTCCACGACTAAAGTGTATTGTCCCTTGGGTACCTCTTGGAAAAAAAAGCGACCATCACGACTCGACTCCTGCTTGAGGTTTAGCTCTTCAATACTGATGAGCGCTCCCTCCAGTGGCATTTTTGTCGCTTCATCTGTAATCGCACCTTCGACTTTTCCAGCCCATGAGGTTGATGGAAAAGCTAAGCTGGCGGCAAAAAGTGCAAGGTAGAGCGGTGATAGCGAACCGAGCTGCTTCATGTGGTTAAATTCCTATTTTAGTTTGCGTTATATGGGTTATTTGCAGGCAAATCTAAAATAGACTGATGACAATTGCGTGACGTCGATATTTGAATAGGGCAAAAAGGAGGATTTTTGAACGACTTTACCGGCAACTGAGCTTATTTGACTGCTAATTACAGTCGCGAACCTCGAGTAGGAGGCAAGTAATAAAACAAGAACATTGTACTTAAACCGCTGTATCTAAATGAAATACATTCAAACTAGTACATCTACAGTTGCCTACGAGTAGTCGCCATATTAAAAAAGTTCCCCCAGTGCTGAACATCCATTGAGCCAATTTGACGACTAAAAGGATCATAAAGTCGTCATGAAATAGCAGTACGTTAAACGCAATACTCAGCTCACGAACATACACAGCATGCATAAATTTGTTACCTCAAAGTTTACTCTAGGCATCCTCTTGCTTAGCGGCATATTGCTCAGCCTCTGTCTGTTACAGGCCGATACCAAAGTTAGCGGTAGTATTGATTGGCTTGATGTCGCGACAGAGGGTGCTTTGCTGCTGCTTGGGTTAAGTTGGCTTGCACTAGTGTTGCAAGCTCGTCCGGGAGGCAAAGTCACTCAACTGCTAATCTTCGGTTTACTAGGTTATAGCTTGGGCTGTTATATGGATCTGCTCGATGAGTTTTTTATTAACCACAGTCTGCCCTTTTGGTTCGCCTTTCTTGAAAAGCTACCAACCCCTATCGGCTTGCTTACACTAACGGGTGGCTTATGGCTGTGGCGCGAAGAACAGATCACCATTAATGAGCAGCTACGCACTCGAGAGCAGTTTTTTCGTCAGCACAAACTCGTAGATAGGGTGACTAAGATCTATGATGCTCGCGCAATACGTCACCAAATAGTACTCAACCGCAATAACGCAATAAGCTTGATCATGATTGATATCGACAATTTTTCTGAGATTAATCAACGCGACGGCTTCCACCAAGGTGATAAGTTACTCGCCAATATTGCCCAAATGCTCACTTGCCAACTGCGCTCCCAAGACCTCGTCTGCCGATTTGCTGGCGACCGTTTCATTATTTTACTACCTCACTGTTCAGCATCCTTCTCACAAGCGATGGCAGCAGAGCTGCAACTAGCAATCGCTCGGTTTGGTTGCCAAGCCAGTAGTGCCTATGTTCACTATGATCCACACACAGAGTCAGCCGCTGCCGATGCAGAGAACTTGATCAGTCAGATAAATAGAGAGATGGAACGCGTCAAACAAGCAAGATCTTGGCCTAAGGCGGTCTAGATGCAGTCCATTGCCTACGCTCAAGATAAATGTATTGATAGCCAACTGCTGATCACCAGTATCGTGGCGATATTTGAATATCGACAGCTCGATGTAAACCGCTTACTCAAAGGAACAGGTATTTTCAGGCAAGATTTACAACTCATCGACCACAAGATTAGCCCCTTGCAACTCATGAGCTTAATCGACAATGCACTCGCCCTATGGCCAGGCGATGACTTGGCATTTTTACTCGGGCAGCAATGGTTACCGGTGCAAAGCGGTTCACTCACCAATGGGCTTTTTTGCTGCGATGGCCTAGCGCAAATGCAGAACTTTTGGCATCAATATCATTGGGCTAGTCAACCATGGCTGCAAGGGTGGCATTGGCGCACTGAAAACTTACAACACCTGCTACTGCAATTGGATATTGGTGCTCAGCGGCAACAGCGTTTTTTTATTGAATTGACGCTTTCAAGTTTAGTATCAACCTATAAAAAGCTGAGCCATAACACATGGCAAGGCCACTTTTCACTGCCTTATACAGCGCCTAAGTTATTAGATCAATACTACAAATATTTGGGTGAAGACTTGTCATTTAATCAACCTATCTGCGTGATTAGCTACGACCCAGACATACACCAACATCCATTCGAACTGGCAAACTCACAAGGGCTTAAACTCGCCCGCCAACAAGTTAAACAGCAGAAGCAAGCAGCCCATTATCGAATAGGACTTCCCGCAGCCATCCGTTTATTGCTCATAAGGCGAAAAACTCGATCATACACACTGCCACAGATAGCGGAACAATTAAGCCTCAGCCCAGCCACGTTAAAGCGCCGACTCAAAGCGTATGACATTCGTTTTCAACAACTGCAAGATCAGGCCAATATGCAACAAGCTATCTTCCTACTCGCAATTTCTGGTGAGAATAATTTAACCGTTGCCAAGCAACTACAATTTGCCGACGGCAATAACTTTAGACGTTCATTTAAACGCTGGACAGGGCAACTCCCCAGCCAGTTCAAGTATTGGCTAAGCCAAGTTAGCCAGCCCTAACAAATAGCGAAACTCACCTAAACCATTAAGACTTGATGCAGCACTTATTAGAGGGGCGCTATGACGCGCTGCAAACTTAACCTTTTAGTGACTTAGGTATACGACTATAATAAGGGAGAAATGCACAACAGTTAGGCATGAATGAATAATAATCTAGAGATTGTCACCCGTCTGCGTGAGCGCATTCCAACGTTCGAATGTGTGCCAGGTTGTCACGATTGTTGTGGACCGGTAACGACGTCTTCGGAAGAGATGTCGTGTCTGCCAGTGAAAACAGATGCTGAACATGACGCCGCATTAGAAGAGTGGAACTGCGTACATTTGGGCCCTAAAGGTTGCAAAGTTTACAAGCAACGACCGTTGATCTGCAGAGTGTTTGGCACAACATCGAATATGCCCTGCCCGAATGGTCGTAAACCAGAAGAGATGCTTGATACTGAAACAGAGGCTCAGGTCCATCACTACATTGCGAATACACGCCAAGTATTGGTGTAAGTGATCGCGCCCGTTATTATACTCCTCCTTTCAATATTCGCTGCATTAGCGCTCTAACTCACCGATATATATCACAGAGTGTAGCGCTAAAGTCACTTAGCTGGGCAATAACGGGGATTAAAGCATAGTCGACACCAGACTAGACCAAATACCATCCCCCTCAATGATGGCTCACCCACTAAGATAAACCAATCGAAAAGCACAACTTCATTAACGAAAGATAACGTTCAACATCAAGTTGATGAGACATAAGATGAAAGTGAAAGCCCATCAGATCCACCTGCGGCTTACCCGCTAGTGTGGGTATATCTCTAATCATGGCAATAGCCGTATCAAGCTCGCAGGCATCAATACCAAAAGGGCTTGGCTTACCGCCCATTGTTAGCCGCGTTTCAGCGATCCCTTCCTTTCCTAATAAATAGCTCAATCAATAACCGCGACATAGAAACACTTAAAACAACAAGTGTAAATAATTATCACTACAGTTTAATGTTTTGATGGAAATAACTTACACCCAGACAAATAACCATGCAAAATACTGATTTACATAGATATAAAATGTAAAGAATCATAATAAAAAATCAAAAACCTAGTTCATATAAACAAATAACTTGACCCCCACCGCCAAATGAGAACAATTAGCGTCCTCATTTGTGTTTAAGGGGGAGTACAATGCCATTCTCCAATGCGCTGAAATCAAAGCTTGCGAAACAAGATATTATCTATGGGATCTTAAACTCAGTCCCCTCTCCTGTTATTTGTGAAATGTTTGCTTATGCGGGTTTTGATTTTGCGGTTATCGATACCGAACACGTACTTATTTCGGATGAGACACTGGCACATTGCATTCGTGCAGCAGACTGCTCTGGACTGACTCTTTTGGTGAGAGTTCCTGATGATGATCCACTAACTATCGCTAAAGTCTTAGATGCTGGCGCAGCGGGCATTGTGGTATCACGAGTGTCGAGCCTAGAGATGGCTAAAAATGCCATTAAAGCCAGTAAATACCCACCCATTGGCACACGTGGGATCACGGGTGGCCGTAATACGGGTTTCGGTACGCTAGCGTTACAAAACTATATCGACCAGGCCAACGATGAAACCTTAGTCTGCCTTATGATCGAAGACGCAGCCGGTATGGCATCACTACCTGAAATCGTAGCTTTAGATCATGTCGATATGATTCTGGAGAGCGCATTAGATCTGAGCCTATCGCTGGGCTATGGCACTCAAGTGAATCACCCCGCCGTTCAAGCACAAATTCATAAAATGGCGCAAATTTGCCGTGACAATAATATCGCTTTCTGCGCAATTCCAAGAACACCTGAACAGCAAGTTAGCTGGCATCAAAAAGGCACTCAGGCATTTTTGCTAGGCGAAGATCGGGGAATGATTTTTAAACATTTTAAACAACAGCTCGAAGCACTTAAAAATACCAAATAAATCGTAGGGACACATATGTTAAACCGCAACAAAATATTCAACTTGAGCACGATTGCAGTGGCGATTTCAAGCAGTTTTTACTGCTCAGCAGTCTTTGCTGAAACACCTAAAACAGAGCAAAAACCAGAAATCATTATCGTCACGGGTAGTTTACTTGGTGACTCTGAAGTCGCGGATCTAAAAACGTATACCGGTAACCGCTCTATTATTACTTCTGAGCAATTAGAACGCACAGCGGTGAGATCAATTGATACTGCATTACAGCAAGTACCAGGACTAAAAGTTAAAGATGAAAGTGGCACTGGTGTGCTACCCAATATTTCAGTGCGTGGCTTAGATAGCAGCCGTAGCGGCTATGCACAGATCTTACTCGATGGCATTCCAATGACGCTCGCTCCCTACGGTCATACAGGCCAATCGCTGTTCCCTGCCACCCTATTTATGATTGATAGAATCGATGTGGCTCGCGGTGGCGCTTCTATTCAATATGGCCCTAATAATGTCGGTGGCGTTATTAACCTAGTCTCAAAACCTATCTCAACCGATTGGGAAACGAGCCTCAATGAACGCATTACATTTTTTGGTGATAGCCGCAATTTGTATGATACCAATATCAGCACCGGTGGAGCCGTTAATGATGACTTCTCTATGCGCTTGGATGGCAACTTTATCAAAGGCGAGTCTTTTAGAGATCACTCCGATACTGACGTTACCAACGTAATGCTAAAAACAGTGTGGAATATCGATGAACAGAACAGCCTTGATGCCACACTGCAATACTACGATGCCTTCTCAGAGCTTCCCGGCGCGCTAAACTCAGCGGCTTATGATGCGGATCGTAGCCAATCGCTGCGGCCTAATGATGAATTTGAAGCCGACACTAAGCGAGTCTCTCTTAACTATAATCATGTGCTTGATGACTCTAAAACCATTGACTACGGTGAGCTAGATTTAACCGTATTTGGCAATAAAAGTAAGCGTAACTTCCAGTGGGATTTTTATAACAAAAATAGTGATACTGACGGTAACTTAGGTTCACATTGGGCTGATACCACCCAAGAAGCAACGCATTTGCGTAACTCACCGCGTGAATTTGCAGTTTTTGGTATTGAACCTAAGGCTAGCTTGCTGCTCGATGGCGATATTTCTCAGCACATTATTGCTGGCGTTCGTTATGTAAACGAAGACATTAGCTATCAGTTGAATCAAATCGACAAGTCGACTCAAGTTGCTGTTCGCCCCCGAGACTGGCAGATGGACACCAATGCCATGGCCTATTACATCAGCGACAAAATAGGCTTCCTTGACGATAGATTATCGGTGACACCGGGGATCCGCTTTGAAGATGTACGCATGACGTTTACTAACGTGGGCCAAGACTATAGCCAAGACAACCATGTGCAAGAATGGCTTCCGGGTATCACCGTTGGCTATGAGTTTACTGATAGTTGGTTTGGTTATGCTAATGCGCAGCGTTCATTGCGCACACCACAAATCTCTCAACTTTGGCCAAAAGGGCAAACATTGGAGTCAGAGTTATCGTGGAACTATGAGGCAGGTGTTCGCTTTACTCCAACTGAGCGCAGCAACTTGAATTTAGCGGTCTATCGTATCGACTTTAAAAACAAAGCCGAGTACAGCAGAGATATCAGCATGTTCGTCAATATCGGTAAAACTCAAAACCAAGGTGTTGAGCTAGAGGGCACATACTCGCCAATGTCTTTGCCGGACCTGACGTTAACCGGTGCATATAACTACTTGGATACCGAACAACTCGAGGGGCAATATGCAGGCAACCAACTACCTTTCGCTTCAAAGCATCAACTTTCAGCCAGTGCTCTCTATAGCATCAAGGATATAGATTTAGGATTGTTGGCATTCTACTACAGCGAATCATTTGCAGATCTAGCCAATAGCGTTGACGAAAATATCTCTGGCACCGCGGGTGAAATACCTGAATATACCGTGGTTAACTTCAATATTGGTACTGAGCTTTTTAAGCAAAATAATAGTGGTTTAAAGCTAGGTTTATCAGTCAACAACCTATTTGATAATGAGTACTTCTTCCGAGGATTAGATGTATCACCGGCAGGAAAAGTCCCCGCGCCAGGTCGCTCATTTAGTCTAGACATTGGCTATACTTTCTAAACTGGTTTTAATGCACTAGCTAAAAAGGCCTCCAATTTACATTGGAGGCCTTTCTTATCTAATCTAATATATTTACGGGTTAAACTGCTTGCCCAGCAGCCACTCCAGAACTCCAAGCCCATTGGAAGTTAAACCCGCCTAGCCAACCACTTACATCAATGACTTCACCAATAAAGTACAGACCAGAAACATTTTTAGCTTCCATCGACTTTGATGACAGTTCGTCAGTGTCTACGCCGCCTAAGGTCACCTCTGCCGTACGATAACCCTCTGTGCCATTCATGACTATGCTCCAAGCTTCTAAATCAACAGCGAGCTGTTCTCGCTCAGCATGGACTAATTGGTTAAGGGCTTTATTAAGCAGTGCTTCGTCAAATAATGCCTCGACTAAACGCTTTGGTAGCCACAATGCCAACGCATTACGCAAACTTTGCTTAGGGCTATTATCGACCAATTGCTCAATCTCAGATCTGGCATCTTTACCAGGTAGCAAATTAATACTAATCGCCTCTCCAGGATTCCAATAATTGGAGATCTGTAAAATAGCTGGGCCAGATAAGCCGCGATGGGTGAAGAGTAATGCTTCACTAAATTGGGTACCGTCTTTGGCAGTAATAGTGGTGGGTACCGCAATGCCCGATAGTGGCTCGAAGCGTTGTTTCTGGTCGCTATGCCAGGTAAAAGGGACTAACCCTGCGTGGGTCGGTAACACTTTTAGCCCAAACTGTTCGGCGACGTGGTATCCATAAGGCGATGCACCCAGTTTAGGCATCGACAAGCCGCCTGTGGCAATGACCAGTGACTGACAAGTGTACTGTGCTTTATCGGTGTGCACTTCAAACAGACCATCAGCATTTTTAGTCACTTGGCGAATTTCAGTGCGCAGCTTTACAGCAGCGCCGGCCCACTCACACTCAGTAAGCAGCATACTAACAATCTCTTTGGCAGAGTCATCGCAAAAAAGCTGACCATGATCGCGCTCGTGGTATTCAATACCATGGCGCTCAACCAACTCGATAAAGTCACTTGAGCGGTAGCGTGCCAGTGCCGATTTTACAAAATGGCTGTTACTACAGAGAAAATTTGCCGGTTCGACTTTTTGATTGGTGAAGTTACAACGGCCACCACCGCTGATAAGAATTTTCTTACCCGCTTGTTTGGCATTATCGAGTACGAGCACATCGCGGCCACGGTAACCTGCGGTTGCAGCGCACATAAGTCCTGCAGCCCCAGCTCCGATAATAATGACGTCGATATGTTCCACTCAATAACTCCTAGAAAGACTTCGCCTATTGATAAATATTAGGCACAAAAAAGGGCGCTATTTTAGCACCCTTCTCTCACGATATACCATCACCGAATGTCAGCACTCATATGGCGAGTCACTGACAGACTTTAATCGTCCGATGTTTCGGACTTTTTCTCACGACCTAACAGCTCTTTAGCTGCATCATGAGGTGATTTCCCTTTATACAATACTTGGTAAACCTGCTCAGTGATCGGCATTTCAACACCTAAACGTTTTGCGAGCGTGTAAACTTCTTTAGTATTGCGGTAACCTTCAACAACTTGACCAATCTCTACTTGCGCGGCTTCGACATCACAGCCTTTACCAAGCGCTAAACCGAAACGACGATTACGAGATTGATTGTCGGTGCAGGTCAACACTAAATCGCCTAAACCTGCCATCCCCATAAAGGTTGATGCTTGCGCACCCATAGCTTCACCGAGACGTGTTAATTCAACTAAACCACGGGTAATTAATGCGGTACGCGCATTTGCACCAAAGCCGATACCATCTGATAGTCCTGCACCAATCGCGATAACATTCTTAACCGCACCGCCCAATTGGAGGCCGATAAAGTCATCGTTAGCATAAACGCGTAAACGTTTAGGGCTATGCAACAATTCAACTAAATCATTAGTAAATTGCGGATCTGTACCTGCAATAGATATTGCTGTAGGCATTCCTGCAGCAAGCTCTTTAGCAAAAGTAGGACCCGATAACACCGCGAGTGGGAAATTATCACCGAGTACTTCACGCGCCACATCTTGTATCAACCGACCAGTTTCAGGCTCAAGGCCTTTGGTCGCCCATACAATACGTGCTTCTTTACGTAAAAACGGCTTAGCTTGCGCTAACACGTCCCCAAAAACATGACTAGGTACAACAACTAATACGTTGTTGGAAGCAGCAAGTGCTGTTGCTAAATCAGATTCTGGAATAAGAAGATCGGGAAGCGCAATACCGGGTAAGAACGCTTGATTACACTTGTCGTTCTTCAGGTTTTCGATGTGCTTAGGGTCATGCCCCCAAAGCAGGGTTCTGTGGCCATTATTCGCTAAAGAAATGGCAAGGGCGGTGCCATAAGAGCCCGCCCCCAGTACCGTAATATCGGCAGTATTTTCCATGCGATTAAGCGTTTGCTTCTTCTGCAGGCGCATCAGCGGCAGCAGCTTGACGCTGTTGAACGTACTGAGCGAATAGCGCGTCAAAGTTAACTGGAGCAAGGTTTAGTTGTGGGAAAGTACCACGGCTAACTAGGCTACCAATTGCTTCACGAGCATATGGGAAAAGAACGTTAGGGCAATATGCACCTAAAGAGTGAGCAAGTTGCTGCTCAGTAAGACCCGTAATTGCGAAGATACCAGCTTGCTGAACTTCACAAAGAAACGCAGTTTCTTCGCCGTTCTTAGCTGTAACCGTTAGAGAAAGAACAACTTCATATACATCGTCAGACAATTTGTTGCTACGAGTATCAAGGTCTAGCTTAACTTCTGGCGTCCACTCTTTCTGGAAAACAGCTGGGCTGTTTGGTGTTTCAAAAGAGATATCTTTTGTGTAAACACGTTGAATGTTAAATTGTGGACCTTGCTCTTGTTCTTTGTTTGCTACTTCAGCCATGATTTCCTACCTTAAAAATGTTAATGAGGCTACTTCAAAAGAGCCAGTCTCAGGGTTTTGCCTTTATGGGTAATAACCCAATTGGCTGTCCCAGTATTTGATTTATTTAGTCAACAGACGCTTTTTGGAGGGTATTCCCTCAATTCAATGCCGGTAACCATTAATGTTAAGCCGTGACACTTTAATCAATTACTTAACAATAATGCAATGGCTACACCGACACTTCTATCTTTTGCTTTTTGAAACAGGCAAATTACTTGACTGCCATTCACCCATACCACCTTTCAAATTATTCACGTTTTCAAACCCGTGCTTAACCATCAGTTGGGCCGCTTGAGACGAAGTCATGCCAGCGTTGCATACCATTATTATGGGACTGGCTTTTGAGTTTTCAAGGGTACCAAGCTGATTATTTTTAATCTCAGCTAATGGAACATTAATTGCGCCAACAATATGGCCCTTCTTAAATTCCTCTTTACCGCGTACATCAACAACTGTTGCTTCTTGCTTGTTCATCAACAAAGTGGCTTCTTGGTGATTCACATTTTTAACTTTTGATACGCTAGACTTAAATACCATCACGATAAGTCCGACGAATAAACCCACCCACGCCAAACTTAACATCGGGTTTGCTTTAAAAAATTCCATATATTCTTGCATGCTTTACTGCCTACTTTTAATTGGCCCAAATATAATGAGGGCACAGAGTATACCATTGCGATGACAGAATACAGAATGTTAGTCACGTAACGCACACGACAGCTGGCTTTGAATCACACCTGTTTGTAAATCGATAACCGCAATCTGGGTAAATTTCTTTATGCCGAGTACCAATTGGTAGTAATATTTAACCAATTAAAATTTTAATCTTATTTTTTCAAACTTAAAGGTACTACCATGACGACTCACAAACGCCCGTTGGCATTGCTGATCCTCGATGGATGGGGCTCTCGTGAAAACACGCAAAAAAATGCTGTTTTTCATGCGAACACTCCTGTTCTCGACAAGCTTAATGCGCAATATCCACATAGTTTAATTTCCGGTTCAGGTATCGATGTTGGGCTACCCGCTGGCCAAATGGGCAACTCCGAAGTTGGCCACATCAATATTGGTTCTGGCCGTATTGTCTATCAAGAACTAACCCGTATCGGCAAGGCTATTGATGATGGGGAGTTCGATACTAACCCAGCACTTACTGCGGCCGTTGATGGGGCAGTCAAAGCCAATGGTGCCGTTCATATCATGGGACTATTATCGCCAGGTGGGGTACATAGTCATCAAGATCATATAGAAGCCATGTGTCGCCTTGCCGTTAAACGCGGTGCAACTAAGGTTTATCTACATGCCTTTTTAGACGGTCGCGATACTCCGCCTCGTAGCGCAGAAGCTGGTTTAGCTCATTTCGAAGATATGTTTAAAACCCTAGGTACTGGTCAAGTGGCTTCCATTATTGGTCGTTACTACGCCATGGATAGAGACAACCGCTGGGATCGTGTATCCCAAGCTTATGAGTTAATCACTGAAGGCAAAGGCTTGCATCAAGTAGCAAGTGCTGTTGAAGGTATTAAAGCCGCTTACGCTCGTGATGAAAATGACGAGTTTGTCGGTAGCACTGCAATCCCTGACGCTGAAGGTAACATTGCCAAGCTAGAAGATAATGACGCGCTCATTTTCATGAACTTCCGCGCTGACCGTGCCCGCCAAATCACTCGTAGCTTTGTGGATGCTGACTTTGATGGCTTCGAACGTGCTGTGACACCTAAAGCACACTTTGTCATGCTAACGGAATATGCCGCGAGCATTGATGCTGCCATCGCTTATCCGTCGACCGATCTGGTCAACACCTTAGGCGAAACCTTGCAAGATCAGCACATGACACAGTTGCGCATTTCAGAGACCGAAAAGTACGCTCACGTCACTTTCTTTTTTAACGGTGGTAAAGAGGAGCCTTTCGAAGGCGAAGATCGCATCTTAATCCAATCACCAAAAATTGCGACCTATGATCTACAACCTGAGATGAGTTCAACAGAACTCACAGACAAACTCGTTGCTGCAATAGAATCAACCAAGTATGACGTGATTATCTGTAATTATCCGAATGGCGATATGGTTGGCCACACCGGTAACTTTGATGCAGCAGTCAAGGCCTGTGAAGCTGTCGATACCTGTTTAGGGCGTGTTGTTGAAGCGCTAGACAAAGTTGGCGGTGAGTGTTTAATTACAGCCGACCACGGTAATGCTGAACAAATGACGGATGAGTCAACAGGGCAAGCACATACCGCTCACACCTGTGAACCTGTGCCACTGATTTATGTTGGACGTGATGCAGATATAGAAAAAGGCGGACGTTTGAGTGATTTAGCGCCGACTATGTTAACCTTGATGGGACGAGAAGTGCCTAAAGAGATGACAGGCCGAGCGATAATTAAACTCAAAGAGTAATATGAACATTCGACTTTTTATCAAAGCCAGCATTATTGCTGGCTTTATATCACTTCCCTTATCGGTAAATGCGACTGATCTCGATCGTCGTCAATCTGAACTTAAGTCGATTCAGACACAGATAAACAAGCAACAATCAGCCGTTAAAAATACCAATAAACAGAGAGAACGTTTGATCTCTTTGCTCAAAAAAGATGAGCAAGCTATTGCTGCCGCTGCAAAAAAAGTTAATAAAACCAAACAAGATTTAACCAAAATAGATAAGGCTTTGGCTAAGCTTAACGCTAAATACACCCAGTTAGAAAAACTCAAAAACATCCAGCAAAAAACATTGTCTAATCAACTTGCTAGCGCTTACTTAGCCGGTAATCATGATTACAGTAAAATGCTGCTTAATCAACAATCTCCAGCCAGTATCGAACGCTTACTCGCTTACTACCAATACTTGAACAATGCCCGTATCGCTTCGATAAAACAGCTTCAAAGCACCATCGTAGAACTTGATGAAGTACAACTTCAGCAGAAAGATAACCAAACTCGATTAAACAAGTTAGCCCTTGAGCAGCAACAGCAAGCTACGCTTTTGAGCCAAGAGCAGTCTCAGCGCCAACAAACCTTAACTCAATTACAAAGAACGCTTAGTAGCAGTGGTGCAAAATTAGAGCAGCTGCAAATTGAAGAGGCCAGTTTAAAACGAGTGGTTGAACAAGCGCTATTGGCGATGAAAAACAACCCTGCGTTCGATGGTTTATCGAGTAAACGAAAACTAAAATGGCCCACTAAAGGCCGAATAAAATCAGGTTTTGGCAGTAAACGTTCAGGCCAAGTCAAATGGAAAGGCGTGACGATTTCAGCTGCTGAAGGAAAAAACATTGAAGCGATTGCTGGCGGACAAGTCATTTATGCTGACTGGCTACGCGGTTTCGGTATGGTTTTAGTTGTCGATCATGGCAAAGGGTATATGAGCTTATATGGGCATGCACAAACTCTTTTAAAAGCTGCAGGAGACTCTGTTCGCAAAGGTGAACCCATTGCATTGGTCGGTCGCTCAGGTGGACAGACCGAGTCTGGCCTATACTTTGAAGTAAGACATAAAGGGCAAGCTGTCGATCCGGCGAGGTACTGTAAGCGGTAGACATAGAATCCCTTTCTTATACAAGGGGTTAATATGTCAGGAGTTGTCCGTAATCTTAGTTTTGCCGCCGCGGGTTTAGCATTAGGCCTGTCACTCACTTTATTTGGCCAAGAGCATACTCAGCAATATAAAACACGCATCGACTATCCCGTATTACTCGATGTCATCGATACAATTGAAACCTACTACGTTACAAAGATCACCGAAGAAGAACTCATTGAAGCGGCCATTGAAGGTATTTTTGCAAAACTCGACCCCTATTCTAGCTTTCTAGATAAACAAGCATTCGCCAATATCCAAGATAGTAACGACGGTGAATATTATGGCTTTGGCGTAGAGATAGCGACAGATAATGATCAAATAACAATCGTCACTCCTTTCCCCCAGTCGCCCGCTGAACTGGCAGGTATTATGCCGGGAGATAGAGTTATAAAGCTAAATCAACAGTTAGTTACCGCAGATAAACTTGAAAACCTACTCAATGAAATCAAACAACATAGCTACGACAAGCAAGCGATTGATTTAGAGCTTATCAGAGCAAACTCCGAAACAACTTATAGCGTAACCATCAGCCCTAGTCTTATCACCATTAACTCTGTCGAAGCACAGCTGTTAGATAACCAAATTGGCTATATAAAACTGTCGAGCTTTCAAGAAAACTCCACTCAAGATATGGTTAAACAACTTGCATTATGGCAAGCCAAACCCCTAAATGGGCTTATTCTTGACCTTAGAAATAACCCTGGTGGTCTACTCGATCAAGCCATTAAAATCGCAGATATCTTTTTAGAGAAAGGGAGGATTGTTGCAACTGAAGGTCGTTTCTTTGACGCAAATTCTGATTACTACGCCTCACCACAAACCATGGTAAACAGCGTACCCATGCTGGTACTGATCAATAAAGGATCAGCATCTGCATCAGAGGTACTCGCCGCTGCACTGCAAGAAAACGGCAGAGCTAAGCTCATCGGTCAAACAAGCTTTGGTAAAGGCACAGTTCAAAGCCTTATCCCTACGCTTACCGAAGGCAATGCCATTAAGCTCACCATTGCCAAATACACCACCCCTAATGGCAGAGATATACACGAAAAAGGGATTATACCCGACATTAAAGTGGCATTAGACATTGTAACAAGTGATCAAACTATGCCTATAATAAATACAAATTCACTCCGTGGTGATATTGCTGAAGATAAACTCGTTAACTCAGCAATAGCCTGGATTAAAACAGAAAAATAACTAATACAGTGCGCTACTTATTATTTTGCTTTTTATTATTCAGTTCGAATGTGTTTGCCGCAAGGATTGCCATCATCATTGACGACATTGGATATCGTCAATCTGATAAGGCCGTGCTGGCGCTGCCATCAAATGTGACCCTGTCGGTGTTGCCACTAACACCTTTAGGCAAAGACGTTGCCACTCAAGCATACCAACGAGGTAGTGAGATTTTAGTGCACCTGCCAATGCAGGCGCTCAATGGTAAAACAATTGGGCCAGGTGCTTTAACGAACGCTATGTCAGAGCAAGATTTTAAACAGCAGCTAGAACACGCTATCGATAGTGTACCATTCGCAATTGGCGCTAATAACCATATGGGCAGCTTGTTAACGCAGCTTACCGAACAAATGCACTGGGTAATGGATACGCTATTACAGCGGGATATTTATTTTATAGACAGTGTGACAACCAAATTTACTCAAGCTGGAGCAATAGCAGAAGAGATGGGAGTTCCGTTATTAAAGCGGACTATTTTTCTTGATAATGATAAATCAAATGCCGGGTTAGAATTTCAATTTCAACAGGCGATAACACTTGCTGAAACACAGGACAGTATTGTTATTATTGCTCACCCCTACCCTGAAACGTTGGCTTTTTTGAGCAATAATCTTCATCGCTTAGCGGAGGCAAATATCGCCCTAGTTCCCGCGTCAAAGCTATTACCTTTCAATGTAGCCTCACAGGATAAAGGAACTAAAGAGCCTACTGTAAGATTGGAATAGACAAGTCTGGTAGTAGCGACTTAAGCTCTTTATTGTTACTTACAATCATATCTAACGTATAGCCATCAAGCACTGCTAAATAAGCATTAACCGCTTCTGAAAGGACACTTTTTAATTTGCAAGCAGGCGTAAATAAGCAGTATGGCTTACTGCAATCGATAGGAGACAAGGAGTTTTCAAGAGCGCGAACCACTTCACCTATATTGATTTCGTTAGCAGCTTTTGCCAACTTAAAACCACCACTCTTACCTCTTACTGTTTTTAAGTAGCCTAATTTACCAAGATGATGAACAACTTTAGAGATATGGTTCGCTGATAAGTCAAAAACATCTGTAACTTCAGAGATACGAAAAAGCGACTCACGCTCTGGATGTAAAGCCAGATACATCAGTGTTCTCAATCCAAAATCAGTGTAACGAGTTAACTGCATTGCTTACCAATCCATATATTGACTATCTAACAAAATTTTCTAGCTGTTTGTTGCTTGTTCCAATGAGCTAATCAGCCATAAAGCTTCTTCATCATTAGCGCCACAAACATCTTCCGTTGCTGTAAATTGACCACAAACAGCAGGTCTCTCTGGTTTACCAAAAAGCTTACACAAATTACCATAATTCAACTGAATGCACCTAACTCCTGCCAGCTTACCCTGAGGCATTCCTGGAATTGGAGTCGTGATAGAAGGCGCAATGCAGCAAGCACCACAACCTAAGCGACAGTTCATCTTAATACCTTAAATTAGCAATTTTCATTATACCGCTATCAAACAGAATTGATTTGTATCACATCACATACTGCTTAACAGTAAGCCAATATCTTACCAGAATCGTGATCAGTGCATACTATTTAGCATCGACTTATACACACTTTTTACATCTAAAAATTCAGACACAAAAACGCGCTAATAGTACGGATAAGCATTTGCGCAATCTTGGCCCAGCTGACGAGCTCTTCTCAAAAAAGAACCCGCGCTACAGCCTAGACTGACAATTTCAGCTCAATAATAAACCAACGAGCCCGTATATTGTCTCTTTTTATGTCATAAAAAACAGACACGAAAAAGCCCTAGCATTGCTGCTAGGGCTTATCGTAATGTTGGCGGAGTGGACGAGACTCGAACTCGCGACCCCCGGCGTGACAGGCCGGTATTCTAACCAACTGAACTACCACTCCTTTAGCAAAAAGCCGAAGCATGATGCTAAATTCTTTTAAAGTCGCTAACGTGTCAAAGGTTAGTAGACTCGCTTTACCTCTTTATAAGAGATTAAGCTAAATAGGCGCCTGGAAATGACCTACTCTCACATGGGGAAACCCCACACTACCATCGGCGATACTGTGTTTCACTTCTGAGTTCGGAATGGGATCAGGTGGGGCCACAGCTCTATGGTCTCCAGACAAATTTGGAATTCGAAAAGCTGTTACTCGCTATCGCAAGTAAATCGAAATTTATTATTGAGTTCAACACCACATTAAGTGCTTATTCTAACTCTGGTGTTTTGTAAAAACATCAGTCTCATACAAAACCCATCAGGGTTGTATGGTTAAGCCTCACGAGTCATTAGTACAAGTTAGCTCAACGCCTCACAACGCTTACACACCTTGCCTATCAACGTCCTAGTCTCGAACGGCTCTTTAGAGGAATTAAATTCCTAGGGATGACTCATCTTAGGACTCGCTTCCCGCTTAGATGCTTTCAGCGGTTATCGATTCCGAACGTAGCTACCGGGCAATGCTATTGGCATAACAACCCGAACACCAGCGGTTCGTCCACTCCGGTCCTCTCGTACTAGGAGCAGCTTCCTTCAATCATCCAACGCCCACGGCAGATAGGGACCGAACTGTCTCACGACGTTCTGAACCCAGCTCGCGTACCACTTTAAATGGCGAACAGCCATACCCTTGGGACCGACTTCAGCCCCAGGATGTGATGAGCCGACATCGAGGTGCCAAACACCGCCGTCGATATGAACTCTTGGGCGGTATCAGCCTGTTATCCCCGGCGTACCTTTTATCCGTTGAGCGATGGCCCTTCCATACAGAACCACCGGATCACTATGACCTACTTTCGTACCTGCTCGACGTGTATGTCTCGCAGTTAAGCTGGCTTATGCCATTGCACTAACCGTACGATGTCCGACCGTACTTAGCCAACCTTCGTGCTCCTCCGTTACTCTTTGGGAGGAGACCGCCCCAGTCAAACTACCCACCAGGCACTGTCCCGAACCCCGATTCAGGGGCCGCGGTTAGAACATCAAAACTACAAGGGTGGTATTTCAAGGTTGACTCCACATCATCTAGCGACAATGCTTCAAAGTCTCCCACCTATCCTACACATGTAGGTTCAATGTTCAGTGCCAAGCTATAGTAAAGGTGCACGGGGTCTTTCCGTCTAGCCGCGGGTATACGGCATCTTCACCGCAATTTCAACTTCACTGAGTCTCGGCTGGAGACAGCGTGGCCATCATTACGCCATTCGTGCAGGTCGGAACTTACCCGACAAGGAATTTCGCTACCTTAGGACCGTTATAGTTACGGCCGCCGTTTACCGGGGCTTCGATCATGAGCTTCTCCGAAGATAACCCAATCAATTAACCTTCCGGCACCGGGCAGGCGTCATACCGTATACTTCCTCTTGCGAGTTTGCACAGTACTGTGTTTTTGATAAACAGTTGCAGCCACCTGGTATCTGCGACTGCCAACAGCTTAAGGAGCAAGTCCTATCACCGTCGGCAGCGTACCTTCTCCCGAAGTTACGGTACCATTTTGCCTAGTTCCTTCAGCCGAGTTCTCTCAAGCGCCTTGGTATTCTCTACCCAACCACCTGTGTCGGTTTGGGGTACGATTCCTACTAACCTGAAGCTTAGAAGATTTTCCTGGAAGCATGGCATCAACTACTTCATCACCTTAGTGACTCGTCATCAGTCCTCAGTCTTGCAATTAAATGCGTATTCCCGGATTTGCCTAAGAATACAACCTACAACCTTAAACGCGGACAACCAACGCCGCGCTAGCCTAGCCTTCTCCGTCTCTCCATCGCAGTTAGCAGAAGTACAGGAATATTAACCTGTTTCCCATCGACTACGCCTTTCGGCCTCGCCTTAGGAGTCGACTCACCCTGCCCTGATTAACATTGGACAGGAACCCTTGGTCTTTCGGCGAGGGAGTTTTTCACTCCCTTTATCGTTACTCATGTCAGCATTCGCACTTCTGATACCTCCAGCGTGGGTTACCCCTTCACCTTCAACGGCTTACAGAACGCTCCTCTACCGCACTAGTGTAAACACTAGTACCCATAGCTTCGGTGTATTGCTTAGCCCCGTTAAATCTTCCGCGCAGGCCGACTCGACTAGTGAGCTATTACGCTTTCTTTAAATGATGGCTGCTTCTAAGCCAACATCCTAGCTGTCTAAGCCTTCCCACATCGTTTCCCACTTAGCAATAACTTTGGGACCTTAGCTGATGGTCTGGGTTGTTTCCCTTTTCACGACGGACGTTAGCACCCGCCGTGTGTCTCCCGAGTAGTACTCATTGGTATTCGGAGTTTGCAAAGGGTTGGTAAGTCGGGATGACCCCCTAGCCTTAACAGTGCTCTACCCCCAATGGTATTCGCTCGAGGCGCTACCTAAATAGCTTTCGAGGAGAACCAGATATCTCCCGGTTTGATTGGCCTTTCACCCCCAGCCACAAGTCATCCGCTCATTTTTCAACATAAGTCGGTTCGGTCCTCCAGTTGATGTTACTCAACCTTCAACCTGCCCATGGCTAGATCACCGGGTTTCGGGTCTACACCTTGCAACTAAACGCGCAGTTAACACTCGGTTTCCCTACGGCTCCGCTATTCGCTTAACCTCGCTACAAAATGTAAGTCGCTGACCCATTATACAAAAGGTACGCAGTCACGGTCTCAAGAACCGCTCCCACTGCTTGTACGTATACGGTTTCAGGTTCTATTTCACTCCCCTCACAGGGGTTCTTTTCGCCTTTCCCTCACGGTACTGGTTCACTATCGGTCAGTCAGGAGTATTTAGCCTTGGAGGATGGTCCCCCCATGTTCAGACAAGATGTCACGTGTCCCGTCCTACTCGTTTTCACGTAAAGTTAGTTTTCATGTACGGGGCTATCACCCTGTGCCGCTGTGCTTTCCAACACATTCCACTAACACCCTCTACGCTTAAGGGCTAATCCCCGTTCGCTCGCCGCTACTAGGGGAATCTCGGTTGATTTCTTTTCCTCCGGGTACTTAGATGTTTCAGTTCCCCGGGTTTGCCTCATTAACCTATGAATTCAGTTAATGATACATGCTTATGCATGTGGGTTTCCCCATTCGGAAATCGTTAGCTCAAATGCTTGTTACTAGCTCGCCAACGCTTATCGCAAGTTACTACGTCCTTCATCGCCTCTGACTGCCAAGGCATCCACCATATACGCTTAGTCACTTAACCATACAACCCAAATAAGTCTCTATGAGAAATACTCGTTGTTTCAAGCGGGTAAGCTTAAAACAGCCGTATCATAACTAATGGTTTCTACTTTCGCCAAAATTAGAATTTTTCACTTATTGCTGCGACGCAATAAGCCAAGACACTTAATGTTTAAGTGTTTAGAACTCAATTTTTTAAATTTCGCGCTAACCCTATAAACAACAACCTACAAGTAAGTCGCTGTCCCTTTTCAGGTTAACACTATCAGCTTTCCAAATTTTTAAAGAACGATATCACTGCAACAAGGCAGGATATTTTGTCGCTCACCTCAACTCAATTAAGAGATAAGGAGAACAAGCAATCTGTGTGGACACTCAAACGTATTTTCATACTTCAGATGTGAGTTAGTCGTATAGGTAAGGAGGTGATCCAGCCCCAGGTTCCCCTAGGGCTACCTTGTTACGACTTCACCCCAGTCATGAACCACACCGTGGTAAACGCCCTCCCGAAGGTTAAGCTATCTACTTCTGGTGCAGCCCACTCCCATGGTGTGACGGGCGGTGTGTACAAGGCCCGGGAACGTATTCACCGTGACATTCTGATTCACGATTACTAGCGATTCCGACTTCACGGAGTCGAGTTGCAGACTCCGATCCGGACTACGACCGGCTTTGTGGGATTAGCTACACCTCGCGGCTTTGCGACCCTCTGTACCGACCATTGTAGCACGTGTGTAGCCCTACTCGTAAGGGCCATGATGACTTGACGTCGTCCCCACCTTCCTCCGGTTTATCACCGGCAGTCTCCCTAAAGTTCCCACCATTACGTGCTGGCAAATAAGGATAAGGGTTGCGCTCGTTGCGGGACTTAACCCAACATTTCACAACACGAGCTGACGACAGCCATGCAGCACCTGTCTCACAGTTCCCGAAGGCACTAATCCATCTCTGGAAAATTCTGTGGATGTCAAGAGTAGGTAAGGTTCTTCGCGTTGCATCGAATTAAACCACATGCTCCACCGCTTGTGCGGGCCCCCGTCAATTCATTTGAGTTTTAACCTTGCGGCCGTACTCCCCAGGCGGTCTACTTAATGCGTTAGCTTGAGAACCCAGTGTTCAAGACACCAAATTCCGAGTAGACATCGTTTACGGCGTGGACTACCAGGGTATCTAATCCTGTTTGCTCCCCACGCTTTCGTACATGAGCGTCAGTCTTTGTCCAGGGGGCCGCCTTCGCCACCGGTATTCCTTCAGATCTCTACGCATTTCACCGCTACACCTGAAATTCTACCCCCCTCTACAAGACTCTAGTTTGCCAGTTCGAAATGCAGTTCCCAGGTTGAGCCCGGGGCTTTCACATCTCGCTTAACAAACCGCCTGCGTACGCTTTACGCCCAGTAATTCCGATTAACGCTTGCACCCCTCGTATTACCGCGGCTGCTGGCACGAAGTTAGCCGGTGCTTCTTCTGCGAGTAACGTCACACCCAATCGCTATTAACGCTTGAGCTTTCCTCCTCGCTGAAAGTACTTTACAACCCGAAGGCCTTCTTCATACACGCGGCATGGCTGCATCAGGCTTTCGCCCATTGTGCAATATTCCCCACTGCTGCCTCCCGTAGGAGTCTGGACCGTGTCTCAGTTCCAGTGTGGCTGATCATCCTCTCAGACCAGCTAGGGATCGTCGCCTTGGTGAGCCATTACCTCACCAACTAGCTAATCCCGCCTAGGTTCATCCAATCGCGGAAGGCCCGAAGGTCCCCTCCTTTCCCCCGTAGGGCGTATGCGGTATTAGCAGTCGTTTCCAACTGTTATCCCCCTCGATTGGGCAGATACCTAGGTATTACTCACCCGTCCGCCGCTCGTCACCTCAGGAGCAAGCTCCCTTGTGTTACCGCTCGACTTGCATGTGTTAGGCCTGCCGCCAGCGTTCAATCTGAGCCATGATCAAACTCTTCAATTAAAGTTTTTTGCTTTACTCCGTTAAGAGCAAAGCGGCTCAATGAATTATACTGTTTTTCAAAAGCCCGAAGACTTTCGAAGTTTACATATTGCTATGGTCACTCAGTGGTTCATTGAGTAAATATTTTTGATTGCTTCCTAAGAAGCAATTTCGAATAACTCAACACCTGTGAGTGCCCACACAGATTTGCTTGTCATATTGTTAAAGAGCGTGACACCATCTTTCATGTGTCGCCGAAGACGCTAGGTCGTTGGCTTGAGGAGGCGTATTCTACACTCTCCAGTGTCGGCGTCAAGTGCTTATTTTAAGAAGTTTTTCGAGTGATGCTTTCTTAATCAGAAGTCAAAACCGAAGCCCTTAAAGCGCTTGTCACCTGAATCAAATCTCCGAAGAGTTTTAACTCTCTAACACCGCTGCAAGTCCCGTACTACCTAAGTAGTTGGCCTGCTGTGCCGTGTCAGTGGGTGCGAATTATAGGGAATTCCTCAGTAAGCGCAAGGGTCTTTCTTCATAAAAGTGAAACAATCATGCCAACCGCATGGTTATCAAACGATACGTACAAAAAAGGGGCTAAAAGCCCCTTTTTTACCATTTATATCGCTAGATTAGTTACCAAAAAAGCGCGATTCTTGTTTAGCTTCTATAGCACCATCATTAGTCTCTACTTCAAAGTTGATATGTGTCATCGCTCTGGTGAGATCAACTGGGTCAACAGCGATACTGATCGGAAGTGTTAATACCTCCCCGCCATTTAAAGTCACTTGTTGTGGGCCAATCCATTCATAGTTAGTTAAGCCTGCCACTGTCATATTATAGATATGGGTACTTTCGGTCTTATTAAGGATCTTTAGCGTAAAGGTGTTCTCAATTAAACCTTGGTCAGTTTCTCTAAACAATAGGTTACGGTCACGGATAACATCAATGCGGATCGGAGCAATTGTCGCTGTGGCATATATAAAGACTAAAATCATCACCGATAGAATGACACCGTAGCCAACAAGCTTAGGACGTAAGACTTTCTCTTTTACCCCTTCTAACTTGTTCTCAGTGGTATAACTGATTAAACCTTTGTCGTATCCCATGCGTTGCATCGTGGTATCGCAAGCATCAATACATGCACCACAGTTAATGCACTCGTACTGTAGACCGTTACGTATATCGATACCCGTTGGGCAAACCTGTACACATAAGTCACAATCAATGCAGTCGCCTAAGCCCATCGCTTTATGGTCCGCTTTGCGTGATCTTGGCCCTCGCGTTTCACCGCGCTGAGTATCGTAGCCCACTATATAGGTATTTTTATCAAACATAGCAGCTTGAAAACGGGCATAGGGGCACATATGAATACACATGATCTCGCGCATCCAACCGGCGTTACCGTAAGTCGCAAAGGTAAAGAAGATCACCCAGAAATAGATCCCACCACTGGCACTTAAGCTGAATACTTCTAAGTAGACTTCTCGTGTAGGCACAAAGTAGGAAACAAACGTCATTGCGGTTAATAACGATACCAGCAACCAAGCCGCATGTTTTGCCGTTTTACGCCAAAGCTTATTAAAGCTCCATGGCATCTGATCTAGCTTTATACGTTTATTACGTGCGCCTTCGAGCTTCTCTTCAAACCAAATAAAGATAAAGGTCCAAACTGTTTGGGGGCAGGTATAACCGCACCAAACCCGCCCTAGATAGGTGGTAATAAAGAACAATCCAAAAGCTGCTATCATCAGTAGTGCGGCAAGCAAAGTGAGGTCTTGTGGCCATATAGTTAAGCCGAACACATGAAACTTTTGCTCTGCTAAGTTAAACCATACAGCTTGCCTGTCTCCCCAAGGGATCCAAGGCAACAGTAAAAAGAACAGCATCGCAATCCAACCTAAACGTCGACGCAGTGTGCTCCATAAGCCTTCTACAGCCCTTACATAGATTCGATTTCGAGGATTAAACCTATCCGCTTTACTAGCATCTGGTTGATGGATTTTGATTCTTTCTACTTTTGAAAAATCTTTTTTATTTTGCTCTTCGTTCATTTTGTAGCCTTACAGCTTTAATATTGCTAGAAAACTAGCTTATTATAACGCTTATAATACAAGTTATTCACCTATATAGGACTAATTGATGAAAGGCTGGATTTTAATAGCGTTAATTGGCGGTATCCTTTATTACCTCTATACCGAAACGGACACACTTGATGAACCTGTTGCCGAAGTACAGGCTATTTATCAACAAGCTGAGGACAAACTTGATAGCATGACTGGCACGCAAATGAAGCGTATTGACGCTAAAGTTAATCTCTTAACGACTGATATAACAGAACGACTATCGGTTACAGAGCAACAAGCCCTAAAACTCATTAGCCAGTCACAGGTAAAACTAGATGACTATAAAGAGCGCTATTGTGGCAACGGTGCCGAGAGGCACAGTAGCTTTAGTAAAGAAAACCAAACTTATCTATGCGACAAATTGAATTAGGCAGCGATAGCCTAACCAATAAGCCATTGCGATAGATCTCAGTTCACGCATTAGCGATTAATGTTAATTGACCTGAGATCTGATTCCGCCTAGCCTTTACTCATTACTGTTATATAACGAAATGAAAAGGCTAGCTGCTCATGACTGAAAAAGTATCTGATATTTTTGACCCCGCATTATGGGATGTCGTTCCTGGATTTGATTTCGAAGATATTACCTACCACAGAGCTAAAGCTCAGGGAACCGTTCGCGTTGCGATTAACCGTCCTGATTGCCTGAACTCGTTCCGACCAAAAACGGTAGATGAACTTTACACTGCACTCAATCATGCTCGCCAATGGTCTGATGTAGGCTGCGTGTTAATTACCGGCAACGGCCCATCTGCTAAAGGGCAACACTCTTTCTGTGCTGGCGGTGATCAACGGATCCGCGGCAAAGATGGTTACAAATACGAAGGGGCTGAAGAGGGTACGCCAGATGTCGCTCGAATGGGCCGCCTACATATTCTTGAAGTACAGCGCCTAATACGCTTTATGCCTAAAGTGGTTATCGCGGTTGTACCTGGTTGGGCTGTGGGCGGAGGGCATAGTTTGCACGTGGTCTGTGACTTAACTTTAGCTTCAAAAGAACACGCAGTATTCAAACAGACAGATCCTGATGTTGGTAGCTTTGACTCTGGCTACGGCAGCGCTTATTTAGCCAAGATGATTGGCCAAAAACGTGCTCGAGAAATCTTCTTCCTTGGTTTTAACTACACAGCAGAAGAAGCCTTCGATATGGGTATGGTTAACCGGGCTATTCCTCATGCAGAGCTTGAGACCGAAGCGTTAAACTGGGGGAAAGAGATTAACTCCAAGTCGCCAACGGCTATGCGCATGCTCAAATATGGGTTTAACTTACCTGATGATGGTTTAGTGGGACAACAGCTTTTTGCAGGTGAAGCAACACGTTTGGCTTATGGTACAGCGGAAGCTCAAGAGGGACGTGACGCATTCTTAGAAAAGCGTGATAAAGACTTCTCATCATTTCCATGGCACTACTAATTGACAGATTGAGCAATTAATCAGAGATGATGTAAACCCATCAATACATTAAAGATGTTGATGGGTTTATACCCAAAAAGACTTTCCAATCGAATATTCCTATCAAACTTATCTATATAAATCTCTTTCAATTGCAAATGATAATCGTTATCATTTAGTTAACTTTTAAAGGAGTACCCTCATGACCAAGACTATGACCTTTGCGATTCTTCATTTTAGCGTCGCCTTCACAGTGACTTATTTGCTAACCGGCAGCGTTATCATTGGTGGTGCAATAGCCTTAATAGAGCCCGCTATTAATACCGTAGTGTTCTATTTCCATGAAAAAATCTGGAAAAGTATTGAGTCTAAAAACGCCTTACAAAGCGCCACGGCATAAAGAGTTAGGTTCCAGTGCCACTTTAGTCTTTATCTGAATTGTTCAAACCGAGCTTGTTCGCTAGAGGCGCTATCGCCCCACCTTGGATAAACACAGAGAACAGCACGATAAAGAACACCATATGCACGATTTCGAGCGAACCTGGAACACCCGCTGCGGCAGGAATTAATGCAAATACAATAGGGGTAGCCCCTTTTAAGCCAATGGCCGAAATAAACAATCGCTTCTTCCAGCTCGCTTTTACAAATGGCAGATAACAAAGTTGCACAGCCAATGGCCTTGCAACCAACATCAGCAATATTGCAGGTAATAATGAACTCACAAATACCGCTGCTAGCGACTGCGGGAAGATCTGTAAGCCCAACACAATAAACATCAGTGCTTGAGCTAACCAAGACAAGCTATTAAGGAAGTGTTGATTAACCGATTGCCCACGCTTAATACCATTGCCTATCACTACACCCGCTATATAAGACGCTAATAAGATATTACCGCCGAGCATTTCAGCGCCATAAGTTGCCACCACAAAGCTTGCGAGCACAAAAACAGGGATAAGACCGAACTCGGAAAGATGAATTCGATTAAGTAACGTAACAGCCAGCTTAGCCACCAGCCCACCGACGATTATCGCCACCGATATCTGTGTTACTAATTCAAGCGCAATTTCAGAGGCTATTACCGTTTTACTCGCAGAAAGTGCCATATCGGTTAAGAAAATCACCAGTAACATAGCAACCGGGTCATTAGTTGCAGATTCAAATTCCAATATGGTGTCAGTTTGCTCTTTCAGCTTTAACTTTTTAGATTCTAAGATAGAGAATACGGCGGCGGCATCGGTCGATGACACGATGGCAGCAAATAGCAGGCAGGTGATAAAATCGAAATCAAGCAGCCAATATAAAATGACCGCAAAAAACATCGTGGTAAACAAGACCCCAAAAGAAGCCAATACACCGCCTTCTTTATAGGCCACTTTAATCTTATCAGTTGATGTGTTTATGCCACCAACAAAGACAATAATATTTAGCGCCAGCCCACCAATCCAAGCCGTTTTACCCAAGTCATCATAAACAAAGTTGAACTCACCGTTGCCTAACACTAAGCCCACAGCCATAAAAATAAGCAGTGATGGGATCCCTAATGTTCTTGAAGGGTGATGCAGTAATATTCCGACTAAGATCAAAATAGACATACCAATCATGATCATTTCAGTCGTCATAAAACGTCCTTAAGTAAGTAGAGCTAATGAGAGTGTTAAAACCTAGCGCGTGCGGTGAGCGAAATATAAATCCGCTTTATAACCATTTATGTAGCTTAGTAGACTAAATTGCAATAACCGAATAGGTTGCAATTATCAGCTAATAATTAATGCGGCCAACCGATTACTGTCATAAAAGTTTAACAATAAATTTATCAAGCATTCTTCAACGTTAAATATACTACAAAACACTAGGTTAACCCTTAAATTAAGCTTAACGCTAAGTGAACCCCATGAAGCACACTAGTAAGTTAAGTCACCAAAACCAACTGCAACACATACCAAGCCCTCAAAAGTGGTTTTAAAATAGCATTTAAGAAAAGTCGTCTTAAATGTTACCAATCTAATAAAGTCCCTGCATTTCACTCAAGTAAAGCGCATTTACATTTTCAATTCAGCTTTTACATCAATAAAACACTGTCACCTAACTGTCATATATCTCTGTCTTAATGCAATCGCCTTCAGTGAGGCACTCATTTGGTTTCGTATTTAGACAACTTATAACAGAGTAGGAAAAGTAATGAAAAAAGTTATTAGCTTATTAACCGCTGTCGGTTTGATGGTATCGCCACTGGTTCAAGCTGGCACTGTTACCGTATCGGGTTCAACTTCAGTAGCACACGTAATGGAAGTGCTGGCAGAGAATTACCAAAATACCACGAAGAACAATGTTGAAGTGCAGAGCACAGGATCTTCAGCGGGTATTCGCGCCGCTAAAGATGGCACCAGCATGATAGGCATGTCATCACGCAACGTAAAACAAAGTGAGCTTAGCAGTGACACCAAAAAAGTTGTTATCGCACGCGATGGCATCGCAGCGGCTGTTAACAATGCCAACTTAGTAACAAGTTTAACCCAAGCTCAAATTTCGAAAATCTATCGCGGTGAAATTAAAAACTGGAGTGAAGTTGGCGGCGAGTCACGCCCTATTGTGGTCGTTACTCGTGAAAATGGATCAGGAACTCGCGGGGCTTTCGAAGAGATAATGAAGCTACAACGTAACATCAACGGTCATAAAGTTACCGCTATCACCCCTAGAGCCCAAGTCGGTAATGGCAACGGCATGATCAAGACCATTGTGGCTAACAACCCATATGCCATCGGTTATATCTCATTAGGCAGCGTCGATGACAGCCTACGTGCAATCGATGTTGATGGGGTTGCCGCAACAGATGACAACATTGCCACAGGTGACTATCAAATCGCTCGTCCCTTCATTGTGTTAATGGACAAGAACGCACCGAGTAATGCGCAAGACTTTATTAAATACATCTTGTCTGAAGACGGACAGAACATTGTCGCAAGCGAAGGTTATATCCGCGTTCAATAAGCTTACAAGGTCATAAAAAAAGAGCAGCTTTGCTGCTCTCTGTTTAGTTAATTGATCAGCCGATTATTTATAAGCCGTAAGATATCGAGGCCAAGTGATGAGCACTGCCAGTAAAGCCCGAGCGCAAGGACTGCAACTCGCCCCAGCAAAAAAACATGATTGGAAAGAGCTCTTTTTTCATCTGTTATTTCTAGCCAGTGCCATGATTGGCGTAGTGTCTGTCGCCACCATTGGTTGGTTTGTATTCCAAGAGGGACTGCCTGCGTTTAAAGAAGCTGGCATATTCAACTTGGTTTTTGGTCGTGAATGGTTACCACCAGCCCTTTACGGCATTTTTCCGATGATAGTCTCGACCCTCATATCAACAACGGGCGCAGTAATCATTGGTGTACCCATTGCGATTCTAACAGCGGTCTTCTTAGCGGAGCTCGCTCCTAAATGGTTGGCTGATATTGTACGTCCTGCAGTCGAGCTGTTAGCCGGTATTCCTTCAGTTGTATACGGATTTTTTGGTCTCGTCATTATTGTTCCTGCAATCGAAGTCATCTTTAACATTCCAGCGGGTAACACCATTCTTGCGGGGATCATTGTATTGGCAATCATGATTTTGCCCACTGTAATCACCATCTCAGAAACCTCACTACGCGCGCTACCTCCGGTGTATAAAGAGAGTGCATTAGCGCTTGGCGCATCGCATATTTACAGTATTTTCAAAGTGCTTATACCTGCGGCACGCAGCGGTATATTCACAGGTGTAGCGCTCGGTGTTGCCCGCGCAATTGGCGAGACGATGGCCATTATTATGGTGATGGGTAACGCGCCAGCCATGCCAGGGTCGTTACTTGAGCCCGCAAGAACATTAACGGCCAATATCGCGATGGAGATGTCTTATGCCACAGGCATTCACTCCAGCGCCCTTTACTCAACAGGTATCGTGTTATTGGTGTTCATCGTTTTACTTAACGCTAGTTTGTTATATCTAAACCGTAAGAGGAGCGACTAATGCTTCAAGATAAGCGTATTTTTAATAGAGGCATACAAGACAAATTGCTGTTTGGCGCAATTTGGGCCGCGGCTGCCATCACGATTTTGTTCCTCCTGTGGGTTGTTTGGCACATTTTAAGTAATGGCTTGGCCTATGTTAGCTGGGAGTTCATCACTGGATCCTACACCCGTATTGGTGAAGCCTCAGGTATTTGGGCAATGATAGTATCAACCGTATATATGGTGGGTCTGTCACTCAGCATCGCCGCGCCTATCGGCATTATGACGGCCATATACCTAACCGAATATGCAGCTCCGGGCAGTAAAGTGGTTAAAACCATTCGTTTCTGTACTGAATCACTTGCTGGGATCCCATCCATCGTTTATGGCTTATTTGGTATGACTTTCTTCGTCACAACCTTAGGGCTGGGCTTCTCTATTCTTTCAGGCTCCTTAACACTGGCTATGTTGATATTACCTGTGATTATCCGAACCACAGAAGAAGCACTACTCGCGGTACCTATGAGCTACCGTGAAGGCGGTTATGCCCTTGGCAGCTCAAAAATCTACACTATCTGGCGCCTTATTCTCCCCAGTGCTCTACCCGGTATTGTCACCGCAGTGATCTTAAGCACAGGTCGAGTCATCGGTGAGTCTGCTCCGGTATTTTTAACGGCGGGAATGGTAACGCAAATACCCGAATCGGTTCTTGATTCGGGCCGTACCTTAACTGTTCACCTCTATAAGCTCACGCAAGAACTCTTTACCCAACATGAGTGGGATCAGGCTTATGCCACCGCAACAGTGCTGATTGTATTAGTGCTGCTGCTCAATATGACCACCAAATTCATTGCTACACGTCTAAGCAAATCTTAAAAGGCTATCCCTATGAATAAGCTAGAAGTGAACAACTTAAACCTATTTTACGGCGATAACCATGCGCTAAAAAATATCTCAATGGCAATACCATCACGCCAAGTGACCGCACTTATTGGTCCCTCTGGCTGCGGAAAATCAACACTGCTTCGTACTCTCAATCGCATGAATGACTTGGTCGCAGGCGTGAAGATTGACGGTGATGTGATGTTTGAGGGAAACAATATCTATAAAGATGTTGATGTAAAACAGCTTAGAATGCGCGTGGGTATGGTTTTTCAAAAGCCTAACCCATTTCCAATGAGCATTTTTGAGAATGTCGCTTTTGGACTAAAAGCCCAAGGTGTCAGAGATAAACGAGTTTTAGCTGAAGCAGTAGAGGAATCGCTTCGTAGCGCGGCCCTTTGGGATGAAGTCAAAGACAGGCTCGACTCACCAGGCCAAGGCTTATCTGGAGGTCAGCAACAAAGACTGTGTATTGCCCGTGCCATAGCAATGAAGCCAGAAGTGATCTTGATGGATGAACCCACCAGCGCCCTTGACCCTATTGCAACTCATAAAATTGAAGAGTTAATGGATGAACTGCGTAAAAAATTCACCATAGTGATAGTGACCCATTCTATGAACCAAGCAAAACGCATCTCAGATAAAACCGCTTTCTTCTGGATGGGTGAGTTGGTCGAACACGGTGAAACAAGCCAGATATTTAATCATCCGCTAGACAAACGTACTCAGGGTTATGTCAGCGGAGAGTTTGGTTAAGCTCGTATCTTAAATTTAGACGCCCATTTTCTTACGTGGGCGCACCAATTCTTCGCTTTATCCCCACTGAACAGATTATTTATCATTAGATAAGGATCTACTTAACGTACTAAAAAGCTAACACTTGATAAATTAAACCATTATTGTAAATTCTGTCATTCCGCTTGTGACCAACGTCAGCAAGCACTTCTTTTCAGCCAAAAGTTGATATCGACAGAGTCAACACAGTGTTTTTAGGGTGTATATGCAGGTCGAAATCTATAACAATAAATCACTTTGTTCAGAAACCAAGCACCTTTCTCAAGCATTACTTATCTTACTCTCTAAAGGGCTACCTCTAGATCAACTCCCGCAAGTAAAGGAGTCTATATTGGCAGGCAACGAGTTCGAATTTAAGAACTCTTATATTATTCGCCTATATAAGAAGCCCCTTAAACCGTAAAAATGAGTACAAAAGGTAATCTACAAAAACACATCCCCCTCTAACGGATTAACTTTTGCCGAGTGACTTGTTTAAATTTTGTTAATAAGTTAGCTTCGAGTTATGGGTTAATCATATACAGGGGTTAGAACTTATATGGAAAGAATCAGAGAAGCTCAAGAACACTTAAAAAGTGAGTTCGAAATCTATAATAATGCGGCAGCTAAAAAGCTCCCTCCTCTCGATATTGATTGCCCGGAAAAACTCGAAACCATGCTTGAGTTTGTCACTCGACGAGAGTCATTAAAACAAGCTAAAAAACTCAGCTCGCCACCCGCAGGAAAACTCAAAGCAGCAATCGCTGATACCTTGTTACTGCTGGATAATTTCGATATAAAAATAGCAAAAGAGAAAGGAGCTGCTGAGAAGTAGTTCAAAGCGTTTTTATCTGCATTAAAAAAGCCTCCTAAATTTAGGAGGCTTTTTTTGTTTATGAGTATTTAATCGGGCTTACTCTACGGTGACGGACTTAGCCAAGTTACGCGGCTGGTCAACGTCAGTCCCTTTGATCAATGCCACATGATATGACAATAACTGCAAAGGAATAGTGTAGATAAGCGGTGCCATAAACTCATCACAATGAGGCACAGGGATCACCTTCATAGTATCGTCTGACTCAAACTCAGCGTCTTTATCGGCAAAGACATACATTAAACCGCCACGAGCACGGACCTCTTCAACGTTAGACTTTAGCTTTTCAAGTAGCTCGTTGTTAGGTGCAACGACGATAACGGGCATATCAGCATCAATCAGCGCAAGAGGACCATGTTTAAGTTCACCCGATGCATACGCTTCAGCGTGAATATAAGAGATCTCTTTCAGCTTTAGCGCACCTTCCATCGCAATCGGGTATTGATCGCCGCGACCTAAGAATAGTGCATGGTGCTTATCTGCAAAATCTTCAGCCAGTTCCGCAATCGCATCATCTAAACTTAATGCTTGTTCGACTTTAGCCGGCATCGATTGCAAGCTTTGCGTAATATTAGCTTCCATCTCTGCTGACATACCATTATGGCGGCCAATCACGGTGGTTAGCATTAACAATCCTGCGAGCTGCACCGTAAACGCTTTAGTGGATGCAACACCAATTTCAACGCCCGCTTTCATCATGTAAGCCATATCGGACTCACGTACTAACGATGAACCGGCTGCATTACAGATAGTCAGTGTGGCTTTGTAGCCCATCTCTTTGGCTAAACGCATTGCCGCTAATGTGTCAGCGGTTTCACCAGACTGTGAAATAGTCACTAATAAACTATTCGGGAACAAATGCGATTTACGGTAACGGAATTCAGAAGCAATTTCGACGTTACAAGAAACGCCCGCCCAATCTTCTAACCAATAACGCGCCGCCATACCCGCATGGTAGCTGGTACCACAGGCGATGATCTGTACGTGCTTAATATCTTTTAAGAATTCAGCGGCATTTTCACCAAATGCTGAATCTAGAACTTTACCACCTGCAATGCGGCCTTCAAGCGTATGGGCAATTGCTGTTGGCTGCTCATAGATCTCTTTTAGCATGTAATGACGATATTCACCTTTATCACCCGCATCATGGGTAACTTCAGACTCTTTCATTTCACGCTCAACGGCGTTGCCATCAACATCAAAGATATTAACTTCACGACGAGTCACCTCAGCAACATCACCCTCTTCAAGGAACGCAAACGAGCGAGTAACAGGCAGTAACGCTAGCTGATCAGAAGCGACAAAGTTTTCGCCTAAGCCATAACCAATAACCAATGGGCTGCCACTGCGTGCCACAACCATGCGCTGGCTGTCACGGCGGTCGATAACCACTGTACCGTAAGCGCCTTCTAACTGTTTAACTGTTACTTGAACCGCAGCAAGTAAAGTGTCATGAGTTTTAAGTTCATGATGAACCAAGTGACAAATAACTTCGGTGTCGGTGTCAGATGCAAAGGTATAACCTAAGCCTTTAAGCATGACGCGCAGTTTATTGTGATTTTCGATAATACCGTTATGGACCACGGCAATATCACCTTCTGACTCATGTGGATGCGCATTACGTTCACTCGGCTCACCATGAGTAGCCCAGCGCGTATGAGCAATACCAGTACCGCCAGTCAACGGCTGCTCTTCAAGTGCTGATGATAATTCCTGCACTTTACCTACTCGACGAGTACGGCTTAATTCACCATTATGAAGTACAGCAACACCTGCTGAGTCATAACCGCGGTATTCAAGTCGTCTTAATCCTTCAACTAGAATTTCTGCAACATCCCTTTGCGCTACTGCGCCAACTATTCCACACATTTTGATTACCTAGACTCTCTAACGAAGAGTTAATTTGAGATTAAAAACTAAAAATTGAATTTAAAAATGGATAACCTCAGTTACCCCACATACGGCGCAAGAATGACTCGCACCCCATGCTTTGAAATACTCTCAACCGCCTCAGTAGGTAGCTTGTCATCAGATACAAGCACACTAATATTGCTCCAAGGCAGTTCTAAATTTGGGATACGTCGACCCAGTTTTTCAGATTCGAGCATCACGATCACTTCGCGTGAGACTTCAGCCATCACCTTACTCAGGCCGGTTAACTCATTGAAAGTGGTTGTGCCACGTTCAAGGTCAATACCATCGGCTCCAATGAACAGTTGGTCAAAATTATAGGAGCGTAAAACCTGTTCCGCTATTTGGCCTTGAAATGATTCCGAATGCGGATCCCAAGTCCCGCCAGTCATTAATAGCGTAGGCTCATTCTCGAGATCATGTATCGCATTGGCCAGAGTGAGAGAGTTAGTCATGACTAACAATCCACGCTTAGCATTTAACTGCGCAATTAAGCCTGAAGTTGTACTGCCGCTATCGATGATAATGCGGTTATGATCTCTTATCAGTTCAGCTGCAACCCTAGCGATAGATAGCTTATTCGGTGCGATTTTGGCACTAAATTGCTGAGTCACTTCATCAGGTACGGCTACCGCGCCGCCATAACGCCGAAGCAAGAGGCCTGTCTTTTCTAACGTGCCGAGATCTTTACGAATGGTGACTTCAGAAGTTTCAAAACGTAAGGATAACTCTTCAACACTCACCTCGCCTTGCTCATTAAGCAGGCTAATAATGCTGTGACGTCGTTGTTGAGTGTTACGTTTATTCATAATTTAGTATTTAAGTTTCGTTTCGAAAGGTGGATTATAGACAAACGAAACTTAAAAGCCAGTTTTGAAACTTATAAAACCTATATAAGCTGAATTTTAGTCAAAAAAAAGCCCCTATCTTTCGATAGGAGCTTTTTGTTATAAAAGAGCTTAGAACTTAGCTTCTAATGCCAAGCTAAAGTTACGACCTTCACCCACTGTGACATCAGTGTTAGTACCACCCGCTAGATAATCAACATCGAATAGATTTTTCACGTTCATACGAACACTGACATCGCTACCCATTATATCCATGGTATATGCCGCGCCCATATCGAAACGAACATAACCGTCTTTACTGATGGTATTGCTGGTATTAGCAAAACGCTCACCCACATAGATAGCACCAAAGTTAAGTGCTAGTGCTTCTGTCATCTCATAACGCGTCCATACGTTGGCAGACCACTCTGGTGCATCAACAGGTGTCAAACCATCTAAGCTATCTCGATCATTTGCGCTAGTTATATATTCAGCATCAAGATACATCATTGAGCCGGTCATAAACCACTTCTCACTCACTTGACCTTGAGCACCCATTTCAAAACCTTTATGGCGTTGCTCACCTTGTTGAGTCGTTTTGTAGATATTGCCATCTTCATCTGGCGTTTCTAGCTCTTGCTGCACGGTAACGTTTGAAACGGTAATATCAAATATGGCACCGGTTAATAGCAAGCTGCCATCAAACAGTTCCCACTTGGTGCCGATCTCGTATTGCTCGCCATACTCTGGGTCAAGGTTCATACGATTGTTAACATCATCTTCATTGTTCACAATCCCTTGTGGAGTGAAGCTCTTAGAGTAGTTTACATAGATACTGCCATTTTCAGCGGGTGAATAGATAACACCAAACTTTGGTGAAACGGCGTAACTGTTACCACCGTCGCCATCTTTCTTTTGTTCGTCATAACGCACACCAGCAAGGGCTTGCCATTCATCGTTAATCGTCACGAGATCTTGAACATAGAAACCATAATGCTTATAGCTACTCTCGTATAACGTTTCATCGCGATTATAATCAAGATCAGGCTTAGGTAACGGCTGACCCGGCACTACAGGGATCATATTTTTATCTTTTGGATCCGCTGATACGTAGCTTTCTTTTAACTGACCATAATAGTAATCAAGCATGTTGGCACCAATAAGTAATTGATGCTCAACATCACCAGTGTATAAATTACCAGTGAAATCGATATAACCCGTTTTATGCTGCCAATCATCATAGCGATCGAATGGCTTAATATTGTATCCGTCAGTCATTGCTGTTTCAGAATACTGAGGTGAAGAATCTAAACGCTGACGATTAAACTGTTGATCGTTAAAGCCCGCTTTAACTTGCCACTCATCACTTAGATGGTAAGTTAAGTCAGCCCCCATATTAGAGATGGTATTATCGGTGAACGCCCACGGCTGATCCCAAATAATGTCACTGCCACCAATCAAATCCCCGCTGCTATCTAACCAACCACCACGGTCGATGCCAGTCTTGTCTTGAGTATGGTCATACTTAACTGACAGTAGTAAATCATCAGTGATATCAAACTCAAGGTTTAGATAGCCTAACCAACGATCACGTTCCTGATTAGTGCCATCTTGGTATTCACGCCAGTATTGCGTGTCTTGCTTAACAAGCACGGTGCGATAGCGAATCGTTTCTGATTCATTCAAGCTACCACCGGCATCAAGCTGAAAACGGGTAGAACCATGTTCATCAGTATCAAAACCAATATCTAGCATAGTGTCATATGTCGGCTTTTTGCTAACCATATTGATCAAACCACCAGGGCCAGATTGACCATAGAGCATACTTGAAGGGCCTTTCAACACTTCAACTTGTTGCAAGGTTTCAATAGGCTGTACGTAGTGAGACCATTGCTGTTGACCGTTGATCAAATAACCTGAACCTGACGACAACTCAAAACCACGGATGCTAAATACTTGGCGATTCCATTTTTCACTGCCTCCCGTCACACTAGAATCGTTAACCAGTACTTCACCTAGGTTCGTCGCTAACTGCTCATCGGTAACAAAATCTGGAATAACGGTTACCGATTGCGGAGTGTCAAGAATATCGATATCACCACGCATTGCACCTGAAGATGAGCCCACTTTATAGTCGTTAAAACTACGTCCAGTAACCGTAATACGCTCGATGTTGCTCTCTACAACAACGTTAGATTCTGCTGTAACTTCTTCAGCAAAAGTCGTTGATGATGCTAAAGCAGCAACAACGGCAAGACCGATACGAGAAAACTTAAAAGACATAGCCAACCCCAAAAATGAAACCTAAATGTAATAATTGGGCGTAATATAAATGAGAATTGTTTTTATTTAAGTTTCTTTACACTCCTTTACAAAGGTAAGTGACACTCATCAAGCAAAGGTCAAAAAACAAGCAAAGGCAAACAAAGTGCACAACATAAGTAACCAAGCGTTACAGTGGTTTAAACCAATGACTAGGTGGAGAGACCTATAGCGTTTAACGAAGTAAAGAGGATTTTAGGATGCAGATGCTAAGTAAAAAGCGACCATGAAGGTCGCTTTTTGGCAGGAGATGTTTAGTTACTTCTTCGAGCGTTTTACCGGTCGTGCCCAACCCGATATATGACGCTGCTTAACACGGGTGATAACAAGCTCATCAGCAGCAACATCTTTGGTAATGGTAGAACCAGCACCCAGTGTTGCGCCTTTACCAATCGTCACCGGTGCAATAAGTTGGGTATCGCTGCCAACAAAGACGTTATCTTCGATAACCGTTAAGAACTTATTAGCGCCATCATAATTACAAGTAATGGTACCTGCACCAATATTGACACCACTGCCTATCTGCGCATCACCGATATAAGCTAAGTGACCCGCTTTAGACCCTTTACCTAATACGGCTTTCTTGATCTCCACGAAATTACCTACATGGGCATCTTCTTTTAGTTCAGCACCTGGGCGTAAACGAGCAAAAGGCCCCGCACTAGCACTAACACCTACTTTGGCATTCTCGATAATAGAATAAGGTTTAATAACCGCATTATCACTAATTTCACAATCAATAAGAATGGCACCAGCACCAATAGTGACGTTATTCCCAATAGTCACTTTGCCTTCGATAATCACGTTGATATCAATCATCACATCCATACCAACAGTAACATCACCACGGATATCAATGCGGGCAGGATCACGCAGGTTAGCGCCTTCAAGCATGAGTTTTTCAGCAGCACGTACTTGGTAAGCACGTTCTAGTTGTGCCAACTGCACGCGGTTATTAGCACCTTCAACTTCTACCGCAGATTCAGGCTGAGCGGTCGTAATTGCCACGCCGTCTTTATGTGCCATAGCAACAATATCAGTGAGATAGTATTCACCCTGTGCATTGTCTGATGACAATTGACTCAACCAAGATTTAAGTTGCTTACCGGGAGCAGCCATAATGCCGGTATTGATCTCATTGATAGCTAACTGTTCTGTAGTAGCATCTTTCTGCTCAATAATGCCAACCACTTTATCTGCTTCGCGTACGATGCGACCATATCCCATTGGATTGGGTAGGTTAACGGTCAGAATAGCTAGACCACCGTCTTCTCGCGCTGCGAGCAAGGAATCAAGCGTAGCGGCTTGTATTAATGGCACGTCACCGTAAAGGATTAACACAGTGTCATCATCAGCTATATTGTCATTGGCCTGTGCAACAGCGTGACCAGTACCCAATTGCTCAGCTTGTAAAATCCAATTAAGTTGTTGTTCGCCAAGCTTAGCTTGTAGCTTATCCGCACCATAGCCATAAACAAGCTGAATAGCGTCACTGCCAACGTCATGAGCGGTATCAATCACATGTTGAACCATACTCTTATGAGCAATTGGGTGAAGAACTTTGGGAAGATCTGAGCGCATGCGGGTTCCCTTGCCTGCGGCCAAAATCACTACGTTCAGTGCCATGTAAAAATCCTTGAGATAATACCTAACGGTAAGAAGTAAAGAAGAGGTCTATTTTATGGGCTGATTTTAAGCTATTAGGGCATTAAAAGCGACTCTACCGTAAAGACTGCAACGATTAAAAGGTCAGCGTTTTATCAGCCATTAACACCCACTGAGCAAGATCATCCATAGTCGCCACTTCACAGCCATCAATCACCGTTAACTCAGTTAATCCACGAGCATGCATACATGAACCACAAAACTTAACTTCCGTTTTTTGTGCAATGATAATCTCAAGCATTTGCTGAATGTTATAACCTTCGGCTGGATTCTGTTTTGGCAGTACTGCTGTAATAGCATCTGATAACAAAAACAGACTCACCTTCGCAGTTGGACTCTCTTGCTCATTGAGTTGTATCGCCAAACGCAGTGCGTTAAAAAGCTTCTCTGAACCATAAGGGGCATCATTGACGATGATTAGAACGTGTTGCATAGATAGATTCTCTAGCATTAATAATAATCACCAGAGGGTAGCATTCAAACAGGAGAGAGGGTTTTACTTAGATCACGTTCTAATATTATCAGATATGAGACGGCATAAATGCCGACCTACAACGAAGGTTCTAGCCTTCGTTTCGATTTTTTATTTTTTTATATGCTCTGATCTTTTCGTTTTTTCCGAGAGTGAGCTTGCGAGCGTTCCGTTATCCGTCAGCGAAGCGTTCGCCTTTCCTAGGACCTTTATTAGCTTTTCCTAGAACCTGCTTTTAACCTTTTTTAAAAACAAAAAAGGCGCCCTTAGGCGCCTTTTTTCATCAAACAATAACCTTATCTGGCAATGTTTTTCTTGATGGTTTCAACAACGCGCAATTGAGCCATAGCCTGAGCTAGTTCAATCGCAGCGGCTGCATAGTTGAAGTCAGCGCCAGCATCTGCCATAGCAGATTCTGCACGACGCTTGGCTTCTTCAGCAGCCTTTTCGTCAATTTCATCGGCACGCAATACCACGTCAGCCAATACTGAAACAGAAAAAGGTTGAACTTCCAGGATACCACCCGAAAGATAAAACACCTCTTCTTTCCCATCTTGCTTGACGATGCGTGCCATGCCAGGTTTGATATGTGTCAGTAGTGGCGCGTGACCAGGCATAACGCCTAGATCACCTTCTGAACCAGTCACTTGTAGATGTGCTACAAGGCCAGAATAGATGCTACTTTCTGCACTTACTATATCAAGTTGTACTGTCATGGCTGCCATCAGTTCTCCTTAAACTAGTGTTCTGCACCAATGTTTTCACATCAGTACAGAATACTCAGTTATTTTTTGTTAGCTTTCTCAACGGCTTCGTCGATTGAACCAACCATGTAGAACGCTTGCTCTGGAAGGCTGTCAAACTCACCCGCTAGAATGCCCTTAAAGCCACGAATAGTGTCTTTAAGAGAAACGTACTTACCTGGAGAACCAGTGAATACTTCAGCTACGAAGAAAGGCTGAGAAAGATATTTTTCAATCTTACGAGCACGAGATACGGTTGTCTTATCTTCATCAGATAATTCATCCATACCAAGAATCGCAATAATATCTTTCAGCTCTTTATAGCGCTGAAGTACAGTCTGCACACCGTTAGCAACATCATAATGCTCTTGACCAACAACCAAAGGATCTAATTGACGTGAAGTCGAGTCCAATGGGTCAACCGCTGGGTAAATACCCATAGAAGCGATATTACGTGACAATACAACAGTCGCATCTAAGTGAGCGAAGGTTGTTGCTGGTGATGGATCCGTTAAATCATCCGCAGGTACGTAAACGGCTTGAACAGAGGTAATAGACCCTGTTTTAGTCGATGTAATACGCTCCTGAAGTACACCCATCTCTTCAGCCAATGTTGGCTGGTAACCTACTGCTGATGGCATACGGCCTAGCAGTGCAGATACTTCAGTACCTGCCAAGGTGTAACGATAGATGTTATCAACAAAGAAAAGAACATCTTTTCCTTCGTCACGGAATCTTTCGGCCATAGTCAGACCAGTAAGTGCCACACGTAGACGGTTTCCTGGAGGCTCGTTCATCTGACCATAAACCATGGCCACTTTGTCGAGAACACCAGAATCTTTCATCTCGTAGTAGAAATCGTTACCCTCACGAGTACGCTCACCTACACCAGCGAAAACTGATAAACCTGAGTGTGCTTTAGCGATGTTGTTAATAAGTTCCATCATGTTGACGGTCTTACCTACACCAGCACCACCAAACAAGCCAACTTTACCACCTTTAGCAAACGGACAAACAAGGTCAATAACCTTGATACCCGTCTCTAAAAGTTCAGTAGAGCTTGATTGATCTTCGTATGAAGGAGCTTCACGGTGGATCACATAGCGATCTTCTTCACCGATTTCACCACATTCATCAATAGGCTCGCCCAATACATTCATAATACGGCCAAGGGTTTTATCCCCAACCGGAACAGAAATTGGTGAACCAGAGTTTACGACCTCAAGACCACGACGCAGACCATCTGAAGTACCCATAGCGATGGTACGAACTACACCACCACCAAGTTGTTGCTGAACTTCCAGCACCAAGCCTTCACTTTCGATCTTTAGAGCGTCATATATCTGAGGTACGGCATCTTGTGGAAACTCAACGTCCACAACCGCGCCAATGACTTGGACAACAGTACCTGTGCTCATGATAAATCCTCTAAAACTTGTATTCGTTACCTAGCCTAAACGGCTGCAGCGCCAGCAACAATTTCCGACAGCTCTTGCGTAATCGCAGCCTGACGAGCCTTGTTGTAAACTAACTGCAAGTCACTAATAAGATCACCAGCATTGTCGGTTGCAGACTTCATAGCAACCATACGGGCTGCTTGTTCAGACGCAATATTCTCAACAACACCTTGGTAAACTTGCGACTCCACATAACGAACCAATAAAGTATCCAAAAGTTCTTTTGGATCTGGCTCGTATAGGTAGTCCCAATGATGAGAAATCTCATCCTCTTCTGACTTTGGCAAAGGTAGCAGCTGCTCGATCACCGGCGTTTGGGACATAGTATTAACGAATTTGTTAAACACTACATACAAACGGTCCAGCTTGCCTTCGTTGTATTCTTCTAGCATCACACGTACTGTTCCGATCAGGTCAGCGAGCTTTGGAGCGTCGCCTAAACCAGATGCATGAGCAGGTACTATTCCGCCAAAATTAGTGAAGAACTGTACGCTACGAGCGCCGATTGGGCAGAATTCAACTTCTACACCAGCTGCACGTTGCTTCTTCACGTCTGCGACAACCTTTTTGAAAAGGTTAACGTTCAGACCACCACAAAGACCACGGTCGGTTGACACCACAATGTAACCAACACGCTTAGCCTCTCTCACCTCTAGATAGGGGTGTTTATACTCGAGAGAACCTTGCGCTACGTGACCGATCACCTTACGCATATTTTCTGCATATGGACGGCTTGCGGCCATGCGTTCCTGCGCTCTGCGCATTTTGCTGGCGGCAACCATTTCCATAGCAGACGTGATCTTCTGAGTGTTTTGAACACTCGCGATCTTGGTTTTAATCTCTTTAGCGTTGGCCATCTTAACTCTCCAATCTGGACCTGAGGTGCCTTACGACACCTCTTTCGATTACCAGGTTTGGGTTTCGACGAACTTGTCCAAGCTAGCCTTTAACTCACCTTCAATATCGGCATTATAGTTGCCAGTATCGTTAATGGTCTTCATAAGGTCAGCATGTTCGCTGTTCATGAAAGAGAGCAAAGACGCTTCGAAATCACCAATCTTATTAAGCTCAACGCTCTTTAAGTAACCTTTTTCAGCTGCGAAAATAGACACAGACTGATCAGCGATACTCATAGGGGCATATTGCTTTTGCTTCATAAGTTCAGTAACACGCTCACCATGCTCAAGCTGAGCACGTGTTGCATCATCTAAGTCAGATGCAAACTGTGAGAACGCTGCAAGCTCTCGATACTGTGCAAGTGCGCTACGAATACCGCCTGACAGTTTCTTGATGATCTTAGTCTGAGCCGCACCACCTACACGAGAAACAGAAATACCAGGGTTAACAGCAGGACGTAGTCCAGAGTTAAATAGGTCTGTTTCAAGGAAGATCTGACCATCAGTAATCGAAATTACGTTAGTCGGTACGAATGCAGATACGTCACCCGCTTGAGTTTCGATAATCGGCAATGCTGTCAAAGAACCAGTTTGGCCTTTAACTTCGCCTTTAGTGAACTTCTCAACATACTCAGCGTTAACACGTGAAGCACGTTCTAACAGACGAGAGTGAAGATAGAATACATCACCTGGGTATGCTTCACGTCCTGGTGGACGCTTAAGTAGCAATGAGATCTGACGGTAAGCAACTGCTTGCTTAGAAAGATCATCATAGACAATAAGTGCATCTTCACCGCGGTCGCGGAAATACTCACCCATTGAACAACCAGAGTATGGAGCCAAATATTGTAGAGCAGCAGCTTCAGAAGCTGTAGCAACAACAACAATGGTGTTCGCCAAAGCGCCATGTTCTTCTAGCTTGCGTACCACGTTAGCAATTGTAGAAGCCTTTTGGCCTACAGCTACGTATACACACTTAATGCCAGTATTTTTTTGATTAATAATTGAATCGATCGCTAGAGCGGTTTTACCGATCTGACGGTCACCAATAATTAATTCACGTTGTCCACGACCGATTGGGATCATAGAGTCAACGGCTTTATAACCAGTTTGCACTGGTTGGTCTACTGACTGACGTTCAATAACACCTGGTGCGATAACTTCAACAGGAGAGAAACCATCGTTGTCGATAGGTCCTTTTCCGTCGATTGGCTCACCCAATGTGTTGACTACGCGGCCTAATAGACCACGGCCAACTGGGACTTCCAAAATGCGACCAGTTGTTTTAACTTTATCGCCTTCTGCCAAAGTGGCATAAGGACCCATTACTACGGCACCGACAGAATCGCGTTCTAAGTTCAACGCGATTGCGAAACGGTTACCAGGCAGCTCGATCATTTCACCTTGCATCACATCGGCTAGGCCGTGGATGCGGATGATGCCGTCACTTACTGCAACGATTGTACCTTCGTTGCGAGCTTCACTAACGACTTCGAACTGCTCGATCCGCTGTTTAATCAGATCGCTGATTTCAGTGGAATTCAGTTGCATGCTCAAACTCCCAATTACGACTGCAGCGTATCAGACAGACGCGAAATTTTTCCGCGGACCGAGCCATCAATGACTAAGTCTCCTGCCGTGATAATTACGCCAGCAATAAGGCTGGCATCTATGCTGCAATTCAGCTTAACTTTGCGTGCTAGACGTTTCTCTAAAGAAGCGCTCATGGCCTGTTGTTGCTCAGAGGTTAGCTCTGTAGCTGAAACGACGAACGCTTCAACTTCTTTCGCATGCTCATGTTGCATCTCAACAAATAGTTGAGCAACAGCTGGTAGCACTACTAAACGACCGTTTTCAGCCATTACCTTTAACAGATTATGAGCTTGCTCATTGACCTGCTCACCACAAACTCCAATAAAGAGTTCTGCAAGCTGGTTACTGGCTAAAGAGCCAGCCAATAGAGTCTGCATAGTTTCGTTTTCACTAACTTGTGCGGCAAAATTAAGCATTTCTGCCCAATTCTCTATTGCATCTTTTTCAAGAGCAAATTCAAAAGCTGCCTTTGCGTAAGGACGAGCGATGGTGGTTTGTTCAGCCATAACTCCAACTCCTTATTTAAAGTTCAGCAACAAGTTTATTAACTATGTCACTGTGGGCGGCTTCATCAATCGAACGTTCAAGAATTTTTTCAGCGCCGGCAATAGCCAGTACAGCGACTTGCTTACGCAGGTCTTCTTTTACGCGATTACGTTCAGCTTCAATTTCTGCATAACCTTGCGCGATAATCTTAGCGCGCTCAGTATCAGCTTCGGCTTTAGCTTCATCAACGATTTGAGCTTTACGCTTATTAGCTTGCTCAATAATTTCGTTAGCAGTCGCTTTTGCATCTTTGAGTTGATCAGTGGCTTTCGCCTGTGCCAACTCAAGGTCTTTCACGGCACGGTCAGCATCAGCTAAACCGTCGGCAATCCTTTTTTGACGTTCTTCGATGGCATTCATCAAAGGAGGCCAAACAAACTTCATGCAAAACCACACGAAGAGTAAAAAGGCAACCGTCTGACCGAGTAGGGTAGCGTTGATATTCACAACAGCCTCCTATTAAGTTTAAAGACAGAAGCGTTTATTAAAGCATTGCACCAAGAGGGTTAGTAAAGAGCATAAATAATGCAATACCAACACCGATCATAGTTACGGCGTCTAAAAGACCCGCTACGATGAACATTTTAACTTGTAGCATAGGAGCCATTTCTGGTTGACGCGCAGCGCCTTCCAAGAACTTACCACCTAGTAGGCCGAAACCGATAGCAGTACCTAATGCACCCATACCAATCAACAGAGCAACAGCAATAGCTGTCATGCCTAATACAGTTTCCATCTCTATCTCCAATATTCTAAATCGTTGTTATTAATGATTTAGTTTAAAAATTTACAGCTTTCCTTAATGATCTTCATGCGCCATGCTTAAGTAAACAACGGTCAACATCATGAAGATAAACGCCTGTAAAGTGATAACCATAATATGGAAAATTAACCAACCTAGCTGTAATGTTACACCTAGAGTAGATAATGCCCAGTTAGCACCGTACATCAACGCAATAAGGATGAAAATCAACTCACCCGCATACAAGTTACCAAACAAACGCAGTGCCAATGAAATTGGCTTAGCGATCAAAGTAACTGTTTCTAGCAGAAAGTTGACGGGTATCATTGCCCAATGGTTAAAAGGCTGCATGGTCAGTTCTTTAACAAACCCTGAAATACCCTTGACCTTAATGCTGTAATAAATAATCAGCACAAACACACCTAAAGCCATACTAAAGGTAATGTTTAAGTCAGTCGTTGGTACAACTTTCATGTAAGGGATACCAGCAGCAAGTGCTAGTGATGGGATCCAGTCAACTGGAACCATATCCATGAAGTTCATCATGAATACCCATACAAAAATCGTTAATGCCAACGGAGCAATAACAGGATTGCGGCCATGGAAGGTTTCCTTAACGCTACTGTCAACGAACTCAACTATCATCTCGACAAAACACTGAAGTTTGCCGGGAACACCGGTAGTTGCTTTCTTGCCAACGCTACGGAATAGCCACAAGAACAAAACACCAAGCCCAACCGAAAAGAACAATGAATCAATGTGCCATGTCCAGAAGCCTTCGCCAACACTTAGGTTGGTAAGGTGGTGCTGGATATAGCCCTGCGGTGTTAACGCTTCACCAGTTGCAGCCATGATTCATCCCACTTAACTTTGCTTGAAATATAAAGGAGCTGTCCAATGCATCACTAACGCCAGGGTGTAACATACAAAAAGAGGCATAAAACCAATTTCTATATTGATAAACACAAACGAAAACATTGCTATGGTTAACAGCATCTTTACCGCTTCCCCCCAGTAAAAAGTCTTAACAACTTTAGCTGCGGAGCTTGCTCCCGTATGGGAAAAAGCGAGGGTTGCGAATACAAAATTAGGGAGTACAGCAATAGCACCACCTGCTAATGCAGATATACCATACTGAGCTCCCCACATGGCGAAAAAGAAAACAGAAACACTTCCAGCCACCGCCGCCTGTATCAAAACTAATTTATAGGCTGACCAACGGCCACGACGTGCTAAAACCTTGCTCAATTTATCTTCTCCGCATTATAACTTCCTGTTTCGATGACCGGACGACATATATCCGTATAAACCCGAGGTACAAAAAGCTTGCGAAAGTATACCGTTTCAGTGTTTCAAAGCAAGTTTAACCGTTAGAAAAAGGAGACTTTTAGCGTGATCTACGCCAAAAGTCTAAAAGTGGAGGATTAACAGATGTCACAAAATTACATAATATTGTCGTAACGTCGGTTTTTTAGCGGATTTTACTGATAATACCCTCTAATTCAGCCAAATTTTGATAGTTAATTACCATTTTCCCTTTACCTTTCTTATTATGGGTAAGAGAAACCTTGGCACCTAGTCTTTCAATTAATTGGCTCTCTAGACGGACTACATCGTGATCTTTAGGTGCTTTTTCGACGATTTCAGTTTGATTTAAGGTTTGGTTAACTAATCGTTCGGTTTCGCGAACAGTCAATTCTTTAGAAACGACTAATCGAGCCAAATTTGTCTGCTCGTCACCTTCAATAGCCAACAAAGCACGACCATGGCCCATATCAATATCGCCATACTCCAACATACGCTTAACATGCTCATTGAGACCGTTTAAACGCAGTAAATTGGATACTGTGGCACGTGACTTTCCTACAGCATCAGCAATTTGTTGATGTGTAAGATTGAACTCTTCAATCAAACGATTTAATGCAATAGCTTCTTCCATCGCATTCAAATCTTCACGTTGAATATTTTCAATCAAGGCTATCGCGACTGCAGCTTCGTCAGCGACTTGTTTAACAATACAGGGTATCTTTGCCAGCCCAGCAAGCTGCGAAGCGCGCCAGCGACGTTCACCCGCTATAATTTCAAAGTTTTCAACAGAGACTTTGCGTACCACAATCGGTTGGATAATCCCTTGAGCACGAATTGACTCAGCAAGTTCTTCAAGCGCTTCGGCCGACATGTCTTTTCGAGGCTGATACTTGCCAGGTTGAAGCCTATCAATGTCTAAGGTGATCAGATCATTATTTTTAATATCTTGCTCACCTTCAAACGTTTTAGGTTCAAGTCGCTTGCTGGCGGCATGGCTAGTACTCAATAAAGCATCAAGCCCTTTGCCTAAACCTCTTTTCTTCACTGTCATTTCTCTTCCTTAATCCTGCTCAGCCAGTTCCAATTGCTCTGCTCGGCGAATAATTTCACCAGCCAATGCGAGATAGGCTTTTGCTCCTGCGCTCGATTTATCGTAATACATTGCTGGGGCACCAAAACTAGGCGCTTCAGCAAGACGCACATTTCTTGGGATCACAGTGCGATAAACTTTATCACCAAAATGCTGTTTTAGTTGATCGGATACATCGTTAGACAAACGGTTACGAGGATCGTACATGGTCCGTAAAATCCCTTCGATGTGCAATCCATTGTTTACCATAGAGCCTAACTTAGTGATGGTATCCATCAACGCGGTTAAGCCTTCTAATGCGTAATACTCACACTGCATAGGGACCAATACAGAATCAGCCGCAGACATGGCATTAACGGTCAGCATGTTGAGTGAAGGCGGGCAGTCGATAAAGATATAATCGTAATCATCTTTAATCGGCGCAATAGCATTACGCAAGCGAACTTCTCTGGCGAAAAACTCCATCAGCTTAATTTCAGCGGCAGTGACATCGCCATTGCCTGCAATAAGATCATATTTTCCGCTAGTGTTTCGGCAAACAACTTCTTCGAATGACTTCTCTTCAACCAATAATTCATAGGCGGTGTTTTCGACGGTATATTTATCGATACCACTGCCCATGGTTGCGTTACCTTGCGGATCGAGATCGATCAGCAGCACACGACGTTTAGTTGCAGCTAGAGAAGCCGCTAAATTAACACAAGTTGTTGTCTTTCCGACGCCACCTTTTTGGTTGGCTACGGCAATCACTTTACCCACAATATCACCCTGTAAGTCACTGTTATTGTATTCCGGCCCTCTCTCATTGGCTGTCTAAAAAAAATGAGGGGGAATTAATGCGCATATTTTATATAATTGCTTGAAGCGCTGAAAGATTGCAACCGTTCAGTACGTTTTATCGCTAATGGTTCAAAAAACCATCGTTAAAGATGGTCTAAACCACGACATCAAGCGAGTATATTTCCAGTTTGGAGATGTAGCTTAGATTAACTAACCTTCACTACACGCAGCAAATGACGCTGCTCATCAAGCTTAGGAACAACAAGTTCGATGGTCTCAGCAACAGCAAATCCTGCTGGCAAGTTTGCCAACTCATCCTTACTTAGCTGGCCCTTTAACGCATAAAAACAGCCGTCAGCTTTTGGCAAATGGTGGCACCATTGCAACATGTCTTGAATCGAGGCAAATGCACGGCTCAATACACCATCAAATAACTCTTCAGGTTGATACGCTTCTACCCGACTCTCAATCGATGAAATATTGTTGATCCCAAGTTCAAATTGAACCTGCTTTTGAAAACGAATGCGTTTGCCTAAACTATCAAGCAATACAAATTCTTTATCAGGATTTAAGATCGCCAACGGGATCCCCGGTAAACCCGGGCCGGTACCGACATCAATAAAACGCGATCCTTGCAGGTGTGGCGAAACCACTAAGCTGTCCATGATATGTCGAATGAGCATCTGCTCCGGATCACGTACAGAAGTTAGGTTAAATGCCTTATTCCATTTATTGAGCATGCTAACAAAGTCAACAAGTTGCTTTTTTTGCTGCTCGGTAGCCTCTAGGCCAACTTCAGCCATGTATTCGTTTAACTGGGCAAATAACACTGGTAGTGTCCTCAAAACAATTTAAATCAGATATTCATCGGTATGATGAAGCGCAAAAAAGATGAAAGGAAGCCTCAAAGCTTCCTTTCATCGTGCATAACAAGGTTATTTAGGCGCTTTTTCTCAGTAAACCGCGTTTTTTCAAATGAACTAATAATATTGAGATTGCAGCTGGCGTCATGCCAGGGATACGCGAGGCTTGACCAACCGTTTCAGGTTTGTACTCATTCATCTTTGCAATGACCTCGTTAGACAAGCCTGGGATCTCTTGATAATCAAGATCCAGCGGCAACCCAGTCGTTTCGTTACGGATCGCTTTATCAATCTCGTCTTGCTGTCGCTGAATGTAACCAGAATACTTAACTTGGATCTGTACCTGTTCAGCAGCACGTTGATCTTCAATACCTGGACCAAATCCGTCAATTGACATCAATGTTGGGTAATCTAGCTCTGGACGACGCAGTAGATCTTCAAACGTGGCTTCGCGTGCAATCGGGGTTTTTAGATGTGGATTTAACACATCAACAAGCGGTGATTTGGGGTGGATCCACTGGCCACGTAAACGCTGTAGTTCAGTTTCGATCGATTCCACTTTCTCACTAAATAGCGCCCAACGATTGTCGTCAACTAAACCAAGTTCACGACCTTTTTCGGTTAAACGAATATCAGCATTGTCTTCACGTAGCAGCAAGCGGTATTCCGCACGGCTAGTGAACATGCGATAAGGTTCTTTAGTGCCTAATGTCGACAGATCGTCAACCAACACGCCAAGGTAAGCTTGGTCGCGACGAGGGCACCAAGTGTCTTTGCCTTGAACTTGCAATGATGCGTTCATGCCCGCTAATAAGCCTTGTGCACCCGCTTCTTCATAGCCTGTGGTGCCGTTAATTTGTCCGGCAAAGAATAAACCATTGATGGTTTTGGTTTCTAATGAATTTTTAAGATCGCGTGGGTCAAAATAATCATATTCGATCGCGTAGCCAGGACGCATTATATCTGCGTTTTCCATGCCTTTTATCGAACGAACCAAGTTAAGTTGCACGTCAAAAGGTAAGCTTGTTGAAATACCATTAGGATAAATTTCCGTGGTATTTAATCCCTCTGGCTCAATAAATATTTGATGCGAATCTTTATCTGCAAAACGATTAATTTTGTCTTCGATGGAAGGGCAGTAACGTGGGCCAATGCCCTCGATAACACCCGAATACATCGGGCTACGATCCAGTCCTGCACGAATAATATCGTGGGTTCGCTCATTGGTATGAGTGATATGACATGAGACTTGTTCTGGATGCTGGCTAACGTCACCCACAAACGACATAACCGGCAAAGGATTATCACCTTTTTGCTCTGTCATTTGAGAAAAATCAATGGTGTTTGAGTCTATGCGTGGTGGTGTTCCGGTTTTTAAACGACCCACTCGAATAGGTAACTCACGCAGACGATGAGCCAGGGCAATCGCCGGAGGATCGCCAGCTCGGCCGCCGCTGTAATTTTCTAATCCTATGTGGATTTTGCCACTCAAAAAAGTACCTGTCGTTAACACGACTGCAGGGGCTTCGAACGCTAAACCCATTTGGGTAACAACACCCACCACGGTTTCATTTTCAACCACAAGATCGTCTACCGCTTGTTGAAAAATACGCAGGTTGGGTTGGTGCTGTAAAATCTCTTGGATCTTGTGTCGATAAAGGGCTCTATCCGCTTGAGCACGAGTTGCTCGTACTGCTGGGCCTTTGCTCGAATTTAATGTTCTAAATTGAATCCCCGCAAAATCCGTGGCAATTGCCATGGCTCCGCCGAGCGCATCAATTTCTTTAACCAGGTGTCCCTTTCCGATGCCGCCGATAGCTGGATTACAGGACATCTGTCCTAAGGTATCTATGTTGTGGGTTAGCAAAAGTGTTTTGGAACCCATTCTGGCAGAAGCTAACGCAGCTTCAGTTCCAGCATGACCACCACCAACAACGATTACATCAAACCGTTCATGAAAATGCATTCGACAGCCTTCGATTGTTAAAAGGATAAAATTCTGTTTCTGAGCGGATCATTTTAGCATTTGCTTTGCCTAAGGTGAACGATCAATTTTGCTTGTTTTGATCAACACCGATCTGCTTAATAGATCTTAAGATCTTTAGATAGATCTCTTATTATGTTTATTATTAAGGGCGGCTTTTTCGGTGGATAACCCGAATTCCTTATTAGAATCATGAGTTAATGAGCGATCAAACCTGTTATTAGATCGCGATCAAACTCACCTAAGCTTGGGGATAGATCGGCTAGTTATCCACAGGGTGGATCATTGACCAGATCGAGGGTGAATTAATACAGAGGTTAATCAGATCTAAATAATAGGTTATCCACATATTTGTTATTTTTTGACTTAATATGTGGATAAGTATGATCTAAACTGTGAGTGCTTTAAAAGTTAATAGGTAAAAGCGATCAAGAAAAGGATCTTAAAGTTGATCTTGCCAGCCGCTCAACCAAGCTAGGGCGGGTTCTTCTGGAATTGGATCGTATTGTACATCGATCTGGATCTTATCCACAAAAACTTGTGCACCGCATAAGGCCAGTGCTTCCACTAATTTTTCGGGGCCTTGGCAAAAAGTATCGTAACTCGAATCACCAATCGCACATAATGCAAATTGGGTGGTCAGCAGATCCGGTTTTTTAGCTAAGATCTCGTCCATAAATGGCACTATATTGTCTGGAAGATCGCCTGCTCCATGAGTTGAACAGGCGATCAACCATAGCGATTTTGGGTCCAGATCATCCAAATTAGGAGCCAAATGTACGATAGTTTCATGGCCTAGATCGTTCAATTGCGCCGACATTTCATCAGCAACATACTCTGCACTTCCTAGCGTTGTGCCTACTAATAGTTCTACTTTTGCCATATATGTTCCTGATCTCATCTTCAACTGAGCTATTTAGTACGTGTTTAATGCATAAGATCGCCACTAATCTATCTAATTTATCGTTACGATCTGCATTATGTTTGCGCTAATCATAAGGTATAAGCCGATTTTTACTAAGCAGATTACCGTTTAATATGTGTAAATGGGGACTGAGGCATTGTCAGTTAACTAAAGTGAAAACAATATAATAGGGTCTATGAAAGTGTGAACATCGACTATGTTAGGTCAGTACTGGCTTGATTTTAATGGAATTGAAGCACTCAATCGAACGATGCCAATAGGTTTATAAGAGTTGCCTAGCAAGAGTGATTACAGTGCTAATCATTGGGTTTATAGAGTGAACGTATTAGCTTTTTATCGCATATAGCAGGTAGTTTTCGTCAGCGTTATTGGTCATTTTCCACAGGGTTAAAGCTCATTCCTTCTGCTTTTACACTGCGTAAACCGTGGGGCGTGAATCTCTTTCGGTGTAACGAAAAAAACGCCAATCGCGAGTCCCTATGGGTAGGTAATGCATCAGATATTCGGCGCTGATATGCCTATCAGGTATGATTTTATTATGCGGTTAAGTGTCGGCATGATCAGCAATCTACCCGGCTTAAGTCATTGGCAGCAGGTATTAATCAATGCTTCTTGATCGTCTACATGTTCGATGACCTCAGTGTTGAGTACAACATCATACTGATTAGTCACACTTATTAGCTCTTTCTCTCCAGTAGTTAATAGTGATTCAGCTAAACGATGCCGATAGTCTACCGTCACGGAGTTACTGTGAGCATGCCAGAACCGAGGCGCAATAGAGGGCCTTGCCTCTGAAATACTACATTCTCGCTGAGCGAACAATTTTTATTCTGATTGGTATAAGATTGATTTTAATGAAAAAAAAGCTGTCGAGTCACGAATGACATCGACAGCTTACATTAATATTAGACGTTAAGATCTTAGACTTTGAGATCTTTCATCAGATTTTCTAGCACATCGGCTTGGCTGTTTAAGGTTTCTATTTCGCTGGCTGTTTGAGTCACCATTAAGGCAACACTTTCTGAACCTGTTCGCACCAGATCCACATCGGAGGCGATATTGTCTGCCACGGCGCCTTGTTCTTCGGCTGCTGCGGCAATTTCAACACTGCGATCGGCGATATATTGGTTCTGACTCGTTATTTGGCTGATGTTCTTACTCACCGACTCCATGAGGGACTCACTGGTTTCGGCTTCCGCGACCGTCTGCTTCATCACTGTAATGAGGCCCTGACTGTTACTCTGCAGTGCTTCGATCATCTTCTGAATTTCTACTGTGGCAGTTTGTGTTCGACCGGCCAGGGTGCGTACTTCATCCGCGACAACAGCAAAACCTCGTCCCTGTTCACCCGCTCGAGCGGCTTCGATAGCGGCATTGAGTGCGAGTAAGTTTGTCTGCTGAGAGATGGCATTAATAGTGGAAACTACATCATCGATCTGTGAGGCACTCGAGTCCAAATCTGCTACGGCACCGGATGCGGCATTAATTTCTGAGGTCAGCTTTTTAATTGCTCTCTGAGTCGACTCTACCTGAGATAGTCCTAATGTTGCGGTTTGGGTAGCATCACTGGTTTGAGTCGAAGAATCATGGGCATGACTCGCCACCTCACGAATAGAGGAGGCCATCTGTTCGGTTGCACTGGCCAGTGAATCGATACGTTCTTGCTGTTGACTGGTTAATGTGGCGTTTTCATTACTACGTTGACGCAACTGAGAACTGATCTGTTGAATAAGGGCGATGGCTTCCTGAGTGGTTTTTACCAATACATGTTCACGTTCCGAAACTCTATCGATCGTCTGAGCAATAATGTTGAATTCATTACGCGCCGGAGCATAAGCAATGCGGGATGCGAGATCGCCATCGGCCAGACGTTTAACAGCATCGTAGATATTAAAGAGGGCACCGCCCATAAATGATCTAATGTAATAATAGCTGATGATGATAAAGCCGATACAAAACAGGATGATGGCGTAATGGCCGAGACCTAAGGTAGAGAAAATCCCTGGTAACGGTTTGGCGCTTATAGACACGTTTGTATTGGGAACTTGAGTGGCGTATGCCCCCTGATTTCCAAGCTTGAGGTTACTGTTAGCGAGAATACCAGACAGCTCATTTTGACTTAATTCTGTTTTAGATATCAGATTAGATACCAAATGAATTTCTTGCTGTAATTGTTTATTTTTCTGATCTTGTTCGGCACTGATTAAAGTTAGGCTAACGATAAGCATTACCAGCAGCGAAGAGAAAAACAGGATTAAAAAATTCTCCTGTAATTTGATATTTACCAGAAACTTGTCTATCCAACGGAAAGCGACTTCTTTCATTATGATCATCCTAAATTTGGCGTGATAGTTGGCTGGCCATCCTGGCTCAAATTATATTGCTTTAACAGTAAGCAGCACTTTGTCTACTTGTTGCTACAGCTTGAAAATATTTTACTTCAATAGATGCTTTGTTAGAACAAGATTGAGGTAAAAGTGTTAATGAAAATTCGATCTAATATCAGGTTTTTCTTCATTTTTTCTGTCACAGAACAAAAGAAAATGGAGTGTTCATTAGCCATCTTCATGATGGTGAACATATCAACTCTTGCTTTATAAAAGTAAAATACCGAGCCTCAAATCAACAAAGTATTAACAAATAAATTATTTGAATACAGCTTATTAAAATAATTTGAAGGTATTTATCTGGCCATCTCTTTTATCACTTTCGAAAACACTATGGCTGGGGGGGAATGAGGTCATCGCTGCCCTCAGCGTATGTTCTTTATCGACCAAACTCGCCAAATATTGAGGGAGTGTTCGCTAATAAAAAAAATAGTTCTAGGTGACTCTTCTGTAAAACGGCTGGGAAAATCTTATGGTTTTGTTTTTGCGGGAGTTGTATCTGAGGATCATGACGGCAAAAAACGAGAAATGACTACGGGAGATTTATTCCCGTAGTCATCTATAACCGGCTGTGCCAGTTTATCAATTATATTACTTAGCTCATGGTTTGAACTTGGGAGGCCAACAACCAGATGGCGAGGGCAAAGAATATAAAGCCCATAAACTTATTCTGATTCGCCCTGAATTTCTCATTTTTCAATAGTGGTTTACCCAGGCTTCCAACCATAGCGACAAGCAGTAGGTTAAACAGTAATCCCATCACATTGAGCAATAAGCCCAAAGCTAGCATCTGCTCACCTGAACTTGCGCTTAGTTGAGTTGAAACAAACTGTGGTAGAAACAATACAAAGAAGATCAGTGCCTTTGGGTTTAACAAATTACTCATCACCGCTCGGCGATATAACTGTTTAGCCAGATTATGTTGTTGTTCTATCTCTGGTGTTTCAGCTGCAGAACTGCGCATGCAATCCCAACCCATCTTCAGTAGATAGGCGGCACCTAAAATGCGTAATAACTCTAGTGCCATTGGGTTCATAGCCACTAAAGCTGACACGCCCATAGCTGCAAGAAAAGTCAAAATAAGGCCCGATGTGGCATTACCTAAACTGGCATACACGCCTACTTTTTTACCATAGCTCAAGCTTGAGCTGGCGATAAGTAACATGTCAGGCCCAGGAATTAACAGCAGGGCGACTACGGTAGTTAAATAAAGAGGAAGTAAAGCCAGATCGATCATCATTAATGCACTATATAAAAGGAAAGAATCAAACAAGGCGCGGATTCTACAGTTATCCAACATGAATGAAAGTCATGTAGTGTTTAAATGAGAGCTACAGTTGGCAGGCTTTGTTTACGCGAGTACAAGCCGCTTTAGGCCTGGCGCGACTCAGGTTGATATTTTTAATAGGTTAGAGGCTGTATTTATTCCTTTTTGCATAATTTGAGTTAGTTAACCATTTGCGAATTACCTTTTTAAAATGGATAGTATTCAATATAATAGTGTTCCACTTATTGTTTAATAAAATGAACTATTCAATGCGGAAAAATGGTTTTACTCTTATAGAGTTAGTTGTGACTATTATTATTTTAGGCATACTTTCTGTGATCGCAGTCCCTCGTTTTATTGAACTACAATCAGATGCTCGAATTTCATCTTTAAAAGGCTTAAAAGCCGAGATGAATGGCGCTATGAGTGTGCTATATGCCAAGTCAGTTTTACAAGGCTTAGAGAGCAAGCCTAAACCCGCTCCAGGTGAAGATAACGTTATCATTATCGATGGTGAAGACATTGATTTAGTTTACGGTTATCCCGCTGCTGATGCCGCTAATAGCTGGAGTAAACTGATCATGGCCAAGTTTGAAGATTCGGTGTTTAACTCCGAACGACCAGCTGATTGGTATTTTAATAATAATCCAGCCAAGCCATTTATCCGTTTTATGCCACAAACTAAGAAATTCAGTGGTGATAATTGCTACCTCAAGTATACCGAGGCACAAAGCCCTACCACACCACCAGTATTTGAGATTGTCGATTCAGGTTGTTAATACGACTCACGTTAATTAGCCACTAATGTTGCAGCATCTTTCCAAAGGGAACTGGGCATAGGGTCATGCCGTTCCCAAGTTATATTCATAGCTTGCGCACCGTTGGTTCCGATTTAGTTAATCTAATTTAAGTTTATAAATCCCATGGTATTTCCATTCTCGTCTCTATTGGACTCTCGCAGCCACTGCATGAGTTGTTTAACCATTTTTTATGCTCAATATTGGCCTATCCGTTGCTATAACCATTTTACTTGGGGCTTTAGGGTCCTCTTTTGCTACTCTATGAGACAACATCACCTTTTACCTTGAATGTAATATGAAATTAGCTGAGATAATGACCACTCTAAGTCGTGGCGACTTAACAACACTCCCTATTGATGCTTTGCAGGCGGCAAGGCTGCAGTGGCCTGAGCTACTGCCGGTTATCGATGAATTGATGCAGAGGTTTATCGTTAAAGAGGAGTTGACCGATCCTGAGTCGAACCTTCTTTTCTTCGGGTTATGCCTTATTGTCGATCGTAAGCAATATAGTTGTTTTGATTCGCTGATCAATCTCACTAACAAGGACGACTGTAATAGTCCGTTAGAAGTGCTACTCGGTGACTTTATCGCTTCAGATCTTTCCACTGCTTACTACATTTTGGCCGAGGGTAAGCCTGAGCAACTTTGTTTATTAGTTAACTCTGATCAAGCGGGCGAAATCGTTAAGATGTCAGCCTTAAGTGCGCTCTTTTCTCAGCTGCATACCGACCAAATTGATAGAGAGACACTTAATCAAAGTGTTCCTGGCTTTATCGAAAATCTGCTCAAAAGTAATCACTCAATAGCACTTTTTGAATTGATTAATCTGTTAATTTCTAATGAGTTTAATCAATACCATAGCCAGTTTGTTGGTTATGTTAAAAGCAAAGTGATAGACGAAGGCCCTGCAGAGAATCAGTGCATCATCGATTGGGATAATCAGTCTATCGGTTATTCAGAGTGGGAAAGTGGTCTAATTAGCGGGGATTATGATGTTATCGACTCCCTAAGCCAGTGGGCGGGTTTCAACTCAGAATCTGATATGAATGATGATGACCTAATGGCAGTTTTTGACGACCTGATGAATACGCCAAAGGAACTTGACGATAGCTATTTTGAAAACCTTGATGCTAAGCAGCCTTTTGTTGCTGATATTCAAGCCGGTCGCAATGATCCCTGTCCCTGTGGCAGTGGCAAGAAATACAAGAAGTGTTGTTTGAATTAGACCGCTGCTAAAAAAAGAGTTAGGTGTTGGTTTAATTTATCGGGCAAGCGTTTGATAGGCTATGGAGAACCATGGCCTCATTGGTATTAATGACTTGCAGCAGTTGCTGTATATGGATATACGAATATCGTGATCACATGGATGTGAAAGAACGACCTAATGTGCAGACAGTACAGCGAGACGCTGCAAGTACTTCTGACCTACATGGATAGTAGGAAATGCCTAATAATGTCGGGAACATTATTGGCCTTGTTTTGGAAGCTCGCAGCCGTATCTACACTTATTATCTAAAAGCTGAATACTTCTATGATTAGTTAGCTTAGTTATAGACAGCTCATAGAGTTGCTATATTTTTGTAGATATAGGGAGTTAACCTTCTAGGGTCAGAATTTTTGTTATCCCTTTAAAATATCTTTTATTACGTGACCTAATGCTAAACCTAACAGTGGAGGGACAGCATTACCAACTTGGGTATACTGTGGTACTTCAAACTTCCTCATTTGACCGCCTGTAGTAACCTTGGATCGGAATACGAAATTATCAGGGAAAGATTGAATTCTAGCCATTTCTCTTACAGTTAATACTCTCAACTCATCTTCATCATAATGACAAGCGTCATCAGGTATAGATAATGCTGCAGGCGCTGGAGAGTTTGGTGCGAGCGCTTTTTGTGTTTGTTTTTTTGTAGGATGTGATAATAAGTAAGTTATAAACGATTCTTTTGTCAGAAATAATTCTAACTTTCCATTTTCCTGAAGATAGCTGAACTCTTTTACTATTGCCCAAATACTATCATCTAGTTGAGTCTCACTTCCCTTTAAAATAGCAAAAATAGCTTTAATTACGGAACGATTATCTATCTGCTGTAGTACTTGATACAGACGGAACCTACGTTTAACTATTTCACTATTGTTTCTTTGTTCGTGATTAGGAATTCCACCTTCTCTTTTCTTGAGAGAGCTTGAGAATGTTTTATTTAGACTTTTAACGAACTTTGACGGTGCTTTTGGCTTATTTTGTTTTAAATCATCCAGCGCTTCACGAACAGAAACCTCTTTTTTACTGACTAAATGGTGTAAAAAAGAATTTTTATAAAGAATTAAGTCTGTTGATTTTGTTGCGTCAAAATATGGTAATGAACCAAATTCTACGTTTTCAATATCCATCTGAACGGCTTTAAAAAAGCTTTCAGAAGACTTGAACAACTCTGATTCAGCACTATCACTTTTGAAATTGATTGCTAATAGGTCATAAATATCTTCTCGTATAGCTATCATTATGAAACGAGGGCGATTTTGGGCTACACCAGCTAATCGCGCGTTGATATGAAGACATAATGGGATATATCCTTTTGTGGCAAACACTTTTGCGACTTCAAACCAAGCATGAAAGGAATTACCATCATCATCTTTGAAAGCTCGTAGTATCCCAGTCACATTTTCTAAAACGGCAATTTTTGGTTTCACATGAGAGACAAATTTTGCAAACTCCCATGGTAATGAGTTTTTATCACAATCCCTTTTACGCAAACCCGCCATACTAAAACTTTGACAAGGTGGTCCGCCAGAAACAAGGTCTAAACCGCCATCTCCGAAACCATCTTGTAACTTTTGGACAAGCTCTGGGTTTTTTTCTAGTAATATATTTAGTTCAACAATACTTCCAATTACAAGCTTCCCTTGTAATTCATTTAAATCTTTAGGGATGTCACTAAACCCTTCGCCAGAGGAGAAAGAAGGCGAATTAAATGGGTTTTCTCTTAACCTAGGTTTTAAGTCGCTGAATTGACTATTTAGCCAATATGATTGGTTTGGTTTCCCACCATTGTTTGCGATTTCTTCTAGGTTTTCATTTAAGAAGTTATAAGCAAATGTCTCTGCAGCCATAGGTGATAATTCATTGGCCATGACTAGCTTGAAGTCGGCCTTATCTAAGCCTAATGATAAGCCACCGCAGCCCGCGAATAATTCGATATGGTTCAATATACACCTACAAGAAGAAATTTTGACTTTGGAGATTCTAATCGAAAATGGTTATAAAGTCCAGGCATTCAGATCTAGTTTTTATAATCTAATCTTGACAGTTAAAATACTTAAATATACATTATAAACAAGGCTTTGGAGAGAAGCCAACAACCCAATAAAGTAAAGACCCTATGCGTCCTCTCTGTAAAAACTAGTTTCGTTAGCACTAATTAGCTTATTTTTGGGTAGTAAGTCTGGTGTATAACTCATTGAAACTTAAGTTTTTACAGAGGTGTATGCGTGACTTCAGAACAAAACCATTCTAAAAATCCCTTCATAAATATTGAGCGGTTAAAGCAAAAAGCAAAAAAGCTCAAAAAATCACACAATTTAACTCAAGCTGAAGCTTTGTTACTTGTTGCACAACAAGCAAACTTAGGGAATTGGAAAGCTGTTCTTAAAGCTTTTGATCAACAACAAATCTTATTTAGACAACCTCCATTTTCATCAGAAAAACTTGAGGTTGAAGAACTAAATCAAATAGATATTGGAAGTGAGAGTTACTTAACTGATGGTAAAAAGCTTTTAGTCAGTAAAAATAAATCGTTATTAACAAAGTTAGGAATTGAATTTTCTATTTTTGAACCAACTACTACAGGCTTAAAAAAATCAATACTCGATGCTACTCAACCAGTTAGAACACACTTTGAACTCACAAATTTTCATGATTATGAAAATCAAGGACAAGGGCAAGAATCTAAAGTAAAGAAAAGTGCATTTTTCATCTCAGATAAAGAGTGTAATGAATCAAAAGTTAGTCTTTACAGGCCCGAAACTAAGAAAGGTGATCCTAGAATGTGGTTCACCAAGTTGGGTGATTTCGCTGATTCTGGAGATCAAATAGCCATTGTTGTCAGTGACGATTCCGCATATTTAATAAATTTGAGTACCAAGTCCTTAGAGTTAGAGGCAAGTAAACCAAATTTGATTCAAGAGATTAGTCCTAGTTATGGTAATAAAACTACGGATTTACAAAGTTTTATAAATAAGCACTTAGCTGCTAGCAATAGTATATCTTATGAGCTTTTAGCTAAATTAAAGGTGCTAGCTAAAAAGCCGCTTCGAGCCATTATGGAAGGTAATACTGCAATAGGTATGTCTATAGAGGCAGCTTTAGATATTGAGGCTAACTCTAGTAAATTACCCGACTACAAAGGGATTGAATTAAAATCTGGCCGCGGTAACAAGACTAGAACGACCTTATTTGCACAAGTTGCTGATTGGGGGCTTAGTACTTGTAAAAGCAGTGCAGCCATTTTGGACCAATATGGGTATGCACGAGAAAACGATTTTAGGCTTTACTGTACGCTCAGCACCAATAGGGCTAACAGCCAAGGGTTGAAATTTGAGTTTAACCGTGAAAAAGATGAATTGAATGAGATTCATAGTAGTGGGGCTCATGTAGCAACTTGGCCTGGTAATCTATTGCGTCAGAGATTAAAAGAAAAGCATGCTGAAACCTTCTGGATAGAGGCAAAAAGTGAATTTATTGAGGGTGTTGAGCATTTTAACCTATTATCAGTTGTACACACAAAGTCGCCTTTATTAGGTCAACTTATGCCTCTGGTTGAAAGTGGAGTAATAACAATGGATCATTTGATTAAGCGTACAGGAGGTGCAAAGCCCAAAGTTGCAGAGAAAGGGCCATTATTTAAGATAAATAAGCGAGATTTGAACCTATTATTTCCTGAACCAGTAAAATATTTCCTTACGTAACTGATGAAAATTAGGTATTTCTAACTTTGTTGGAACAAGTGAATATTAAAGCTACTTAAATAATATTAATTATATAAAAATCAATTGGTTTATGAACTATAATTAGGTAATGAAAACCTGCCTAGGTATTTAGATATGCTTCAATACAAACAGGAGTTTGGTGAAAATTTTGAACTGGGGTTTGAACTTAGTGATTATCCATTTCTTATCGATAAGAGCTGGCACAATGATGCGTGCCCAAGCTTTATGTTTAAGGCAAAGATAGACTCTGATAGCTCAGGTTTAGAGGACAGCAGCCAATACCTAGTCCTCTGGGGCGATTATCCAAATAAAGAGGAGCGAGAGAACACGACTACGAGTCGCTATTCTATCGTTACCGCCACTAATCTCAGCTCTGCACACGAACCTGAAATCTACCATGATGAGCATAGCTTTACCCTGTTCGAAACCGAAGAGAGCGAAGCGCTGACCCAATACCTGTCCGGTTTACACATTGAACCTTTCTATCCTGCTTAGAACATCTAAGTCATTAAATCGAACAGATAGCTCCTTTACTTTACCAACAGGTGTAGATGCAGCGTCTCGTAGAAGTATCTGCACATTTTGCGAACCGCAGGTTATAAAGCCAAATGAATCCAAAACTTAACTTCAAAGTTACTTGGTAAACTTGGTAATCGATAAGTTGATAAGTCCTCTGGGTCGATTATCCAAATAAAGAGGAGCGAGAGAACACGACTACGAGTCGCTACTCTATCGTTACCGCCACTAATCTTGGCTCACTGCATTAACCTGAAACTTCTCTAAACATTGGCATGATGAGCATAGTTTCACCCTGTTCGAAACCGAAGAGCCAGAATCGCTGGCTCTATATCTATCCAATTTATCAATCGAACCTTTTTATCCTGTTTAGAAATATCTAAGTCATTCAATCGAAGTGATAATTGAGCATGAGGCAAATAACAGGTTTAATCGCCTCATTTGTTGAGGCAAATAGCCTATTTAATTGACTCATCACTGAAAACATCTGAATCGGTCATCATAAATAAATGCTAAATCGAAGTGATACTCTGCTTATAAGCAGCCAGTGTAGATACAGCTGCGAGCTTCGATGACAGGGTGAGGTATCACGAAGTGATAGTCTTCGAACGAGAGGCAAGGATGCCGAACTGGCTTTTAAACATGGAGGTTGTTTGAAATCGCTGAGCCCACAGGGCCCATTTTGTTCCTTACAAAATTTGGCATTTCCTCCACTGACCCATAGGGATATGGGAAATGTCTTTAAAGCGTCTGGAACGCTTAAGACCCTGTAGGTCAGATGTGCTTGCGGCGTCTCGTAGAAGTATCTGCATGGAGGCGATAGATTACCTTTCTGCTAAGGCAAGCATAACTTTATCCAAGAATACAAAAGCTGATGAAACCTAAAAGTTCTTTCAATCTTGTGAACAGACAAGGTGCAGACGACAGGTGTACAATATGACAAAGCCATGAATAACATCTTCATGTGCCAGCAAACAGATTCATTCGTCCTCAAGTAGCCCAATAAGATCAGCGCCAACGTCGCCGGCCACAAGAATCGTAAATACCTCGATTATAAATTAGCCGATAAGTCTTCCAACCTCTATGTTAATAATTAGCCATATTCGACCACTATGAAAAAGCAGCCTCAAGCCGAACAGTGTCAATCACCGCAAGCTCCTCTTCCCAGCGATTCTTTCGCTATCGACTCTTTACCGATAGATGCACTCTATGATGAGTTTAAATCTGCCATTAAAGACCATCACTTGGTAGTTGAGTCTGATACGGGGTCGGGTAAATCGACGCGTCTACCGCTTTGGTGTGCTGAACCTGAGAGTGATGGCAGAAGAAGGCGAGTGTTGGTGGTGGAGCCTAGGCGGGTGGCGTGCTTGGCGTTGGCGAGTTTTGTCGGCGAGTTAGCTAAAGGCTCTTTATCAAAAGGTGCTAGGCCGTTAAACGTAGGCCATGCCATTCGTTTTGATTCAACTGTTGATGAAAATACCGATATTGCCTTTGTGACGCCGGGTATCGCGTTGCGTTGGCTGTCTATGGAGGGGTCGTCACTGCAACACAATGGTATAGATGAAAAAGCGGGCTTGGCTTGTTTTGATACGGTGATTATTGATGAGTTTCATGAGCGCCGTTGGGATACCGATTTACTGTTAGCATTACTTAAAAAGCGTGCTCAAAACCGTTTAATTCTTACGTCTGCGACGATTGACGGTGCAAGGTTGAATGACTACTTGTCTGATTCTATTGGAGTTAAGTCCAAGAGGTTGTTGGCAAAAGGTAGAATGTTTCACGTGGAACTAACGTACCAGTCAACGGACAGTCAGCAGTTACCGGATATATCTAGTTTAGAGCAAAAGGTCAAAACCGCACTGACATCACTTCTGAGTAAAACGACTGGCGATGTTCTGGTGTTTTTACCCGGTAAACGCGAAATCCAATCTTGTTTACAGGCGTGTCAGTCTTTATCTCTATCAACGGGTAGCACACCCCATATTGATCTGGTTGCGCTACATGGCGGAATATCTGCCACTGAGCAACAGTCGCTGTTAGCCAATGCGGATACACAGCGGGTTATTTTTGCGACCAATATTGCTGAAACCTCTTTGACTATTCCTGGCGTGACGGCCGTGATTGATTCAGGGCTTGAGCGGCGCACACATCAACGTAATGGTCGAACGGTGTTGTCGTTGGCCCGAATATCAAGAGCCAGTACTGATCAACGAAAAGGGCGCGCGGGCCGAACTCAAGCGGGCTTATGTGTGCGTTTATGGGGTGAGCACGCGCCATTAGAGGCGATGACACCACCAGAACTACAGCGCGAAGAGTTAGTTGAACCTATGTTGGCAGCGGCATGCAGTGGTGTGCGCTTAGCGGAATTAACCTTTGTTGATGCGATTAACAGTAAACCGCTAGCAATAGCAGAAAGCCGCTTACTTGCTATGGGGGCCATTGATAATCAGGGCAAAGTCACAGCTCATGGCAGAAAGTTATTCCCGTTGCCGATAGATACGCAGTTTGCGCATTTAATTAGTGCTATGCCAGATGATGAATGCACTGAGTTAATGGTGGATTTAGCTGCGGCGATTAGTGTGCCACAGCGTTTGTATCAGCAACCAACGGCAGAATACGATGTTAAGTCGCTGCATGAATGGGAACAGCTGGGATGTGACGCATTTACTCTGGTTAAATTGATTCGAGAGCCGGCTGTCGATTTTGTCAATATTGACCATCACGGCATTAAAGAAGCCCGCAGGCTAGCGAACCAAATTAGACAAGGTTTAGGTCTGCCTAAACTGAATAAGGCCGCGGTGTTAGATCGTAAATCAGAGGCTTTGCGAACTCGTTGGTTGTTGGCGGTGATTAAGGCGCTACCAGAGCTGGCGTTTGTTCGGCGTATTAAACGGGTACAAGCGTTAGGTAATGGCTTTAGTGAAGTGCAGATAGGCCGTGATAGCCGCTTTAGTGCTGAACTTAAAGATTATGCCGGTAAAGAGGCGGCAATTGCTGCGGTGGTATTTGACCAACACTCTATTGCGGGTAAAGGGGTGAAGCAAACATTGAACTTGGCTTCAATAATGGCGCCCATTTCAACTCAGCTAATTTGCCAAGCGGGATTAGGTGAAGACAGGTTAGCTGAAAATAAAGAGCGCTCATCGACGCGTAAAGTGCTTATCGAGCGGCTATATGCTGGCAGAGTGATAGATTCTCGTTTTGAGCGGGCATCGGGTGAGCAGGCGACAGAGGCTATTGCCCGTAGCATTATACAAGGACGAGAATTGTCAGGTGTTGCTAAGCGCTTAACGGCTGATATTGCGGCATGGAATATATGGTTTGCACTGGGAAAAACAGCAGAGTTTGAAAATGAGATTAAACAGCCTTTAGTGCTCGATACTTATCTTAAAGACAAGCTGGTGCAATTAGGGGTTGAGAGCTTTGAGGATTTAAGCTTGCTTGAGGGTGATGATTTACTGTTTGACGGTATCCCTGATTGGCAGCGCGAAGAGTTTGATCAGCTCTATCCTGCGGTACTGCAATTGCCTGAGCTTAAGTTGACGGTTGCGTATGAACCAAAACGAAAGCTGGTTATTTTAGATTACGTTAAAGGTGGCCGTAAGCAGGGGCCTACACGTTGGGAATTACCGCGCTGGATAGGTTGGAAGATCCAATACCGCAAAGCGAGTCGTGTTATTGATATCAAGTAATATTGGCGTAGATCTTCGAGTAAAGATCAATACGACTAATTGATGATCTTAACTACTGCTGATCCACTTTTACACAGGCTGAAATATTTAAAGTTTTTTTTCTGAGTATAACTTATCAAGAAAGATCTATTTTCTGCATTTTTTTTGAGGATCGTTATTAATGCCCTGTCCTATTTAATTATTAAATAACAGTGGCTTATGTCATTTTAGTGCAAAGAGGGAGATCTGTTCACCGATCGTGTTTGCTTGTTGATATCTCTGTTGATACTTGTATTTAACGATCTTACTTTTAGTGGTCTATAAAGGGAGGTTTACAGTTGGCGATCAATTGCGATCGCGGTGTAAATATAGGCTTACATTGGGGGCTTGAATGTCAGTCTAGATCCTGACATCAAGATCTAGACTAAGGGATGTTTTACTGCTGTAGCGGAGTTACAGAACAATATTTTGCAGGGCGTTATTTACCAATACAAAAAGAGCTAAAAATCTTTCCTAATAGGTCATCTGAAGTAAATTTGCCAGTGATCTCCGATAATGCCATTTGAGTCATGCGTAGTTCTTCGGCCAACAATTCGCCTGCTTGATAGACTTCGAGTTGTTCTTTACCTAATTGCAGATGGCTGCTAGCAAGGTCAAGTGCTTCTAAATGGCGACGACGCGCGATAAAACCACCTTCTAGATTACTTTGATAACCCATTAAGGATTTTAGGTGTTGTTGCAGCGTTGCTACACCTAGGCCCGTTTTAGCCGATATTCGGTGAACGGGGTGTCCTGCTTCTTCGGTAACATCCAATGTTTCGCCAGTGAGATCGGCTTTATTGCGGACGACTGTTATACCTAAGTTTTTTGGTAGGCGATCGATAAAGTCTGGCCAAATTTCGTGAGGATCAACGGCGGTCGTCGTGGTGCCATCAACCATAAACAATACTTGATCGGCGGTTGTTATCTCGTCCCATGCGCGTTCAATACCTATCTTTTCAACGGTATCGACAGTATCACGCAAGCCCGCGGTATCGATGATGTGCAGTGGCATGCCGTCTAGGTGAATATGTTCGCGCAATACATCGCGAGTGGTGCCTGCTATTTCGGTGACAATAGCGGACTCTTTACCGGCGAGAGCATTGAGTAAGCTTGATTTACCTGCATTAGGACGGCCTGCAATAACCACTTTCATGCCTTCACGGATGATAGAACCCTGTTTTGCACTTGCTTGCACTGAATCGAGCTGAGTGATGATCCGGTACAGCGATGCCGCGACTTTGCCGTCAGATAAAAAATCGACTTCTTCATCTGGGAAATCAATGGCAGCCTCAACGTATAAGCGTAGGTTGGTGGTCTGTTCGACAAGTTCGTGTACTTGGGTTGAAAATTCGCCCTGTAGCGAGTTTAAAGCACTTTTAGCTGCTTGTTCGCTAGTGGCATCAATTAGGTCTGCAATCGCTTCTGCTTGCGTTAGGTCAAGCTTGTCGTTCATAAAAGCTTGCTCGCTGAACTCACCGGGTTTGGCGATACGCAAACCCGTGGTTTCCATCACACGCTTAATGAGCATATCAAGCACGATTTGGCCACCGTGACCTTGAAGTTCTAGTACGTCTTCACCGGTAAATGAGTTAGGGCCTTTAAAATATAAAGCGATACCTTGGTCGATAACCTCGCCTTGGTCATTTTTAAAGTCACAGTAGTCGGCATAACGGGTTTTAGGTATGCGCCCAATTACCGCCATAGCCACATTGCTAGCTAAGTCGCCAGACACTCGAATAATACCGACACCGCCACGACCTGGAGCGGTCGCTTGTGCCACGATAGTATCTGTTGTCATTACTGTGTTTCCTAGTTCAAATATGAAAGGTGATTAACAAAAAGTGTTTCTCATTAAATGAGAAAAGCGGCTGATACCGAAGTATCTAGCCGCTTTGCTTAGTTGGAACTAAGAGTTATTTTAACCCTTTCTTCGCCAAGCCAGCATAGATAATCTTCTGCTGTGTAATCGCGACTAAGTTACCTACCAACCAGTATAGAACCAGACCCGCTGGGAACCATAAGAAGAATACAGTAAAGATAACCGGCATCCACTGCATCATCTTAACTTGCATTGGATCCATAGTCGGTGCCATTGGCTGCATTCTTTGCATCACAAACATTGAGATACCCATTAGAATAGGCATCACATAGTATGGATCTTGTACTGATAAATCAGTAATCCATAACATGAATGGTGCATGACGTAGCTCGTAACTTTCTAACAATACCCAGTATAGAGCGATGAAAATTGGCATTTGTAGCAAGATTGGTAGACAGCCACCCATAGGGTTAACTTTCTCTTTCTTGTACAGTTCCATCATCGCTTGACCCATCTTCTGACGGTCATCACCCATGCGTTCTTTCATTTCCGCAAGTTTAGGCTGTAGATTACGCATCTTCGCCATAGAGGTGTATTGCGCTTTCGTTAGTGGATATAACATGCCACGAACGGTAAGCGTAATAAGGATAATTGCCACACCCCAGTTGCCCACAAATGATTGATAGAACATCAATAACCAGTGAATTGGAATGGCTAGCCACCAAAGGAAACCGTAGTCAACAACCAGATTTAATGATTCAGAGATAGCAGATAGCGCTTCTTGATCTTTAGGGCCGACATAGAACTGGGCTTTAATGGTCTGTTCGCTACCAGGTGCGATATCATATAGCGCGCCACGGAAACCGATGTTAGCTAATCCGCCCGCGCTTACGCTTGAGAAGATAACGTTTTTATCAGTTGCTGGTGGTACCCAAGCAGAAACGAAATAGTGTTGTAGCATTGCTGCCCAACCACCAAGAGTCGATTTGTCTAGGTTCTTATCAGCCATATCGTCGAAGCTGTATTTCTCATAGCGTGTATCTGCTGTTGAGAATGCGCCACCACGATAAGTCGGCATCATCATGCTGCTTTCGCTTTTCTTGATGCTGTGCTTGATTTGGCCATACATCTGAACTTGAAGCTGTGCACTAGAGCTGTTGTTGATTTGGTAAGCAACATCAACATTATGTTTACCGCGGTAGAAGGTAAACATTTTAGTGTAGGTCACACCGTTAGGTGCTAAGTAGGTTAATGGCACATTTAATGTGTCTTGGCCTGCTGCTAAGTCAAAATCACGGGCTGTGCTATCGAAATGTGCACGACCTGTAGTACTGCTGTCGATACCATCACGACCAATTAGACCACTTTGAGCGACATAATAGATGTCATTAGTTTGCTCTAGCAGAACAAATGGGTCTTCAGCTTCTTCTTTCAGTTTATGAGACAGCAAAGCTGAATAAACGATGTCACCGCCAATTGGATCAATTCTGATTTCAAGTTGGTCAGTGGTCACAGTGATGAGTTCTTTAGAAGCAGTAATCACTTCTGGTAATGCTGAATCAGCATTTGGAACATCTGAACTATGAGCATCGGCGACAGTAGACGCCGCTACTGAAGATTGAGTTTGCGCTACAACCGGTTGAGGAGCTTGATCCGTTTGCCATTGTTGCCAAAGTAAAAAGCTGACAAAAAGCAGACCGATAAGCAATATATTGCGTTGAGATTCCATAGCCTATTTATCGCACCTATTTTTTTTGTGAGGGACGGGGTCTTCACCACCCGGATGTAAAGGGTGACATTTTAATATGCGTTTCGCTGCAAACCAACATCCTGTCACAAATCCATGCAAACGAATTGCTTCTATTGCATAGTGTGAACATGTTGGATTGAACCTGCAACGAGGTCCCAGCATGGGACTTATGAGTACTTGGTAGCCACGAATAATCGTAGTTGCTAGCCATTGTAACGGCGAGAGAGTTTTCGCCATAGCTTTTCTACCAATTTTTTGAGTTCTGCACTTTCCATATCAAGTACGCCATTTCTGACGAGCACAACGATATCTACAGCGGGGAGATCATGCTGATGTAAACGAAAATTATCTCTAATTACACGTTTAATACGGTTTCGTTGATGAGCTTTCTTTACATAACGCTTAGCAATCGTTAGTCCTAAACGTGGATGTTGTTCAGAATTAGGAATAGCAAGTAAGGTTATTTCAGCGGAAGACGCTTTGATAGGTTTGGTAAAGACAGATTTAAATTGCGCGGGAGTTAACAAACGTAACTCCCGCGTAAAGGTATAGCTGGTCACTTGCATCTCTACTTAAGCAGAAAGACGAGTGCGACCTTTAGCACGGCGACGTGCGATAACCTTGCGGCCACCTACAGTAGCCATACGAGCGCGGAAGCCGTGAGAACGCTTGCGCTTCAGGTTGCTAGGTTGAAAAGTACGTTTACTCATTATGGCAATCCGTCTTTGTTAGGTTAATAAACCTTAGTCTCTAGAAATTAGAGGTAAGGGCAAAAAAGAGGCCGAATTGTAATCACTTTAATTGAGCACGTCAATACGCAATCGACTTAAGTGATTAAATAATGCCATCTCCGTTTTTTCTTCGAACATTAAAAACTACTATAAAATGTGGATAACTCTGTGAGTTACCACTATATCTAGTGGTTCCACTGATCTAAAAGCAGATCGAAGTTAATCTATTATAGATCGTTCTGGATCGCTTTATAAAGCTGGATTTGAGGGTTTTTGCACTATTTTTGATCGCAGCAGATCCCTTAAGATCGAGATCTTATCGATTGCCTTATCTATCTGGGGATAAATATATTTAAAGGATAGCGATCAGCGTGATCTCACTATAGAATACACCTCTTTTGTAAGATGTTTTGGGGATAAGTACGTGGCGGTTTCACTTTGGCAACAATGTATCGCAAGGCTGCAAGATGAGCTTTCTGCTCAGCAATTCAGTATGTGGATAAGACCGTTACAGGCAGAGATGGAAGGCGATACGCTTGTCATATATGCACCTAACCGTTTCGTTTTAGATTGGGTTAGAGACAAATACCTTAATATCATCAATCAATTCTTTATTGAACAAATGGGTGCTGATGCACCTAACTTGCGCTTTGATATAGGCAGTCGTCCATCGGCTAAGCCAATTGTGCAGGCTACCGCTTCGATCAGAAGTCGACCTGCGGTTAGACAAGCGGTTAGACAAGCGGTAGAGAAACCTATTTTTAATACTCCGCATTCTGCTCCAGCGCCCTCGGCTAATCATCGTAGCAACATTAATCCGACCTACCAGTTTGATAACTTCGTTGAAGGTAAATCAAACCAATTAGGTAAAGCGGCTGCAATGCAGGTTGCTGAGAATCCGGGCGGTGCTTATAACCCACTGTTTCTTTATGGCGGTACTGGTTTGGGTAAAACCCACCTTTTGCACGCCGTGGGTAATGGCATTATTAAGAACAAGCCTGATGCTAAAGTGGTTTACATGCATTCAGAGCGTTTTGTACAGGATATGGTTAAAGCCCTACAAAACAACGCAATTGAAGAATTTAAGCGTTACTACCGCAGTGTTGATGCACTCTTTATTGATGACATTCAATTCTTTGCCAACAAAGATCGTTCACAAGAAGAATTTTTCCATACCTTTAACGCACTATTAGAAGGTAATCATCAGATCATTCTGACGTCAGATAAGTATCCAAAAGAGATCGACGGTGTTGAAGATCGTCTTAAATCTCGTTTCGGTTGGGGCTTAACGGTTGCTATTGAACCACCTGAACTAGAAACTCGTGTGGCGATCTTGATGCGTAAAGCACAAGAGAGTGGCATTAACTTACCTGATGAAGTGGCATTCTTTATTGCTAAGCGTTTGCGTTCTAATGTTCGTGAGCTTGAAGGCGCGTTAAACCGTGTTATCGCTAATGCGAACTTTACCGGTCGTCCAATTACTATCGATTTCGTCCGCGAAGCATTACGTGACTTACTTGCACTGCAAGAAAAGCTGGTCACTATCGATAATATTCAAAAGACCGTGGCTGAGTACTATAAAATTAAAATGGCTGATATGTTGTCGAAGCGTCGTTCACGCAGTGTGGCACGTCCAAGACAAATGGCGATGGCATTATCAAAAGAACTTACCAACCAAAGCTTGCCTGAGATTGGTGATGCATTTGGTGGCCGTGACCATACAACCGTTTTACATGCATGTCGTAAAATTGCGCAGTTGCGTGAAGAAAGTCATGACATTAAAGAAGATTATGCTAACTTGATAAGAACCTTATCTTCTTAATATCAGGGAGTTGAAACGAATGAAATTTTCTATTGATAGGGATGCCCTATTAAAGCCACTTCAGTTAGTTAGTGGAGCGGTGGAGAGACGTCACAACTTGCCTATTCTGGCGAACCTTTTAGTAGAAGTAAGTGCTCACTCACTTAAGTTGACTGGCACCGATTTAGAAGTTGAATTGGTGGGTGAAGTTCAACTTGAGGGTGACGTCATTGAAGGGCGAACCACGGTTCCAGCGAAAAAATTTCTAGATATTGTTAAGTCTTTACCTGATCTGGTCGAGCTTAAGATTGAACAGCAAGAAAACCGTTTATTGTTACGTTCTGGTCGCAGCCGTTTTACGTTGGCAACCTTGCCTGCTGAAGAGTACCCGAATGTAGAAGCGTTTACAGCTGATATTGAATTTACCCTCAAGCAAGGCACGATGAAGTCCTTGATTGATGCGACTCAGTTCTCAATGGCTAATCAAGATGTACGTTACTACCTCAATGGCTTGTTATTAGAGACCGAAGGTAATGTTTTGCGTGCTATCGCAACCGATGGTCACCGTCTTGCTTTGAGTCATCGTATTATTGACGCCACTTTGCCTGAAAAGCAGGTAATTGTGCCGCGTAAAGGCGTGTTAGAGCTGATGCGCTCGTTCGAAGGTGATGATTTAGATGTCACCATCGCTATTGGTGACAACGCCATTAGAGCGACGACAGCGACTGCTGTGTTTACCAGTAAGCTGGTCGACGGACGTTTCCCTGATTATCGCCGAGTGTTGCCAAAAGGCGGCGATAAGATTGTTATTGCCAACCGTCTGCAGCTTAAACAGGCGTTGCTACGTGCTTCTATTTTATCGAATGAAAAGTTTCGTGGTGTGCGAGTACAGTTAGAAAACAACCTGATTAAGATCACTGCCAATAACCCTGAACAGGAAGAAGCGGAAGAGATCTTAGATGTTGAATACGAAAACACTCCGTTAGAGATTGGTTTTAACGTCAGTTATCTACTGGATGTATTAAACAACTTACCTTCTGATGACGTGCGTATTACGCTTATTGATGGTAATTCAAGCGCACTTATCGATAATCACATAGAGCAGAACTCTATGTATGTTGTTATGCCAATGCGCTTATAACAGACTGTTTTATTCTGCTTTAGAGACCAGATAAAGTACTTCGACACACCGTCGGCTTTATCTGGTATAAATGACCACTTCAGAAAAATCCTCCCCGTTGCATTTAAAGGGTATTAATGAGCCTTAACCGTCTTCATATTGAAGCTTTCCGTAATATTGTCTCTGCGCAGTTGCAGCCAGGTGAAGGGCTCAATTTAATTTATGGCAAAAATGGCAGTGGCAAGACCAGCATTTTAGAAGCCATCTATTTTTTGGGAATGGGGCGCTCTTTTCGCAGTCATCTGTCGCAGCGAGTTATTCAACATGACCAAGATGCGCTGACGTTATTTGCCAATATGCAAACCGGTGAAGAGGACAGTAAGATAGGCCTCAGACGTTTTAGAAGCGGCGAGATTGAAGTTAAAATTAATGGCGATAAAGTTAAACGTTTATCGACGTTAGCGGAAACATTACCGATTCAGGTGATCACTCCCGAAAGCTTTTCATTGCTTTTTGAGGGGCCAAAAGCCAGACGGCAGTTTATTGATTGGGGTGCGTTCCATTCTGACCCTCGTTTTTATGCGGCATGGGTAAATGTACGACGAATTATAAAGCAACGAAATCAGTTGCTCAGGGATGAATCGCCCTATAGTTCGATACAATTTTGGGATAAAGAATTTATTCGTTATGCTGAACTGGTTACCGATATACGAAAGCAATATGTAGACTCGTTAAATGAGCTACTTAAGGGTATAATCGAAGAGTTTTTACCTCAGGTTGATGTGAAGGTTTCTTTTACCCGAGGATGGGATAGTAAAACAGAGTATGCACAGCTGCTCGAGACGCAGTATCCCAGAGATTTAGCCACAGGCTTTACCGTCAGCGGACCTCATAAAGCGGACTTAAGGTTGCGGGTAGGAACACTACCTGCACAAGATGCTTTGTCCCGCGGACAGTTGAAATTGTTAGTCTGTGCATTGCGTATTGCACAAGGAAAGTTGCTCAAACAACAAATAGATAAAAAAAGTATTTATCTGGTGGATGATCTTCCATCGGAATTGGATGCACAGCATAGAAAACTATTGCTACAGCAGTTAGCAGATACCGGGGCACAAGTTTTTGTCACGGCAATCGAACCAGCAGCAATAGTCGATTCGTTAATCACGCCGCCAAGTAAGGTGTTCCATGTGGAACATGGGTGTGTAACGGTAATTGAATAACCGACGAGAGTATAATATGTCAGAGAATAGTTATGATTCTTCGAGTATTAAGGTATTAAAAGGCCTTGATGCGGTACGTAAAAGACCAGGAATGTACATTGGTGATACCGATGATGGCACCGGTCTACATCACATGGTATTCGAAGTGGTCGATAACTCTATCGATGAAGCATTAGCCGGCCACTGTAACGACGTCATTATTACTATTCATGCCGATGGTTCCGTTTCGGTTAAAGATGATGGACGTGGTATCCCAGTTGCGATTCACCCAGAAGAGGGTATTTCTGCGGCTGAAGTGATCATGACGGTACTGCATGCTGGCGGTAAGTTCGATGATAACTCGTATAAAGTTTCTGGTGGTCTTCACGGTGTAGGTGTTTCAGTGGTAAACGCACTCTCTAGTAAGGTGCAGTTGACCATTCGTCGTGACGGTAAGCTTTATGAGCAATTTTACACCCACGGTGTACCTGATGCGCCTGTTAAAGAGATTGGTGATTCGACTAATACCGGTACTGAGCTAAGATTCTGGCCAAGTACCGATACGTTCACCAATGTTCTGTTTCATTTTGAGATTCTTGCCAAGCGTGTCCGTGAACTGTCTTTCCTAAACTCAGGTGTAGGTATTCGCTTAATTGATGAGCGTGATGATAAAGATGAGTTCTTCAAGTACGAAGGCGGTATTAGTGCGTTTGTTGACTACTTAAACGTTAACAAGACACCGGTAAACAAAGAAGTTTTCCATTTTATTCATGAGCGTGACGACGGTATTACCGTTGAAGTGGCTATGCAGTGGAATGACGGTTTCCAAGAGAACATCTTCTGTTTTACTAACAACATTCCTCAGCGCGATGGTGGTACTCACTTAGCGGGTTTCCGTGGTGCGTTGACGCGTAACCTGAACAACTACATGGAAAAAGAGGGTTATAACAAGAAGGGCAAGACTAACGCGACTGGCGATGATGCTCGTGAAGGTTTGACCGCTGTTATCTCTGTTAAGGTTCCAGATCCTAAATTTAGCTCACAGACCAAAGACAAATTGGTGTCGAGTGAAGTTAAAACGGCTGTTGAGCAGACAATGGGTGAGCAGTTAGCTGATTACCTAGTTGAACATCCAAATGAAGCTAAGTTGATTGTTGGTAAGATCATCGATGCATCTCGTGCTCGTGAAGCGGCGCGTAAAGCCCGTGAATTGACACGTCGTAAAGGCGCATTAGATTTAGGTGGTTTGCCAGGTAAGTTGGCCGATTGCCAAGAGAAGGACCCAGGTCTTTCTGAAATATACATAGTGGAAGGTGACTCTGCTGGCGGATCAGCCAAGCAGGGACGTAACCGTAAGAACCAAGCGATTCTTCCGCTTAAAGGTAAGATCTTAAACGTTGAAAAAGCACGTTTTGATAAAATGTTGTCTTCGCAAGAAGTGGTCACGCTGATTACTGCACTCGGTTGTGGTATTGGCCGTGATGAATATGATCCTGATAAGACCCGTTATCACAACATTGTTATCATGACCGATGCCGACGTCGATGGCTCGCACATTCGTACCTTGCTATTGACCTTCTTCTTCCGTCAAATGCCTGAGCTTATCGAACGTGGTTATATCTATATTGCACAGCCACCTTTGTACAAAGTGAAAAAGGGTAAGCAAGAGCAGTATCTAAAAGATGATCCTGCACTAACTGAGTACCTAACGACTCAAGCATTGGATAACGCTAATGTTTATCCTTCGCAAGGTGCACCAGGTATGTCTGGCCAGCCGCTAGAGACATTGGTTAAGCAGTACCGCGAAGTAGAAGCGGTTATTAAGCGTCTTGAAAAGCGTTACCCAACTAACATTGTTGACTTGATGTTGTACCACCCAACATTAACTAACGAGATGTTGAGTGATGAAGCACAAGTTAAAGTTTGGTCTGATGCCTTTATTGCTGACTTAATTGAAAAAGAGTCTGGCGGTATCTTGTATAGTGCAGAGCCTATTCTTGATCCAGAGCGTCAGGTTTATCTACCAAAAATTACTATTCGTAAGCATGGTATTGATACTAACTATCTGTTCACATATGACTTTTTCCAGTCTACCGATTATCAGCGCATTGTTAAGTTAGGTGCTGAGATTGATGGTCTAGTTGAAGCTGGCGGTTATGTTCAGCGTGGCGAACGGACTAAAGATGTCACTAGCTTTATTGAAGCACTTGATTGGTTAATGAGTGAAGCTAAACGTGGTCAATATATCCAACGTTATAAGGGATTGGGTGAGATGAACCCTGAGCAGTTGTGGGAAACTACAATGGATCCAGAGTCTCGTCGTATGCTGCAAGTGACCATTGAAGATGCGATTGGTGCTGACCAGTTATTCACTTGTTTGATGGGTGATCACGTTGAGCCTCGTCGTGAGTTTATTGAGTCTAACGCGCTTAACGTGGCTAACTTAGACGTATAGTCTTATTGCGAAAGTATTTACTTTGCAAATAGTGAAATCGGCGCATACAGCGCCGATTTTTTTTGTTGTATTGCATATTAATCTTTACCACAGCCTTAACAGTGGTGGATATTATTACTCCCGGTCATCGAAATTGTTCAAAAAAGCGTTTAAAAAGCTGTTTAATATCAGAGATAAAGTGATCATTGAGAAACCTAAAAGTTTCAGCGGTCAGGCAGAATACTCTCAAGCTATCTCATCAGTACCTCCAATAAACAATACTCCTTCAGCCATACCGCCTGTAGCGCCCATCGATATATCAGCACTGTTTTATAGTTTGTTATTTCCTAGCACCTTACAAAATGGTGTGGCTAACGAGTTAGAAAAGAGCGTATTTAGACGGGTAGAGGCAGCACTGTCTTCTCCTAAAGCCATTGCGGAAAGAGTGTTGAAACTCCCGACACAAGTGGCGGCGCTAGATAAACAGTTAGCAGATGAATCTAGCAACACTAAGGTTTTACTGGCGCTCATAGAAAAAGACCCTGTGCTGAGTGTTGAAGTGCTAAAGCTATGTAATACTCCTTTGTTTAGGCGCAGTGAAAAAGAGATCACCAGTTTACAACTGGCTATTGTGCAACTTGGCCGAGAGCAGATAAGGCGCTTTATTACTACGGCGTTATTGCGGGACTGTATCGAGATCAAAGCCATCTATTTTCGCCGTTTTGGCTCACAGATCTGGCGTCACTCAATGCAAGTCGCTTACCTTGCAAGCGAGTTAACTGATGAAGATGCTGACAGTGCATTTCTATTAGGGCTTATTCATGATGTTGGTAAAATCGCTATCTTCAAGTTGCTATTAGAAGCTTTTAAGCAGGCCGATCCGGGTGAGCAACCTTGCTCAAGCTTATTTCGACAGGTTATGACAGCGAAATCGTTAAGTTTAAGCGCCTTACTTGCCCAGCACTGGCAGTTACCAGCAGTATTTGAGGCTGAGCTTGGTCGTTTGGCTGTTGTGGATTCTAAGCCTGTTGGTGGCTTAGCTGAAGTTGTTTGGCGGGCTAACTTAATCAGTGAATGCTCTATGTTGTTTGAAGCCGATAAGCTCAATGAGCAGCAACTTAATCGGTTGTTGCTAGAAGCTGGTCTTGATAGAGGCGGTTTTGATGAGCTACATCAAAAGCTTATTATGTTTTAATTTGCGGTTATCACCTAGGGGCAGATACAAAAAAGCCCCTAATTAAGGGGCTTTTTATTGGGTTACAGTAACAAAATTACATTACTGCAGCAGTGAGATATCAGCAGCATGTAAGAACTGTTCACGTAGGCTAGTAAGTAGCGCTAGGCGGTTGTTCTTAAGGGCTTCATCGTCATCCATCACCATCACATCTTCAAAGAAGGTATCCACGCTTTCACGTAGGTTTGCCAGTAATGCTAGCGCTTCTTGATAGTTAGCCGCAGCAAACAGCGGTGCTAATTGTGGTTGCAGTTCATTTAGCTTAGTGGCGAGGGCTTTTTCTGCTGGTTCAACGAGCAGTGCACCGTCGATAGTCGCAGGAAGTTCACCTTCTACTTTAGCCAAGATGTTTGATACACGCTTGTTAGCGGCAGCCAGTGCTGATGCTTGCTCTAACGTTCTAAAGTGAGCAACAGCTTTAATGCGGCTTTCAAAATCTGCAGGTGCGGTAGGGCGACGAGCCAATACGGCTAGAATAACGTCTACACTCACTCCTTGATCTTGGTACCAAGCACGGAAGCGACCCATAAAGAACTCAAGTACTTGCTCTGCAACCTTGTCGTTCGTTAACGTTTCACCATGTAACTCTTGTGCTTTAGCAATCAAATCAACAAGATCGAGTGGTAAGTTGTTTTCTAAACAGATACGTAGAATACCAATGGCTGCACGACGTAGTGCAAATGGATCCGCTGCGCCTTTCGGTGCTTGGCCAATACCAAAAATACCCACTAAGGTGTCTAGCTTTTCAGCTAAGGCAACACTAATTGAGATAGGGGCGGTTGGCACTGTATCGCCTGAGAACTTAGGCTTGTATTGCTCTGATAATGCCACGGCTACCGCTTCAGTCTCACCATTAAGACGTGCGTAATGCATACCCATGGTGCCTTGAAGATCGGTGAATTCCATGACCATGTTAGTCATCAAGTCAGACTTAGATAAAAGCCCTGCACGCGCAGCTTCTTCGCTATTAGCACCAATGCTGGTGGCGATATAACCGGCCATTGCTGATATGCGTTCTACGCGCTGCTTGATGGTGCCAAGCTGCTTTTGGAATACCACAGTTTCTAAACTTGTAAGACGAGACTCTAGTGAGTTTTTCTTATCGGTTTCGAAGAAGAATTCTGCATCGGCAAGACGTGGGCGAACCACTTTCTCGTTACCGGCAATAATCTGCTGCGGATCTTTAGATTCGATATTGGTGACAAAGATAAAGTTAGGCATTAGCTGGCCCGCTTTATCAAATACTGGGAAGTACTTTTGGTCGCCTTTCATGGTGTAAACCAAGGCTTCAGCCGGCACGTCTAAGAACTTCTCTTCGAAGCTCGCCGTTAGCACTACTGGCCATTCAACCAGTGATGTAACCTCTTCCAGTAAGTCGTCTTCTAGATCGGCTACGCCACCTAGTTTAGTCGCTGCTGCTTCTGCATCGGCTTTAATCAGTGCTTTACGCACCTCATAGTTGGCCTCTACTTTACCTTGTTCTTTTAGTGCTGATAGATAGTTGTCGGCATGATCAAGCTCGAAGCTTGGTGTGCCCATAAAGCGGTGACCACGAATAACGCGAGCCGACTTTATACCTAACAACTCACCTTCAACAACATCACTGCCAAGGAGCATCGTCACTGTGTGAACTGGGCGAATAAATTGAGTGGTGTTGTTACCCCAGCGCATAGGCTTAGGGATAGGCAGCTTGTCTAAAGAGCGTTGTGCCATCGCGGCAATAAGGCTTTTTGTTTCAACACCAACCACTTTAGCTTGATGTAGTAACCATTCACCTTTATCAGTTTTAAGACGATCAGCTTGCTCTACAGTAATACCATTACCACGGGCCCAGCCCATAGCGGCTTTAGTGGGGTTACCGTCTGCATCGAATGCTTGTGCTACTGCTGGTCCACGTTTTTCGACCACTTTGTCAGCCTGAGCTAAAGCAAGTTGGTTAATGCAGATAGCTAAACGGCGAGGGGCTGCATGCCATACCGCAGTTTCAAAGCTAAGCTCAGCTTTTTTTAGTTCATCTGTAAAGTTGCTAAGAAAAGACTCAGCTAGCTTACGCAAAGATTTTGGAGGTAGTTCTTCAGTGCCTACTTCAATCAGTAAGTTTTCAAAATTCATAAGTTATTCCTCTACTTACCGATTGGGAAGCCAAGAGCTTCACGTGCTTGATAGTAAGCTTCAGCAACACCCTTAGCCATGGTACGAACGCGTAAGATATAGCGCTGGCGTTCAGTAACCGAAATAGCGTGGCGTGCATCAAGCAAATTAAATGCGTGAGAGGCTTTCATGACTTGCTCGTAAGCAGGTAATGGTAGCGGCTTTTCAAGTGTTAGCAGATGTTGGCAGGCTTTCTCGCAGTCATCAAAATTTCTGAATAACACTTCAACATTAGCATGTTCAAAGTTATAAGCTGATTGCTCAACTTCGTTCTGGTGGAAAATATCACCATACATCACTTTGCCCAATGGGCCGTCTGTCCATACGAGGTCGTACACGTTGTCGACTTCTTGAATGTACATTGCAAGACGTTCAAGGCCGTAAGTGATCTCACCTGTTACAGGCTTACACTCCAATCCACCTACTTGCTGGAAGTAAGTAAATTGCGACACTTCCATGCCGTTTAACCAAACTTCCCAGCCTAGACCCCAGGCACCTAGAGTAGGTGATTCCCAGTTGTCTTCAACAAAGCGCACGTCATGAATGTTCATGTCGACACCTGCGGCAGCCAAAGAACCCAGATAAAGCTCTTGAATATTATCTGGAGATGGCTTTAACACGACTTGGAATTGATAGAAGTGTTGTAGGCGATTCGGGTTGTCGCCATAACGGCCATCAGTAGGGCGGCGACTAGGTTGAACATAGGCACAGCTCATTGGCTCTGGGCCTAAGGCTCGTAAGAAGGTCATAGGGTGGAATGTTCCAGCACCTACTTCCATGTCCAATGGTTGTACGATTGCGCAACCTTGCTGCGCCCAGTATTCCTGAAGGGTCATTATGAAACCTTGGAATGTTTTTACGTCGTGTTTGGTCGTCATATCCGCTTGTCTACTGCCTGGAAGCTTAAATAGAAAATGGTGTCGATTATACCTTGTAGGATTAAGCTTATATAGGTTATTTTTTATCTCATAGATTAAAAATATAGGATTATGACAATGGAAGTGACACGTTGCGGTTGGGTCGGAAAAGATCCTATCTATCAAGAGTATCACGATAAAGTGTGGGGTCGACCTGTATACGACAGCCATGAACTGTTTGCCAAACTCTGCCTTGATGGACAGCAAGCAGGGTTGTCGTGGTTAACTATTTTGAAGAAACAACAGAATTACGAAGCTGCTTTTGCCCATTTTGACCCGGCAATTATTGCTACTTTTGATGATGATAAAATAGAAGAACTGTTGCTTAACCCTGGGATTGTTCGCAATCGTTTAAAGGTGAATTCGATTATTAAAAACGCCAAGGGCTACATGGCTTATGTAGAGCATGGTAATGATTTTTCAGAGTTTTTATGGAGCTTTGTTGGTGGTGAACCCATAGTGAATCATTTTACTTCAAGTAAAGATTTCCCTACACAAACTAGTGAATCAGAAGCAATGTCAAAAGCGCTAAAAAAAATGGGATTTAACTTTGTCGGTCCGACAATTTGCTATGCGTTCATGCAAGCCGTTGGTATGTTCGATGACCACACAATAGATTGTTTTTGTTACAAAAAATAGTTTTTAACTAAGGTTGTGTCATTACTAAATTCGATGGGTCGTCAGTGTGTAAGTAGATAGCCTTAAATTCCACTTCACCAAACTCATTTGTATTCAAACTTACAAAGCTGATGTTGGAGTCAAACCTAGCTAAGTGAGCTTTATTTTCTGCTGATATCTCATCTGCTATTAGCGAGATGGCACATATTCGACCTGCGCATGCTAGGTGTTGGTCAAATATATTCGCCTCTTTAAGTTCTAATAGCTGTTGCTTGAGCTGGCTGTCTCTTTTGATGGCGAGCTCACTGTCTAAAGGTAGATTAGATATGTGCTGAATAAATTTATTCATATTCTTCGCTACCTTTGTTATTGCTCCGCTATTTACAGTACCTTGGCTATTAATAAAGAAGGCATCTGTTGATTGATGATCAGTGATCTCAGAGTATATGCTTGTGTTTGCAATCGGTTGAATTTCTACCTTTTGGTTTTCTTCTGGGCTTTGTTGATTAGATGAGACGAGAGTTGCTGTTATTTTTTGATTGATCACATCTGTAGAATCAAGTGGGGCTATAGACGTTAACTCTGGAGTGGTTGTTGGTTCTTTTATAAAGTAGTTAGTAAAGATGACCGATACGATTATGGTGGCGAATATTAGCGCTATGACATTAACTATTTTCATTTATTATTCCGTTAATTTTTGACAAAGAAGTCCTTTCTCTGTTTTGCAGCATAGAGCAATTAGTCCGTTAGCGGAAGTTTTTGGCATTAAATAAAAAAGGATGTTCCACGTGGAACATCCTTTTTGGTTACTGGCTTAAAATATTCATTTTTGTGTCAAAAATAAATTTTCATGAAACTAAAAATCCAGAGCTAAGTTAGCCAGATTGTAAAATTTAAAATAGAATTTATTTTTCAAAAAAGAATGGTTTTCTCTCTTTCCCATTATTTTTTGAACCGCCATTTAACTGGTCCATCGTTTCCGCATTGTAGAGCTTACCGTTAACCATGGTATAAGTGACGCGATCTGTTACACGGATATCTTCAAGCGGATTGCCGTCGATAACAATCAAGTCGGCCAACTTACCTTGCTTGATTGAACCAATTTGATGATCCATTGCAAAGTGCTTAGCCGGATTAATGGTTGCTGTTTTTAGCACTTCAAGATTACTCATTCCACCTTGAGCGAACATCCACATTTCCCAATGGGCTGCTAAACCTTCTCGCTGACCATGAGCACCAATGTTTGACTTAACACCGATTTCGTTCAGTTCATTGGCTACACGTGCAACATTGAAATGATTGTAATGTTCATCGGGTGCAGTAGGGCGACGCATTGAACGCGCATTCAAAATGTCTGATGGGACATACATTGAAAGACGTGGGTGAGCCCAAACATCTGTTTTGTCGTACCAGTAGTTTTCACCTGAGATGCCACCATAAGCCACAACGAGTGTCGGTGTATAACCCACATCGGTTTGACTCCAGAACTGTTTTATATCGCTATAGATATTAGCCGCTGGTAAAGAGTGCTCAATACCTGTGTGACCATCTGCAATCATGGTGAGGTTATGTTGCAGCAAACTACCACCTTCAGGAACGACCATCATCTCAAGTTCGCGGGCTGCGGCGATAACTTGTTGACGTTGGTTACGACGCGGTTGGTTATAACTCTTCACGCTAAAGGCGCCGACTTTCTTTAGGCGTTCTAAGTGGAATTTCGCATCATCTAGTGAGTCAATATGCGATGTATAACCAGGCGCATTAGCACCATACAAGATGGTTCCGGTTGAGAAAATACGTGGGCCAGCGATGTTACCTGCTTTTTGCTGCTCCGATGCGGCAAAAATTTCGGTAGTATCGTTTGATGGATCATGAATCGCGGTCACACCAAGAGATAAGTTCGAGTAAAGTTCCCAGTTCTGCTGTGGGATAATTTCACTTTCACCTTGAGCTCCGTGTGCATGGGCGTCAAACAAACCAGGCATTAGTGTCTTGCCTTTAATGTCGATGACCTTGGCATCACTTGGAATATCGATTATAGATGCAGGACCGACACTGACAATATGGTTATCTTTGACGATAACAGTGCCATTTTCGATGACTTCATCATTCTCCATAGTGATAATGTTGCCGCCAACAAAAGCAATTGTTCCACGTGGAACATCAGCTTTTTTAGTAAAGCCTAGATCGGTAATCTTTGGCTCGACCTTATTGGTATCATCAGTCGCAGTTTCTTTATATTGAATATCGACTTTAACTTGGTAAAGTTCAGGGCCAAGCGTCCAATAAATCTGGTCGTTAGTGTTGTTCCAGCTAATGCTTTCGCCTGCGCGAACACTGAGTTGAGTGACGGGTAAATTACTCGCCTTGGGTCCAATTTCAACCGTTTCGCCATGCTTAGCAAAAGGGGTAACATAAACCCTAAAGCGCTCGGCAAAAGCGAGTTGCTTGCCGTCTGGTGAAACTCTAAATTCAGTTGCATGCTTACTGGTGTAATGGACTCGCTTTTCAAATCCGTTTAAGCCAATTGATGCTAACTGCGGTGTTTCGTCACTTTCCATAAAGTAGACGCGTTGGTTATCTGCGCCGAATTGAGGTTGGTAACCCGAAGCTGTGATCTTAGTATTTTTATCGCCATCTACATCAACTTGGTAAAGGCCTGTTTCCTGCGACCAAGTTTTTGGGGTGATATAGCCACCTTTAGCTTTGCGATAAACGACGGTTTCGCCATCGGGTGAAAAGGTAGGTTCTACATACTTACCTGGCTCTTTAGTCAGCACTTTTACGCGCTTATTGCGCACTGTTGCTAGACTCACCGTTCCTTGTTCTTGGTCATCCCAAGTGGTGAATACAATACGCTTGCCATCCCGAGACCATTGTGGGAATAGTTCGCGAAGTTCACTGTCTAGCTTGGTTAAGCGTTCCATTTTTCCATCTGGTAGGCTTTTAACCCAAATCTTACCCAGTGCTTCAAAAGCGACCTTTTTACCGTCTGGTGAGACTTGCGCCATTCTCAACATCTTCACATCGAAGACATCTTTATCAAGATCTTGTTTAAAGCGAACGGCAGGCTGTACTGTGCGCTCTGACTTTACACTGAAAGGGATCTGCTTAACTGTCTTAGACTCGACTTCGAGTTTATTAATTTTACCGTTAGCCCAGAATACAATCTCTTCGTTGTCGGCGGTCCAACTCATCGTAGGATATACACCATGAATAGCCCAGGTTTCTTGCATATCACGATCTAGCTCGCCATAAAGTTTTTCTGTTTTCCCTGACTTCAAGTCGAGTAGATACAGAGATGACTGGAAGCCATCGCGTTTGATATAAGCCAGCTTTTCACCATCAGGACTTGGAGTTGGACGGATTGCGCCGCCAGTGCCTTGGATAATAACTTCGATATCGCCCGTTTGGGTATCGTAACGTTTGATTTTGTAGATGCCTTTCACTGAATCTTTAGAATAGTGAAAGGTCTTCCCTGGAGTAGCGTCTTGGCTAAAGTAGATGTAACGGCCATCAGGCGAGTATGCAGGTTCGCCCAAGTCTTTTTGTTCATTCGGTCTTTCAGTTAATTTTACGCCTTCACCACCCGCAACGTGGTACATCCAGACTTCGCCAGCGCCTAAACTGCGGCTACCAGTATAATGTTTACGTGCAACTAGGTATTGTCCGTCAGGACTCCATGCAGGGCTGTTAAGCAGACGGAATGTTTCTTCGGTGACAGCGCGAGGGTTACTACCGTCGGCTTCCATAACCCAAATATTGTCGCCGCCATCTTCATCAGAGGTAAACGCAATATACTTTCCATCTGGGCTATAGACTGGTTGCATCTGCCAAGCAATACCCTTGGCTAATGGTATTGCGTCGCCACCGTCGACAGGTATCTGGTAGATATCTCCGAGCAGATCAAACACGATGTGTTGACCGTCAGGGCTGACACTGACATTCATCCAAGTGCCTTCATTAACCTCAATCTTAACTTGCTGAAGTGGTGCATTTGCCGGTGCATTCACTTGCCATGTTTTTTTGTCTTCTTCGGCGACAATAGGGGTACTGAAGCTAAGTGCAATTGCTGCATATAGAGGGGTAAGCTTATTTTTTAACATGCTTGTCCTATTTTTTGTTGTAATTGTTCAGGAGTTGGCAGTATTGGTAACAAGTAGAGTCTACTGCGATAACTGTTATCGCATAAATTCGTTAACAGTAAAACAGAAATACTGTTTCAATTAGTTAAGATCTGCTGAACGGTGCAGCGCAGTAAATTAGAATATGGGCCAGTAGGATTTTATTGTGTAGAAGAGGTTGAGTTGAATGATCTGGTGGGGTGTTCAAGGGGACGGCAACCGCTTTGTTTTTACTTAAAGCGGTTATCTACAATATGAGTTGTTATGCTAATTTGAGTGAAACCGTGTCGTTAATAGCAATACAGGCGTTAGTTATTACACGGCAAGTAACTCCGCCGCGCCAATCTGGCTGCAGTGCTTTTTCTAAACCGGGATAGGCGATTTCCATTTTTTTACACGGATCTGTTTCACCTGTTATCTCTAGGGTGAGTTCACCGATGACAAGTTGCTTGCCTTTATCTTCTGCAGAAAACGCAATGCCTTCGACTAGAATATTGGCTCTGCGGGTAAACCAAGGAAGACGTTTATCAACCTCATTACAGGCCAGTTGCCACTGCTCGATAGACATTACGGTCACTTGACGCTTACCTGGGCGGCCAAAGATGTCATTTTCAACACCCTTGGCTTGAGTCACGGCTGCATGTTCTACCGTTATCATCTCGCCACGTTTTTCTGTTTTATATGCAATACCAATTAGCTTTGCCATCGGAAAAGTCCTTATGTCCGTTTCAGGTAATTAAGGCTATAAGCCTTTCTTTATCAAATATTGATAAGGGGTTGCTTCTGTTTGACTAGCAATAAGAGTGTGGTCCATGAATTCACAAAAGCTAGGGATGTCACGAGTCGTCGCTGGATCATCAGCAATGATCAATAAAGTTTCACCATTGTTCATGCGTCTAACTGACTTACGCACCATCATCACGGGTTCAGGGCATCTTAGCCCTAAAGCATCGAGTTGGTGTTGTGCAGTATTAAATTGGTCGCTCATATTACCTCAGCAGAACGATTAAACAGAAGAGGCTAATATTACTCCAGCGGATGGGTATATCCAAGCTTGTCGCCAGATTTTGTGAACTTGGATTTATTTGCTGAAAACGCTAGGTTCCACGTGGAACATCTTTAAGGATTAAAATCCTATTTTAGGCCGTTATTGAGGTGATATCGGCATTGAGTAATTGCTGTAAGTCGGTCGGTGCTATCTCGATATCTAACCCGCGACGTCCGCCACTAACGTACATTTGAACCAATTGTGCACAGCTATTATCAATGATGGTGAGTAGCTGCCGTTTTTGGGCTAAAGGGCTAACGCCGCCTAATACATAGCCAGAGCTACGCTGAACTTCGATAGCCTCAGCCATAACAGCTTTTTTAGCTTTGCATGCCTTGGCGATAGCTTTTAAGCTGAGCTTATCCGCGACTGGGATAATCGCCACTGCAAGTTGCTTGCCGTCTAGCTTTACCACTAAGGTTTTAAAGACCAAACCTATTTCGACTCCGATTTTTTCAGCTGCTTCTAACCCATATGCTTGGCATGCAGGGTCATGTTTATACTCATGAACTTGATGTGTAATATTGTGCTTAACGAGCAAGTCTATGGCTGGCGTCATTTTATAACCTAGTGTGGACTGTAGTTAACTTTAAAGTGATTTTTCCATAACTAATACATCAATACCGTGATAAGTCACTTGTTCTACTGTTTGCCAACCTAAGCTGCGATAAAGGCCACCAGAGATATCTTCTGTTTGTAGGTTAATACTTGTTACGCCTAACGCTTTAGCTTTCTCTATAATGGCTTCAACGAGCGCTTTACCTACACCTATACCGCGAGATGATGGTGCAACGTAAACGCCGCCAAGCCAATGTTCACGCTGTGGATAGATGTCCATTTCATGACAACGCAGTTGCGCCGCCCCGAAGAATGTACCTTTATCAAATGCCACCATGATAAGCGGTAGCTTATCGTGATTAAGATACTCTTTAAGTTTTAGTTCAAGCTCACCAACGCTACGACCTTCACCAATATACCCCCACTCATTGCTATACCATGTCGCTATCTGGTGTATTGCTTGTGGCTTTTCTGCGAGTAAATACAGCTGCATCTACGCTGAACCCCTTTAGTGATTAACGCTACTTTAATTTAACAATTACTTATATAGTATCGAGTAAAACAGATCGAGAGTATGGTTTTTTATATCGAAAAAAGGTCAATATACCCGATCGAAGGATGAATAAAACTCAATTTTGGGAGCTATCACCTGTTTTATTATAAGTTATAACTTTTACATGCCTTTTACTTAACTTACTCTAAGTTGTTGTGATATCGTATGTTTATTGTAATTGGCTAGTGTGTTCAGCCATCATTGTTATTTCAAGGAAGATTACACCTACATGGACAGTTGTGAACAACCAATCAAGGTTAGTTTCTGGAGCAAGCTACAAAGTGTCGCCCTGACAGTTGTTGCTATTATGTTGTCTCTGGGCCAGTGGAATGACACTAAAGATGCACTTAGTGCAGTTTATGAATCATTTGTCGCCAACTGGACTAACGATATTGAATATAAGCAAATATCGACTCTACACGTTGGCCAAACTCAGGCTTACATAACCAGTGTTTTCGGCAATCCTCACGTATCCAAAAAATCTAAGTCTGATACCGGTATCGTTTATTTTTATTACGGTAATAAAAAATACCAACTAACACTGGCCATCAAAGATCAACGTTTATCTGGCTATGCTGTTGTTGGTTTAAAAGCAGATTTCCAAGTCTCCGTTCCCTACACTGAGCAGGCGTTACTATCGAGTCCGTTAGACAGCTATTTTACTCAAACAGATAGCTACTTTTCTGACGCAAATAACATTGAGTATTACGCTGAATCACATGATTTAGGCAAGAAAGTGATGTTTTATAACTTAATCATTGGCTCGGTGAATTATGGCAACTTTAGCCATGACGACAGTTCAGCTGTAAAAAAATTGAATGCAGATTTGGACCGTGGCATTGAAGATGTCAGCAGTGCTTTAGAGGCCAGCAGAAATTTAAAGCCTAATTATTTTGCCGTTACGGAGCTCGCCCCTAAAGTGATGATTGAAGGGCTATTAACGCATTTTGAATATAAAACACTTTTAAAAATAGATTAATATCAAGGACGAAACATGAATCTAAAACTTAGCGCTATTTTCCTGGGGCTAACACTGGTTGTTGCTTGTCAGTCGACAAGTAAGACGCCTGATTGGTACTTAGAGCCTATCGTGACAAATGCTGCGGAGTTAGTTGCTGTTGGTCAAGGCACATCTCTTGATAAAGCCAAGCAGAAGGCAATGAGTGCGCTGAATCAACAATTGTGGACTGAAGTTAAATCGAGTGGGCAGAGTCGCAATATAGCCAATGATATCAATGGTAAAGAGCATTATCAGCAACTTAATGATTTTAGTGTTAACACCAAAACATCGGCCGTTATCCTAAACGGCGTGACCTTTTCTAAAGCTCAGCAAGCGGGTGATACGTTTTACGTTGAAGCTAAAGTGGCTAAGGATAATGTTAAAGCTCAGCTAATGGCGGACGTTAAAAACTACAACGGACTAGCTCAATTTGAATTGGACACCTTAGCGCAAACTGACCCATTAGTTTGGTGGTTAAGAAATGTCGATGTGAGTGACCTTGAGAGCAACATGGCCAGCAGGTTATCAATGCTATCGGCTCTGTCATCAACAGAAAAAACACCTAACAATCTCATTCCTAAATTGAAAGCTAAAGTGGCTGAAGTGCACTCCGGCATTAAGGTCGTGATAGCTGCAAATCCACAAGATCGGTGGATGAAAAAGTCGATAACGGCTTATTTAACTAAGTATAAAATTCAGGTCGTTGACAGTGCTAAAAGTCATTTTAGCCACCAGCTTATTCTTGATACTGATTGGCGTAAGAGTCATATCTCCGATATGTACATCTCTACAGTGCAAGTGAATCTTGTACTTAAAGATAGTCATAATTTAGTTGTTGCGAGTAACGAAATCATCGCCAACGCCAATTCAGTGACCAGTTTTGAGCGCGCCAATGAAGGTGCCTCACGCCATTTCTCTGCCAAATTAAAAGAGCAGAACTTTTGGAAAGCTTTAGGGCTTTAGTAAGATTTTTATAAATAAATATGGATATTGATATGTTAAAAAAAGCTTTTGTTGCCGTTGCCGTGTTAACTGCTATTACAGGGTGTAAGTCAACGGGTCCTAATGTTTGTTCTGCTTCAACACGAGTAGAGCTACCTGTCAGCAGTCATGTGGTTAAGGGAACTGCAAACACTAAGGTCATCATTTTTGAACCTGATCTTAAAGTTGACACCCGCACCGCTAAGAGTATTACAGCCTCTTTTCATCAGTCACTAAGCAAACAAGTCGATATGACGGGGTCAACAATTGTTGATCGAAGCTTAGCTACAAAATTGAAGTCAGAGTTACAGATTGCAGAAGCTAGCGGTCGATACAGCTCAGAAGGCGTGCCTATTGCTGATTTTGCTATTTTTACGGATATTGGTGTCGCAAATTTTTCTCGAGAATTTAGTGCTGCTCATGAGTCTTACGATCCGATAAAAGATAAGCGCGTGATGGTTGCAGCGGCGTGTAACTTTGAGGCTAAAATCGAAGCTAGTACACGCGCTGTATCATTACCTGACATGATAACGCTGGACCAAATTCAATTTGCAGGCGACAGCACCTACTCTTTTGATACCAATAACTCACGTTGTCCTATCTCTCAAGAGCAAATTAATAGCATGATTGCCGAAGCGGCTAAATATGCGGTGACACGTAACGATGATCTTAAGAACTTATTGGCGCCACGTGCCAGTGTTGTTGAAATGCGTCAATGTGATGCTGGCACTATGGTGCGTATCGATATGGGAAGTCGCAGCGGTGTAGAACCTGAGTGGGAAGTTGATTTTATTACCCATGAGAAAGTGACTAACTATGCTGGTGAAATTGAAATTGAGACCAGCGGATACGGTGAAGGTGAGGTTATTAATAATGCCGAACATGGCATTAAACCAGATTATGCATGGGTTATGATCGATAAGGACATGGCGGGTAAAGTAAAGCGTGGCGATACCGTGAAAGTAAAGTTTGAAGATGACTGTAATGAAATGGGTTTTCTTTCTAGCTTGTGCCATAAAACATCAGAATCAATGTCAAAAACATTTAGTTTTTAAGGGAATAGAATGAAAAAATTATTAATTACAACTGCTGTACTCGGATTGTTGGGTGGTTGTTCAAGTAACGATACAGTTCAAAATGTTCAACAAATAGACTGTTTTTATCCTGATGCACCAACGGTAAGTGCACCTCGTTGGGTGTGCGATGTAATGCCTGAAGGCATAGAGATGGGAGCTGTCGGTTATGCTAAGAAGAGCGTAGCGGGTTTAAGCATAATGCGTGATGTTGCCACTAACGATGCACGTGCAAGACTTGCTCAGCAGTTCGAGTCCAATGTAAATACACTGTTTAAGCAAGCGACGACAGCAAACATAGTGTCTACGACTGAAAGCGTGTCTGAAGAGGTAAATGAGTACTTTGAATCTGTCACTAAAAACGTCACTAGCCGAACCTTGTCTAATAGCCGAGTGATTGTTACTCAGCGCAGCCCAGGTGGCGGACTTTATACGTTAGTGGGTATGGATAAAGCAACTTATGATGAAAACATCGCAAAAGTTGTGACTGCAGCAAGTAAGAAAGATCCTGAATTATGGAACAAGTTTAATAATAAGAAAGCGGCTGAAGAGTTAGATGCAGTGCTTTCAACGTTACAAAAACTTTAGTATTTAGCAGGGAAAGAAGGAAGCGATTCGCTTCCTTCTTGCTTAAGGTTAAGTATTTTACTTTTCAGGTAGTGACGAAAGGATTCAACAATGAAAACTCGTTTAACAGGTTTGATGGCCTGCTTAATGTTGAGCGTGCCGTCAGTTTTTGCGGCTGATCGCTTTGCAGAGATAGATGCTGAAATCGATAAATCGAATTTTACTCAAGAGCAAAAGGATAAGGAATATCAAGATTTTGTTTTTGCGTATATGGCCGAATATGAAAATTGGCGAGTCGAGTACTTAAAAGAGTTTGATGAATATCGAGCCGAAATCATCAAGAAATGGGGTGTTGGTGATGTATCCGAACGCCACAAAAATGTTGAGTATTCAGCGGATCAAACCGTAAAATCAATCATTGATTATGACAAAAATGAGGTATCGATCTCGATACTTGTTGATAGTAATACCTCTGATGAAGATGCTAAAGCGGAGTTACAAAAGCAGATTGAGCTGCTTGTCGCTGTGCCAACGTCTAATGCGTCGAAAGTGATTATGTCAGTGGAGCCAAAAGCGATAGCCGCGGTTAATATCACGCCGGTGGCATTCTCAGCAGAGAATGAAAAAGAAGCTAAACAGGTCATTATTGAACAAACAAAAGCGCAATTAAGAGAGATAGATAAAGAGTCTGATAAGGCGCAGCTGACTAAAGCTGACAATTTATCTATTGATATGATTGAGCAAGTTTCTATTCAGAAAAAGAAAAAGCTAATTATTGTGGCCAAGGAGAGGCTCGTCGCAGTGGCAGATGATTACGATAAGCAAAGAGCGCAAAAGACGGCGACATTGACTGAAAAGAAGATCGTTGAGTACAAGGTTAAATTGCCTAAGAATGGCCTTAGCTCACGAGCCAGTGCTGTGGTTGATTTTGCTCAAACGGAGGGTGAAAAATGGCATATTTCTTCAGCGCTGATCATGGCGGTTATTCACTCAGAATCGAGTTTCGACCCTAAAGCCACATCACCGATACCCGCTTATGGGCTAATGCAGATTGTCCCTACAACAGCAGGTTATGATGTAAATCAGATCGTTAGGAAAATTAGCGAACCTATGTCTTCGGGGGATCTCTATGTTCCCGGCATCAATGTTGAAACAGGCGCTGCTTATCTTAATATTTTGGATAAACGTTATCTTAAGTCTATTGAAAATGACGAGAGTCGACTGTATTGCATGATCGCAGCGTACAACACTGGCGCGGGTAATGTGGCGAAAGCTTTTAATGCTGATGGTGCTAGAAATATCAGAAGGGCTGCTAAAGTGATTAATAAGATGGCGCCAGATGAGGTTTATCAGCACTTGTTACATAATCTACCTTATGATGAGACTAAGCATTATCTTAAGAAGGTCAGTAGCCGAATTGAGCTTTATCAAAATAAGATCTAACCTGAATTAAGGCTGATAATTGAAACAATAAAAAAGCCAGCGAATGCTGGCTTTTTTGATCCGCGAAGAAAGCTTACGGACGTTCAAATATGGTTGCGATACCTTGGCCTAAACCAATACACATAGTTGCAAGACCATATTTTGCATCTTTTGCTTCCATTAGATTGATAAGGGTCGTCGAGATACGCGTGCCTGAACAACCTAGCGGGTGACCCAATGCAATTGCGCCGCCGTTAAGGTTAATCTTCTCGTCGACAACATCCATCAAACCTAGCTCTTTAACGCAAGGGAGCGACTGTGCAGCAAAGGCTTCGTTGAGCTCAATAACGTCTAAGTCGTCAACCGTCAACCCAGCGCGAGCCAGAGCTTTCTTAGTTGCAGGTACTGGGCCGTAACCCATAATAGCGGCATCACAACCGGCAATCGCCATCGAACGAATACGCGCTCGAATAGGCAAACCGAGTGCTTTGGCTTTTTCTTCTTCCATCACCAACATGGCAGATGCGCCATCAGACAATGCAGATGAAGTACCTGCGGTAACTGTGCCGTTGACAGGATCAAAAGCGGGGCGTAGTCCAGAGAGTGATTCCATTGATGTTTCAGGGCGGATCACTTCATCATGCTCAACTTTAATCAGTGCGCCGTCTGCGTCGTGGCCTTCAATGGCAACGATTTCATTGGCGAAGCGACCTTCAACCGTTGCAGCTTGTGCACGTTGATGTGAGCGTACTGCAAATGCATCTTGCTGTTCACGGGTAATGCCATGCATTTTACCGAGCATCTCAGCGGTAAGGCCCATCATACCCGACGCTTTAGCGACGTTATTAGCAAGACCTGGGTGGAAGTCCACTCCATGGCTCATTGGTACGTGGCCCATGTGCTCAACACCACCGACGATAAACGTATCGCCTTGGCCTGTCATAATTGCACGGGCAGCTTGGTGAAGTGCATCCATTGATGAACCACACAGGCGGTTAATAGTAACAGCACCGACTTGCTTAGGAATACCTGCAAGTAGCGCAGCGTTACGTGCGATGTTGAAGCCTTGCTCAAGAGTTTGTTGTACACAACCCCATAGCACATCTTCAATGGTGTTCGGGTCAAGCTGAGGGTTACGCTCAAGCAGTGACTTCATGAGTTCAGCAGAAAGAGTTTCTGCACGTACATTTCTAAATACACCAGCCTTTGAGCGGCCCATTGGAGTACGAATGCAATCTACGATTACGGCATTTTTCATTGTTCTAATCCTTGCTGCTTAAGCCTGCTGGTAGTAGCTGCCATTGTTGGCGGCGAGTTCACGCATAGTGTCGGTTACTTGATATAGGCCACCTAGGTGAGCATATTTGTCAGCGAGAGCGACAAAGTTAGCGACACCCATAGTATCTAGGTAACGGAATACACCGCCTCTAAATGGTGGGAAACCAAGGCCATAAACTAAGCCCATATCCGCTTCAGCAGGCGAAGCGATAATACCTTCTTCAAGACAGCGTACTGTCTCGATAATCATTGGGATCATTGTACGAGCGATGATCTCATCTGACTCAAATGCTTTCTTCTCACCAAACTCAGCTTGCAGTAACGCATAGCTCGTTGGGTCTAAATCTTTCTTTGGCTTACCGCGACGGTCAACTGAATATTGGTAGAAGCCTTTGTTGTTCTTCTGACCAAAACGCTGGGCTTCAAACATAACGTCAATGGCATCTTTACCTGTTTTACCCATACGCTCTGGGAAACCTTCCGCCATAACGGCTTGAGCATGGTGACCCGTATCAAGGCCTACAACATCAAGTAAGTATGCAGGACCCATAGGCCAGCCAAACTGCTTCTCCATCACTTTATCGATAGCCGCAAAGTCAGCGCCATCAGCGAGTAGGCCACTGAAGCCTGCAAAATATGGAAACAATACACGGTTAACGAAGAAACCAGGGCAGTCGTTAACAACGATAGGGGTTTTACCCATCTTGCTGGCGTAAGCAACAACGGAAGCAATCGTTTCTTCAGAGCTGTTTTCGCCGCGAATAATTTCTACTAAAGGCATTTTGTGCACTGGGTTAAAGAAGTGCATCCCACAAAAGCGCTCAGGCTTTTTAAGGCTCTTAGCAAGTAGGTTGATTGAGATAGTCGAAGTATTTGAAGTGATGATCGTATCTTCACTAACATGCTGCTCAACTTCTGCTAGCACCATCGATTTAACTTTTGGATGCTCAACAACGGCTTCAACAATAATATCAACCGCTTTAACGGGAGCGTAATCCAGCGTTGGGGTGATGTTATTGAGTACCACTGCCATTTTAGCAGGGGTAGAACGACCACGTTTAACTTGTGCGGTTAGCAGTTTAGATGCTTCGTTAAGGCCTAAATCTAGCGCAGGTTGCGCAATATCTTTCATCACAATTGGGGTGCCTTTACTTGCACTCTGGTAAGCAATACCCCCGCCCATGATCCCAGCCCCTAATACTGCGGCTGAATTAACTTTCTTAGCAAGTTTGCCTGCTTTCTTGGCTTTACCTTTAACCAACTGGTCGTTTAGGAAAATACCAATCAGTGCTTGAGCTACTTCGGTTTTAGCCAGTTTCACAAAGGCTTGATGTTCAATTTTTAGTGCCGCAGCGCGATCGCATTGTGCCGCTTGCTCGATAACACTGACGACAGCCATTGGTGCCGGGTAGTGTTTTCCTGCAACTTTAAAGACCATGCCTTTAGCGGTTGCAAATGACATCATCGCTTCAAGTTTTGGCAGTGTTAGTGGCGCTAGCTTTCTAGCTCGGCGCGTCTGCCAATCGAGCTTTTCTGCTATGGCATCTTTCAACATTCTAAGTGCTGCACTTTGCAGCTTTTCTGGTGCGACAAGCGCATCGATAGCACCAATTTTTAATGCGGCGTCTGGTCGCTGATCTTTGCCTGACGTGATCCACTCAAGGGCATTGTCTGCGCCGACTACGCGAGGTAAGCGAACAGTGCCGCCAAAACCTGGAATGATGCCTAGCTTAGTTTCTGGTAGACCAATGCGAGCGGTGGTGTCTGCAACTCGGAAATCGGTGGCTAGAATGGTTTCACATCCAGCGCCGAGTGCAAATCCATTAATGGCTGAAATCGTCGGGAAAGGCAGATCTTCCAATTTGTTGAAAACAACATTAGCTTCTTCCAACCAAGACAGTAGTACTGAATCTTCTTCAGCAAAAAGCCCCAAGAATTCAGTAATGTCAGCACCAACAATAAATGCAGATTTTGCTGACGTTAGCATTAAACCTTTGATATTGTTATTTTGCTTAATGCTGTCGAGTGCAGCATTTAAAGAGTCGATGGTTTCTCTATCGAACTTATTGACCGAACCTTGTGCGTTAAAACACAAATGAGCGATATTGTCCTCAAGTAACTCAACCTCAATTGTAGGGCTTTGGTAGATCATTGCTTGCTTCCTTATAGCTTAAGTTAAATATCCACTCTTACTTTTGTGAGTAAATATAACTCTCTTCTTCACAGCAGCTTCGGCCATCATTTGACCAGTTGTTGCTCAGTGTGCGACTAATCACATTAAATTACAACACCCAATTTAAACGACCGTTTTGTTTTTGCTTGTGCGTTACCATTAATGGTTTTATATCAGTGGTTTAATGTGATTGTTTTGTGTGTGCCTCTTGTTTTAACCTAAAACTATAGTGTTAAAATAGGTATTAAATGTTTGAAGTGCTAAATTTTTATATTAAATAAACCAGGGTGTACGCTTTCTCATTTGTAAATCACTCTGGTTAGAGCTGCTGTGATTAAAGCGCGACTTTTTTGTTATCAGCGCAACAACTTTACGTGGTTTTTGGTGGAGGCATCCGCTGATAGTTAAGCCAAAAAATAAGATTTAGAGGGGATTGCTGAATATGTATTTAATGCTCAGGGCGATAGTGCTAAATCCAAGCGCAGAATGACCTGTTTATAGGCAATAGACTTCATTGAAAACGCAGCTCAGGTAAGAGTGCTATACCGCTATGATTTGGAATATGCCAGTCAATACGCTGAACTGCCAATATCGATTGAGTGATTTGCGGATTAAAGTCAAATGATGGGCGTGCTGCCTGTAAATCTGGATGTTTGACGCTTATATGCATTAAAAGTGAGGAGTTTGCTAAGTTTAGCCTTCACTACGCCTTTTAATGCCGGATGAATATTATCCCTTTACCTATGCCTTTATACATCTCTGTAAACATGCTTTTTTAGGGGCAGTCCTACTGCGACAAATCTAGAGTTTTACCGACCTTGTGATAGACTGAGCCAACGTCGATACCAGACTATATAACAATAAGGTAACCCTCATGGAACAGTTAGCGCATCTTTATCGTGACCATATTAGCGAGTTAAGTCGCCGCGTGGCTGATATCACTTCACGTGAAAACTTGTCAGGTCTAGTGATCCACTCTGGCCAACTACATCGACAGTTTTTAGATGACATGGACTATCCGTTTAAGGTTAATCCTCATTTTAAAGCTTGGTTACCGGTGACGGATAATCCCAACTCTTGGTTAGTGGTTAATGGTCGAGATAAGCCTACTCTCATTTTTTATCGTCCTGTTGATTTCTGGCATAAGGTTGCAGATAAACCAACGGACTTTTGGGCTGAGCATGTCGATATTAAATACCTTACCAAAGCCGATAAAGTCGCAGAGTTGTTGCCAAAAGATATCAATGATTGGGCCTATATTGGTGAGCATTTAGATGTTGCTGATGTACTTGGGTTTACAAGACGCAATCCAGATTCAGTCTTAAGTTATCTTAACTACCATAGAGCCAATAAAACGGCCTATGAGTTAGCTTGTATGAGAAAGGCTAACGACATCGCAGTCACCGGGCATCAAGCTGCAAAGACGGCTTTTTACAATGGCGGCAGCGAATTTGAAATCCTGCAAGTCTACCTCAGCGCTATCGCGCAAGGTGAAAACCAAGTGCCATACGGTAGTATTGTGGCATTAAATGAAAATGCGGCGATATTGCATTACACCGCACTTGAACAAACAACACCGGCACATAGGCACTCATTTTTGATTGATGCAGGGGCTAATTTTCATGGTTATGCGTCAGATATCACTCGAACTTACGCATTTGAAAAAAATATTTTCGATGATCTGATCACCGCGATAGACACCATGCAGCAGCAGATCATTACCATGATGAAACCCGGGGTTAATTACGCCGATTTACACGTTGCGACGCATTATAAACTCGCGCAAATACTGATTGATTTTGATATCGTTTCAGGTGATATAAATGGTTTGGTTGAGCAAGGGATCACCAGTGTCTTTTTCCCTCATGGGCTAGGGCATATGCTTGGTTTACAGGTTCATGATATGGGGGGATTCCTTGCGGATGAGAAAGGCACCCATATTGCTTCGCCTGATGCGCACCCATTTTTGCGTTGTACCCGCACTTTAGCTGAAAACCAAGTGTTAACGATTGAGCCCGGTGTTTATATTATCGACTCTTTGTTGAATGAGTTGAAGCAAGATAAGCGTCAGCAACAGATAAACTGGGACACGGTTGATATATTGCGTCCTTTTGGCGGGATACGTATTGAAGATAACGTGATCGTACATAGCGACCGTACTGAAAATATGACACGAAACTTTGGGCTTAATCGGTAACGTTATGCGTTGTCCTAGTCCAATATTAATCCTAAGAACTTCAATGAGTCGTTTATTTTGAGTGAGAGTTATCTTATCCCTGCTGCCGAATTATTGATTGAAGAAGAGATAAAACATAGCCGATTTATCTCCTGCGTATTTCATTGCGGTTCAGCTGTAGAGTTTAAACGTGAACTCTCTCAATTAAAAATTAAGTATCCAGGGGCAAACCATTATTGTTATGCGTTTGTGGCAGGAGCACCGTCTGACAGCATCAATATTGGTTCTAGCGATGACGGTGAGCCGTCAGGGAGTGCGGGGCGTCCTATGCTGGCTTCGCTACAAGGTGCCAATATTGGTGAGATCGGTGCTGTTGTTATCCGTTATTTTGGCGGTACTAAACTCGGTGTCGGTGGACTTGTGCGCGCGTATAGCTTGGGGCTTAAAAAAGGGCTACCTTTACTAGATACTCAGCTAAAACAGATCCGTTACCCAGGTCAGCTGGTGTGTGGATACCATCAGTTGAAAGATGTTGAACATCTTTTTTCACAGCTTGATGTCGTTATTGAAGATAAAGTCTTTAGTGACACCATCAGTATTCAATTTGCGATCCCCAAGTGCTTTAAAAAGGACTTGAACCAAGAATTGGCAACCATGAGTCAAGGGCAGTTGATTGCGGTATTTAAGTCAACTGAATAGGATGACTGTTACTGGAAGTGAATCGGTTGTGAACAAAACCACTAAGTATGCGAAAATGCGTTTGAGCAAAAATGCGCTAGTAATGGAATCGAATGCAATATAGAACAATAATAAGAATAACAGGCCTATTAATGGGATTGTTTTCCTTGTCTTTACTTCCGCCAGCCCTTGTTGCTGTTATCTATAAAGATGGTGGCGGCATGGCGTTTATTCAGGCATTTGTTTTGTGTCTCATACTCGGGTTTACATTTTGGTATCCTAACCGCCATCATCGTAAAGATCTGCGTACCCGAGAGGGGTTTCTGTTAGTGGTGCTCTTCTGGGTGGTACTGGGCTCTATTGGTGCGGTGCCGTTTATTTTCTCAGGTCAACCCTCCCTTAGCCTTACCGATAGTTTTTTCGAATCCTTCTCAGCGTTAACCACAACGGGGGCTACCGTTATCGTCGGGTTAGACGCCCTCCCCAAAGCCATCCTTTTCTATCGACACTTACTGCAGTGGCTTGGTGGAATGGGGATTATTGTACTCGCCGTAGCCATTTTGCCTGTACTGGGTGTGGGGGGGATGCAGTTATATCGTGCCGAAACACCAGGGCCTGTTAAAGACAGTAAGATGACACCGAGAATTGCTGAAACAGCCAAGGCGCTTTGGTATATTTATTTTGCATTAACGGTAGCATGTGCAGTGGCCTATTGGGCTGCAGGTATGGATGTATTTGATGCAATATGTCACTCGTTTTCAACCATTGCGATAGGCGGTTTCTCAACCCATGACGCCAGCATAGGCTATTTTGATAGTCCCGCGATAAATATGGTCTGTGTCGTTTTTCTGTTAATCGCCGCCCTAAATTTTAGCCTGCATTTTGCTGCTTTTTCACGTCGAGGGATCAACCTCAAAGTCTATTTCAAAGATGCTGAATTTAAAGCGTTGATTGCCATTCAGTTGGCATTAACAACAGTCTGTTTCTTGACTCTGTATCATTCTGGCATTTATGACTCAGCTGAGGAAACACTTGATTACGCACTTTTTCAAGCGGTATCAGTGTCTACTACGGCAGGTTTTGGGACTGAAAGTTTTCATACTTGGCCGCTATTTTTACCGATTCTGTTGATTTTTTCGAGTTTCATTGGTGGCAGTGGCGGATCAACGGCAGGCGGTATTAAGGTGATGAGAATGATTTTATTGCTGCTGCAGGGGTCTCGTGAGCTTAAGCGATTAGTACATCCACGTGGCATGTTTTCCATTCGAATTGGTGGTAAAGCATTACCCGATCGGGTCATCGATGCAGTGTGGGGTTTTTTCTCTGCCTACGCCTTAGTCTTTGTGGTGTGCATGCTCATTTTAATGGCGATGGAAATGGATGCCATTACCGCATTTAGTGCGACAGCGGCATGCTTAAATAACTTGGGTCCAGGCTTAGGTGAGGTTGCCAGTAACTATGCCAGCATTGGTGATGGCGCAAAATGGGTACTGCTGTTTGCCATGTTATTTGGTCGCTTAGAGGTCTTTACGTTATTGATCTTGTTTACACCGACATTTTGGAAAAACTAAAAGAAGTACAGCACGACGTTCGCGACTAAGCTAGCTTTAATCATTGAGTTTTATATTAATCAGTCGTGGCCCTTTGCCATAATTTGAATCAGAAAATAGCAGGACGTTAATGAGTAATACACTAGTTATCTATTCGACCGTTGATGGTCAAACCAAAGCAATTTGTGAGCAGGTTAGGAAAATAAATCAAGAACTTGGCGCGACGGTAACGCTGGCATCATTAGATGAAGCGGAAAGCTTAGGTTTGGCTCAATTTGACAAAATATTAGTTGCCGCGAGTATTCGGTATGGCAAACATCGACCAGAGTTGTACCAATTTATAAATCGCCACCATGCGGTATTAGATGCGAAGAAAAATGCCTTTTTTACGGTTAATGTGGTGGCGAGAAAACCTGAAAAAAATACCCCTGAAACTAATCCTTACGTGAAAAAGTTTTTAGCGCTTTCATTGTGGCAACCGCAGCAACTAGCCGTGTTTGCTGGTAAAATTGACTACCCTAAATATCGACTCTTCGATAAAACCATGATCCGTTTTATTATGTGGATGACAAAAGGGCCGACGGATACCAGTGGTACGTTCGAATTTACTGATTGGAATAAAGTAGACGAGTTTGCCCGTGCTTTTGCTGAGCGCTAATTTTTACAGTGGTTTCAATTCTATAAGACATAAAAATGCCTGCTCACTCGCAGGCTTTTTTATGTCTAAAATAAGCTTAAGCACAATATTTACGATACAAAATTGAGATAACTTCGGTCACTTCTTTGTTCTTTAAGGTGTAAAAAACCACTTGAGAACTCTTGCGTGTAGCGACCAAGTCTTCAGAGCGTAATACAGCTAAGTGCTGTGATAATGCTGACTGGCTCAGTGGCACCGTTGCATTTAACTCGGTTACGCTTAACTCTTTGTCTAGCAGTAAGCACAAAATCATTAACCGGTATGGGTTGGCAATTGCTTTTAGCCATTTTGCAGCGCTTTCGGCATTAGTCACCATTGCACTTACATCAATTTCTTTTTGCATACGGTTACTCTCTTTTATCGCCTTTAATTAGTTAATTCTAATTGAGTTGTGATTATAAAACAATATACCTCTGCAACACAGGGATCTCAATTTTTGATGCTGATAATATGAGCTATACCTAATTTGTGATCTATTATCCTGTTAAATCGCTAATTTACTGTAACAATGAATTCAATATGGAATCTTCCGAGTTTGAATAATGAATAAATCAGTATTGGTCCTGTACTACTCTCGTGGCGGTCATACCGCTAGGATTAGCCGCGCGATTGCCGACCGTATCGTTAGTGAAGGGCATCAGTGCGATATGATGCACATTAATGAAGCTAAGGCTGAAGGGCTGGACTGGTCAAAGTATGACGTTGTTGCCCTTGGCGCGTGTGTGCTTTATGGCTCATATCATAAGTCGGTGTTTGAATTTGTCACTGAGCATCAGGCGCAGTTCACGGCAAAATCAGCCAGTTTCTTCAGTGTTAACGTGGTTGCGCGTAATCCTGAAAAACGTATTCCAGAAAACAATAAGTACCTACAAAAATTTATTGAGCTTTCACCTTGGAAGCCACTAGACGTTAAAGTGATTGCGGGTAAAGTCGATTACCCATCATGGCGCTGGTATGATCGTTGGATGATCCAATTTATTATGAAGATGACTAACGGTCCAACCGATCCAACATCGGTCATTGATTACACCGATTGGGAAGACGTTAATGTTTACGCCGACCATCTCATTAAGTTAGCCAAATAATCGAGTTTGAGTTTAATCGCTTGAGTGAAATGAAAGCCGCATTTGATGCGGCTTTTTAGTCTCTGAGTTTAATAGACTCAGAGTTTTAGTACTTCCAAAAGCTGGGGTGAAACAGCACTGCAACGGTTAAGATCTCCAACCGCCCGAGTAGCATCCCGATTGACAGTGCCCATTTGGCGGTATCGGGCAGCGTAGAGAAATTACCTGCGGGGCCAATTGTCGCTCCAAGTCCTGGCCCAACGTTTGTGACGGCAGTAATCGCACCGGTAAAACTGGTGACTGGATCTAATCCCGTTAGCACTAATACGATAGATAAACCCACAATGACCATGGTAAAGAGCAGCATAAAGGTGACCAGCGAGCGCACAATATCATCTCTGATTATGCGGTTGTTATAGCGCTCTTTAAACACCCCATTCGGATGGAATTGTTGTTTGAGCTGCTCACGCATAATAACGCCAGCAATTTGGAAACGGAAAATCTTAATCCCACCGGATGTCGAGCCCGAACAACTGCCAACAAACATTAAGAACAGAAATACAATATTGGCCACGGCGCCCCAAGCGGAGTAATCCGTTAAGCCATATCCTGTGGTGGTCACTACGGAGACAACGTTAAAACTGGCTAGACGAAGGGCATCAATAGGATCGATTTCTCGGCTGCTCCATAACCAAAGCGCCAGTAATGAAGATACTAAAAATATAAACTTTAAAAAGCCTTTTACCTGCGCATCATTCCATACTTTTAGCGACTTCTGCTGCACCATATAGACAAACATTAGCAAAGGTAGACCACCAGCAAGCATAAAGGTAATGCCGACCCAGTGTGCTTGATTAGAGAACGCCGCCATTGAATTGTCAGATGTGGAATAGCCGCCAGTTGAAAGGGTTGTCATGGCGTGGTTGATGGCCTCAAACCAACTCATACCGCTGTTGTGATAAGCCAGAAAACACAGAAAAGTGAGTAGGGTGTAAACAATAAACAGGCTCATTGCCATATGTTGGGTGCGAGGAGTCGCTTTGTCGCCCCAATCGGAGGATTCTGTTCTAAATAGCCGCATACCGCCGACGTTGAGAAATGGCAGTACCGCGACGGCCATGACGATAAAGCCGATACCACCAAGCCATTGCAATAAGGAACGCCAAATCAGGATGCTATGATCCATGCTATCGAGCCCCGAAAGCACTGTTGAGCCAGTTGTGGTGATCCCTGACATGGTTTCAAAAAAGGCATCGGTGTAATTTATGCCGTGATATAGGGTAAAAGGTAGCGCGGCAAATAAGCTGACAATAAACCAGGTCAGGCTGGTGAGTAGAAACATATCTCTGATGTTGAGGTGCAGTGTTTGGGATTGACCTTGGCGCATGCAAAAGCTGGCCGCAGTACCTGCAACCAGAGATGAGATCATAAATGCACCGACGGTTTCTTCACCGTAATAAAGTGCAAACGCACCGGGGATTAACATAAACGCGGTTAGCGTTGATAGAAAAATCCCCAATATAAACAGCAGAGGCCTAAAGTTCAGCATAGTGTTGAATTAAGTTCCCTGAACAGCTTTAAAAGAAGAAGGCGCTAGGTTGGAATAGCTTTTCTACTTCACCAATAAACTTCTTGTTTACTAAGAATAGGATGACATGGTCACCTTGCTCAATAACTGTTTTGTCGTGTGCCATTAACACTTCATCATCTCTGACAATTGCGCCAATAGTCGTACCTGGTGGTAGCTTTATATCGCTGATTTTCTTACCGACAACTTTGGACGTATTTTTATCGCCATGGGCAATGGCTTCAATGGCTTCTGCAGCCCCACGTCGCAGTGAGTAAACATTACAAATATCACCTTGGCGGATATGGGTTAATAATGCAGAGATAGTGGCTTGCTGCGGGGAGATGGCGATATCAATATTGGCCTCTTGCACAATATCAACATAAGCTTCTCGCTGAATCAGCACCATGACTTTTTTAGCCCCCATGCGCTTAGCGAGCAATGCGGCCATAATATTGGCTTCATCATCGTTAGTGACCGCAATGAATACGTCAGTTTGGTCTATGTGCTCTTCAAGTAGCAATTCTTGATCTGAGGCATCGCCACAAAATACCGTGGTATTTTCTAACTTTTCTGATAGCTCTTCAGCGCGTTCTTGCTTATGTTCAATCAGTTTCACCGAGTGGTTGCGTTGCAGTTGTTTCGCTAACCCAAGGCCAATATTACCGCCGCCGGCAATCATAATATTGCGATAAGAGTTATCGAGCTTTTGCATTTCACTCATAACTGCACGGATATGACGACTATCGGCCACAAAGAAGACTTCGTCATCAGCTTCAATAATCGTGGTGCCACGCGGCATGATGGGTCGACCTTGCCTAAAAATAGCGGCAACCCGGGTATCAATATTAGGCATGTGCTCTCGTAGCGCAGCTAAAGCATTACCGACAAGTGGGCCACCATAATAGGCACGAACGGCAACAAGACTTAATTTACCTTCAGCAAACTCAAGTACCTGCAGTGCGCCAGGATATTCAACTAAACGGCCAATATAAGCCGTGACCAGTTGTTCTGGGGCAATGAGCTCATCAATAATAAAACCGCCTCGTGGGCGATTTTCTGAGTGCTTAGTTTCGCTATCGATAAACAATTTATCGCGAAGGTTTAAATACTGCTCTGAACGGATCCGCGCAATTTTGGTTGGAGTACCAAACAGTGAATAAGCAATTTGGCACGCTGCCATATTACACTCATCACTGTTGGTGACCGCAATCAGCATGTCGGCGTCTTCGGCTCCAGCTTCTTTTAATACATCTGGGTGAGCACCATGGCCAACAATCACGCGTAAATCGTACTTATCTTGTAAGGTACGTAAGCGCTTTTTATCGGTGTCTACGATGGTGATATCGTTATTTTCACCGACTAAGTTTTCGGCCAATGTACCGCCAACTTGTCCTGCACCCAAAATGATAATTTTCATTGCCGTACTAATCCTTCACTAGGCGAGCGTAATAAAAGCCATCCATGTTTTCTTGTCCAGGAACAATTTGCCAACCCACATCACTCGGGTTTGGTTGTTGTTCGATTGGAACTAAAGTCGCGTCAGGTGTTCTTTGTAAGAAGGCACTGATCTGATCTTTGTTTTCCTGAGGCAAAATAGAACAGGTCGCATATAAGAGCGTGCCACCAGGTTTTAGCCACTTCCAGCAATGATCAACTATTTGTGATTGCAATGCTGCCAGCTCTTCGATGTCGTCGTTTTTTCTGAGCCATTTGATATCTGGATGACGTCGAATAACGCCCGTTGCAGAGCAAGGTGCATCTAATAATATGCGATCAAACTTATCACCTTGCCACCAGGAATCAATATCTGCAGCATCACCATGTATCAATTCTGCTTTCAATGATAGTCGGTCTAAGTTTTGTTGTACTCGTTCAAGTCTTTTGGCGTCATTATCAACCGCAACCAATTGAATGTTAGGAGCAAGCTCTAATAGATGACAGGTTTTACCGCCCGGTGCTGCGCAGGCATCGAGAACGAGCTCGTTACCCTGTGGTGCCAGTATCGTTGCCGCCCATTGTGCTGCCCCATCTTGTACCGAAGCCGAGCCTGTCTCAAAGCCAGGGAGCTGCATTACATCGCGTGGGCTTGCCAATAAAATCGCGTCACTGCTGCTGCCTGCTGAAGCTTCGACTTCAATATCGGCCAATGCACTTAAATAGGCATCACGCGTTTGTGATTGCTGATTGTTACGCAACCACATTGGCGGGCGCTGATGGCTTTGCTCAATAATCTCTTGCCAGTTTTCTGGATAAGCATCTTTAAGCCGCTTAATGATCCATGCGGGAGTATTATGCGCTAGCGTATCGTTATCGGTGGATAGTGGTTTTTCTTGGCGCTGGATGGTGCGCAATACCCCATTGACGACCTTAACCATACCCTCGAATTTTAACTGACGACATGCTTCTGCTGTTTCTGATATAGCGGCATGACTAGGTATGCGGGTGAAGTAAAGCTGATAACAGCCAACTAATAACAGTTGATGCACAATGCGTTGTTTGCCCTTAAGGGGCTTGCTCATGCAATCACTCACTTGCTTATCAATTTGTGGCAAGTGGCGCATTACGCCGTAGCAAAGTTCGGCCAACAGGGCCTTGTCTTTACCACTTTCAATATGTCGCTGTTGATCGGGTAGGGCGACTGAGAGTGATATCCCTTTTTCAAGGACCTGAAATACCACTTTTGCGGCAAGCGCTCTTAAATTCATTGCCATTAGGCTTGGTCGTCCATTTTATGAGTGAGTTGGGTGCCTGGTATAAACCAGTCTGCTCGAGAGTTAAGGATGTCGGCCACACTGAGTGGTTTTTTACCTGGAAGTTGCATACTGGTAATGGTTAATACGCCATCACCAGTAGCGATACTGATACCGGTTTTATCTGCTGAAATAATCGTGCCTGGCGCTGCAGTGGTGCTGCTGGCACTGACATGACTTTGCCACACTTTAATGGTGTTAGCTTCATGCTGATAGTGACTCACTGGCCACGGATTAAAGGCTCTGATTTCACGCCACAGTGCCAGTGCTGATTTTGACCAATCTAAGCGCGCTTCCTCTTTTGAAAGCTTGGCGGCATAATTTGCTAAGCTTTCATCTTGCTTTTCAGCGGGTAAGTTGTCTTCCGCTAGCGCGGCAAGTGCTCCAATAAGCGCGTCAGGACCTTGCAATGCTAATTTTTCATATAGAGTCGCAGAGGTATCTTCATCTTCAATGGTGAGCTTAGTTTTGAGTAGCATATCACCGGTATCTAAACCAACATCCATCTGCATAATCGTGATGCCAGTTTCGTTGTCTCCCGCCCACAAAGCGCGTTGAATTGGCGCAGCGCCTCGCCAGCGAGGCAATATCGAACCATGCACGTTAATACAACCTAGGTGTGGAGTATCGAGTACCACTTTAGGTAAAATCAAACCGTAGGCAACAACGACCATGATATCTGCATTGAGGGCGGTAAGCTCTTGTTGCGCTGCTTCATCACGTAAAGATTTGGGTTGTAGCACTGGAATGTCATTTTCGAGTGCCAACGCCTTTACTGGACTCGATTGCAGTTTCTTACCTCGGCCGGCAGGGCGGTCGGGTTGAGTATATACAGCGACAACATTATGCTGCGATTCGATTAGTGCTTGAAGGTGACGAGCGGCAAAGTCAGGCGTGCCCGCAAAAATGACATTTAATGGTTTCAAAAATTTATCCTTGTTTTGCATCTAATCGAGCTGCTTTTTCTAGCTTTTGCTTAATACGTTGACGTTTTAATGGTGATAAGTAGTCAACAAACAGCTTTCCTGCCAAATGGTCGAGTTCATGTTGCAAGCAAATCGCAAACAAGCCTTCTGCTTCTAACGTAAACTCATTACCGTCACGGTCAAGCGCTTTGATGGTGACAAACTCTGCCCGATCCACTTCGGCATATATCCCTGGAACAGACAGACAGCCTTCTTCATTACGAAAATCACCACTTTTGGCGGTAATCTCTAAATTAATGAACACTTTTGGCCGCTCGACCTCATCTTGTAAGTCTAATACGATGAGTTGCTGATGAAAATCAACTTGGGTGGCTGCTAGGCCAATGCCCTTTTCTTCGTACATGGTTTCAAGCATATCGTCGATTTGCGTCTGCAGTGCAGCGCTAAACTCAGTGATTGGCTGGGCAATCGTGCGTAATCTTTCATCTGGAAAACGTAACACTTTTAGTAAACTCATACCTAAACTCTTAACAGGTCTGTCAAATCTAAGTCAGTTGGTTATACTGGCTTTGGCTAATGACTCAATTTTAGTCTTTAGCGGCATTCAATAACAGCAAAAGCTCTACTTATAATCTAATAAAGAGCAAATAGCATGGATACCCTGATGAAACGGTTACTATTACTTGCCTCACTTATGCTTGGTTGTACGTTCGTATTCGCTGATACCTTGACACTTAAATCTGGACACCCTGAGTCCTATGTTGTCAAAAAAGGCGACACCCTTTGGGACATATCAACTTTTTTCCTAAAGGATCCTTGGCGATGGCCAACATTGTGGGGAGCGAACCCGCAAGTGGCGAACCCGCACTTAATTTATCCCGGTGATAAACTGACGTTGGTGTTTATTGATGGTGTGCCACGTTTGGTGGTTAAACCTCATTTAAGCAAGAGCCCTGCTGGGCGTATCTCGGCAAAGAACGGTGCCATCCCCGCGGTCGATTTGTCACTTATTCAACCTTATTTACTGCAAAACAGAGTTGTCGATGCAGAGTGGTTTGAAGCGCAGCCTATGATTATGGGCGGTGAAAGTCCGTCTAAATATCATGTGGTGTCAGATATTGTCTATGTTCAAGGTGAGCTGACCGTCGGTGATAAATTTGGCGTTTATGCGCAGGGCCGTGAGTTCTCTAATGCTGAGGGCGAGTCTCTTGGGTTAGAAGTGGTGTTGGCGGCCAGTGGTCGAGTGGTTGAATCCGGCGCTGTTTCTAAGGTTGAATTACTCAGTAGCTTACGCGAAACAAGAGCTGGCAACCGTATCTTACCGATTGAAGATGACTCGTTGATGTCAGCCTACTTTATGCCGAGAGCTGCGGAGTTAACCGCTGTTACGACCGTTTTGGCATCGGGTAAAGACATTCGAGCAATGGGTAAGCTAGATGTCGCCTACCTTGACCGAGGTTATATTGACGGTGTTGAAACTGGGCATGTGTTCTCTATTTTCAAAGAGGGTGATGTCGTCGTTATCGATGGTGATGGTATACCTGTACAGCCTAACGATCGTAATCGTTACGAGAAGATGTTAGCCAATGTCTCGGCGGATAATGCAGTACAAATGCCGGATCTATATCGTGGTAAGTTAATGGTCTTCAAAGTTTTCGAAAAGGTCAGCTTAGGAATTATCCTCAAAAATGAAAGGCCTGTCCGTATTGCGGATAAACTCACTATTCCCGATTCGCTGATAGCGGGCGAATAGTCTAGAGTTAGAGCTTATACCAGTGCAGCGATAGTGCTGCACTGACATTAGAGGCTAAGTTATTAATGACAAGCTGGTCGATTGGCTAGTTGTTTCTGCTGTATCCGGGTTAGGACCTGCTCGGATTAAACAATTAATAAACTACATGGATGTGGAAGAGCTAAGGCAAAGGTTAACCCATGAACCCGATGCATTACCTCTACCAGAGTCATTACTCAATGCTAATTTAACCCCCGATTACGCCTTAGTTGATACTGCACTTGAATGGCAACAACAAAGTGAGTTCAACCACTTATTGTGTTTGGCTGATCCTCTCTATCCGCCTTTGCTTAAACAGATTAGTGACCCGCCAACCGTCCTGTTCATCAAAGGTAATATCACCAGTTTAATACGCCCGGGTATTGCGATAGTTGGTAGTCGTAATGCCACGCCGGGGGGATTGAAAATGGCTTACTCGTTGTCTTCGCAGCTGGTGGATCAGCAGCTTTGCATTGTCAGTGGTATGGCGTTAGGGATCGATGGGGCTGCGCATCAGGCAGCTATTGATAACAGAGGCGTCAGCATTGCGGTTCTGGGCACAGGGGCTGAAGTTATTTATCCCAAAAGGCATCGGAGTATTTATCATGATATTCAGAATGATGGCTGCGTTATGACCGAATTTTGGCCGCAGGTGAAACCCTATTCTGGTAATTTCCCGAAACGAAACCGGATCATTAGCGGTCTAACTCTAGGAACCCTTGTTGTAGAAGCTAGCTTAAAAAGTGGTTCTTTAATTAGTGCTAGGTTAGCGAATGAGCAAGGGCGAGAAGTGTTTGCGATGCCGGGAAGTGTATTGAGTGGTCAGAGTGAAGGCTGTCATCAACTTCTTCGTGATGGGGCCAAATTGGTGGAGTCTGCTGGCGACATTTTAGAAGAAATCGCGGTTTTATCTGGCTACCACCTTGAAGAAGTGAAGGCCTGCCACCATATAGGGGGTGAGATAGTCTCTGATTTGCCATTTGCTTCGCTGTTAGCTAGTGTAGGTTATGAAACCACAACGATCGATAACGTGGTTGAGCATAGTGGAAAAGCCATAGAGCTAGTATTGGAGCAGTTGCTTGAGCTTGAATTACAAGGTTGGGTTACTGCTGTACCCGGTGGTTATGTAAGACTTAAGAGGAGCTAGCCATGTTTGATATCCTCATGTATCTATTTGAAAACTATGTGCATAGTGAAGCTGAGTTTTTAGTCGATGAAGACGAACTCACAAAAGAATTAACGCGTGCTGGCTTTCACCAGTCGGAGATAATTAAGGCTTTGACTTGGTTGGAAGGCCTAGCCGAGTTGCAAGAGGCGGGAACACCTTACCTTTGCAATCATGATCAACAATCTTTCCGTATTTATACCAAAGATGAGATAAATAAAATTGATGTGGAGAGCCGCGGCTTTCTGCTGTTTCTAGAGCAAATTAAAGTGCTCAGTGTCGAAACGCGTGAAATGGTTATCGATCGGGTGATGGAGCTCGACGAAACGACGTTAAATTTAGATGATCTAAAATGGGTTATCTTAATGGTGTTATTTAATGCGCCAGGCCATGAGTTGGCCTATGAACAGATGGAAGATCTCATCTTTGAGCAACCTGATGGTCGTCTACATTCATAAGTAAGCATTTGTTTGAGCATATAAAAAGGAGGCTAACGCCTCCTTTTTAGTATCATTATTAGCTAGCACTAAAAATGTAAGTGTTTGCTGTCTTGAGTTAAGTGCTCTGGCTGCAAGTAGTCACGATAAGCATAGCGGTTCTGTTTATGCAGTCTAGGCTTAGCTTTTTCTTCACTGTCATCGAATTGTTCGACTTGGGCTGCAAGCCAACCTGCAAACTCCTGCTGATGTTGAGTCAACTCGGCGAGTAGTGACTCATAACCTTCAAAGTAATCTGTTTTCAAGAACTGGCTCAGCTTCACGTAATCACTATGGTGATGCTCGGCAAGAAAACGCACCGCCATGTAACTCCATTTGTAGGTCATATCTACGCCATCTTTGTACTCAGTCGCGAATATATCTTCTAATGACGGGGCCTCTTCGATGTCGCGCTTGATGATTTTAAGCGTGGTTGGGTTTTGATCTCCCCGCGCAATGTATTCAGCTAAGCCTTCTGACCACCACACCATTTTGCTAGGGAAGTGTCCGAAACCGCCATACTTTACAAAGTGGCCATCTAAATAATGAACATATTCATGATTTAAGTTCCAAATCGCAAACTCAGGCTCTATCCACCATTGGCGATAGGCAAAGAAAGTCGCTTGGTTGCCCGGTTTGGACGGTTTTCCTTCGATATACATGCCGCCGTTATCGGTTTGAATGTCGAAGACTAACTGGCCATAGTAGTGATATTGGCTCCAGTTTTTGAATGCCACGACTCTTAATGCATCATTGTTATCGTTGGCTGTGGGCTGCTGCTGTGTTTCAAGCAGTTGATGAAAATGCGACTCTTGAGATGTGAGCTTAGTACAGCTGTCAGTTAGCTCTTGTTGGTTAAGATCTTGCGCTAAAATAAATAACGAGTCAGAGCAACGGTGCTCTATCGGCAGCGCTTCTTTAAGTTCTGGGATACGGCATATTTCGCTATTTTCTTGGCAACGCTCTTGGGCTGCAAAGGTATTAACATGATAGCCCTTGCTGTATGCATCTTTGGCGCTCTCTCCGCGTTTAGCGACATCTTGCTTAGCAATATTTGCAACGGCCTCATCGACGGCTTTTTCAAGTGCAGTTGTTTCGCCATCCTCTGATGATGGTAATGATAGTCTATAGAGTGCTAACGCCCAATATGCATTGGTTCGCGGCCAGTCTTTATCTGCGCGAATACTTGCATCGCTGGCTGCAAATGAAACTAAAGGTTCATTGAGCTGTGCTGAGAGTAACGTGGCATTGAGTTCGCCATCAATCTCCTTGCGACTGACGTTAAACAAAAAACCATAGGCTTTTAATGTTTCAAGCAAAGCGTAGTCGTTTGACTGTAGGCTGGCAGTGCTTGCCAGTTGGGCTAGTTGAGTGTTTAGCTGCGGTAGTAATGGTGCGAGTTGCACTGCACGTTCATTGCTTGAGAAATAGCGATAAACCGTTACCGCATACTGCTCCTGCAAGCGAGCTTGGTTATTTAATTGACCTGAGCTTGCAAGTTGTTCAAGCGCAACAGATAACCCAGCATAGTCGGTCGCTTCTAGCTGTTCTATGGGACCATAATAACTAAATGCACGGAAGTAATAGAGTAGCTTATCAAGGCTATTAAATTCAGTTGTGGTTGCTAAAGCCGCGCTTGCTTGTTGGAAATGAGCAACGGTTAACAGTGGGCTTGAAGCATCAAAGAGTGTACTTTCTGAAGTTGTAGATATTTGTTGTACTAGTTCTGGCTGAAGTGGGGGATTGTTTGTGCTTGAACAGCCAGATATTGAGCCAGATAGCGCCGCTATGATAGTTAAAGCAATTTTATTTTTTGTATTCATCAATTAACCCTTTATTTTTTTGGATACAATATACCACCACTTTTTATCAAAACCTATTAGATGAATACAAAAGTTACGCTAATACTTGGTAGAATAGCGCTATATTGAAGAACTGAGATAATCATGGCTAAAATCGATAAGCAACTGTTTACAACACATGAACACGCATTAGAAAAAGAGTATGAACTCTGTCCTAAGTGTGGCAGTGAACTGTCAGTAAGACACAGTAAGCATGGTGGGTTTATCGGCTGTAATAACTATCCTAGTTGTGATTACACTCGGCCATTAGTGCAGCATGAGTCTATAGAAACTCAAGTGATTGAAGGCTCAAGCTGCCCCGAGTGCGGTAATGAGCTTGCCGTTAAGTCTGGTCGATTTGGTATTTTTATTGGTTGTACCAATTACCCTCAATGCAGTCACATCGAAAAACACGATCAAGCCGACGCAGAAGATGAAATTGATTGTCCAAAGTGTAAGTCGGGTCATGTTGAGCATAGAACCAGTCGATTTGGTAAATCATTCTATGCTTGCAGTGCTTATCCTAAATGTAAGTTTTTGGTGAACTATCCACCTAGAGCTGAAGCGTGTCCTGATTGTGGTTTTGGGATTTTAGTTGAGCGTAAAGGGGCGGCAGGAATGCGCTTAGAATGTCCCGAGAAAACGTGCAAATATAAACGGCCTGTCTAAATAATCATATTACCTTCCACTAATGTCGCTTTTGAGTAATCATAGTGACATTAAACAGTGCAGCTTATATTGAGTAAGGAACAGTGAGATAAATGTTAGAAGTATTGCCTGCTGAAGTGGCTGAGCTTATTGAACAAGGAGGCATCATCGCCTACCCAACGGAGGCCGTTTATGGTTTAGGTTGCGATCCCGACAATGATGAAGCTATTCATCAGTTGCTGCAAATAAAGCAGCGTCCTTGGCACAAAGGCTTGATACTCGTTGCGGGTGACTATCAACAACTCCTTCCCTATATTGATGAATCTCAGCTTAGTGTTGAGCAGCTAGCATTTGTTCACAGTAAATGGCCCGGCCCTTTTACCTTTATCATGCCAATCAAATCTGGGCTGTCTAAATTATTAAGCGGTACCTTTAATTCCATAGCCGTACGAGTTACCTCGCATATCGGTGTGAAAGGGCTATGCGCTGCAATCAATAAACCCATTGTTTCAACCAGTGCCAATTTATCAGGTCAAGAGCCCGCGTTATCACCTATAGCCGTTCGACAGCAGTTTGAGGGCATTATTGCTGGGTTAGTGGTTGGAGAGCTAGGAAGTCAGACTGCTCCTTCAACGATTATCGATGCCAAGAGCGGCAACATTATAAGAAAAGGTTAATCAAGGAAAAGTATGAGCACACCAGATTCTGCAATAGTAAAAGCTTTCTTACTCGATCTTCAAACTCGAATTTGTAATGGACTCCAAGCACTAGATGGTTCTGCACAATTTGTGGAGGACTCTTGGAAACGTGAAGAGGGCGGTGGCGGACAAAGTCGCGTATTGACCAATGGTGCGGTATTCGAGCAAGCGGGGGTTAACTTTTCTCATGTGACAGGTGCATCTATGCCTGCATCGGCAACCGCTCACCGTCCTGAACTCGCTGGGCGTAGCTTCGAGGCGATGGGGGTTTCGTTAGTTATTCATCCAAAGAACCCACATATACCAACAACTCATGCCAATGTACGCTTTTTTATCGCGCATAAAGAGGGCACGGATCCGGTATGGTGGTTTGGTGGTGGTTTTGACTTGACCCCTTATTACCCTTACCTAGAAGATGTTGTGGAGTGGCACCAAAATGCCAAGTCTTTGTGTGAACCCTTCGGCAATGAGGCATATCCAAAATATAAGCAATGGTGTGATGAATACTTTTGGTTACCACATCGCAATGAAACCCGTGGTGTTGGCGGGTTATTCTTTGATGATCTCAATAAAGAGGGCTTTGATAAGAGTTTTGCCTTTATGCAAGCGGTAGGTAATGGCTTTATAACAGCTTACGCACCCATTGTTGAACGCCGTAAGGATACTGAGTATGGCGAACATGAACGCCAATTCCAACTGTATCGCCGTGGTCGTTATGTTGAGTTTAATTTGGTTTATGATCGTGGCACCTTGTTTGGATTACAGACCGGAGGCCGTACCGAGTCAATTTTGATGTCTATGCCACCACTGGTACGTTGGGAATATGCCTACACTCCAGAAGCCGGCAGCCCAGAAGCCGCGTTATACAGTGACTTCCTTAAGCCAAGAGAGTGGTTAAGTGCATAAACTGCAATGATTATATAGAAGGTGAAATCAGTCACGCATCGATAAAAGGGCGTTACTGGTTTCGCATATGATCCGCAAGTGTCGATATCGCAGCGTAAATGGCTTGTTGGTGTTGCTTATCTTCTATCTCTATTTCAATAGCCGTTTTCATACAAGCTAACCATTGCTCGCGCATGTTCTCGTCAATGTTGAACGGCATATGTCTTGCTTTTAAAGCGGGGTGGCCATGTTTCTGCTGATATAGCTGCGGTCCGCCTAACCAACCGCTTAGAAATTCAAATAACTTTTGTTCTGATTCATTAATACCAATTACCTTTAGTATTTAGTCAATTCAGAATCGCTCACGCTTTTCAATTCAAAGCGCATTGACGACAGAATGGTATTCCCTTGTGAGTCAATGCAAAGCAGAAGTGGAATGCATGGGCGCTTCCCGTAGGGTGGGTTTCAAAGCGCTGCATGCTGCGACGAAAACTCTCGATATAGAATCACTATTAGCTTCACGTCTCCGACTTGCCTTCAGCACTTTGAATTCCCACTGAATGAACAGATACTGAATGCAATTGGTATCATTGGCGCTCTGTGAATATTCAGCAACTCTTTACTGGCTTGTTTAGACTGCATCTGCAAATAAAACTGATGAGCAACTGCGCGAATGGTTTTCTCGCCACCAATACGATCATAAGCATTCGATTGCTGCGGATCTCGCTCTTCTGTGGTCTCTTTTTTACTTACCAGGCGTTTTAACCAATTCATCTTTCATCTTCTATTACTCGTCATGCCGCCATTATAGCAATTATGCACAGTGAAAATAACGGCGACAGAATAGATTGCTAGTCGCTAAATCCGCGGTAAACTAACCCCCACTAAGTTTAGCTAGCAACAGAGTGTTGATGATGACGGATAGATACGCAGTATTTGGTAACCCTATTGGGCACAGTAAGTCACCGAAAATCCACGCCGTGTTTGCTGCTGAAACAAATCAGTCATTACGATATGAAGCCATTTTGGCTCCAGTGGATGCATTTGAAGTTAGTTTTCGTACTTTTGTTGCCAACCAAGGATTGGGGGCAAATGTTACCGTGCCTTTCAAAGAACAAGCATTTGCACTGTGCGATGAATTAAGTGACCAAGCGCAGCTTGCTGGGGCAGTAAACACGCTATCAGTATTAAGCAATGGCACAATTCGTGGGGATAATACCGACGGGCTGGGCCTGGTTACCGATCTACAGCGACAATTCGGTAGCCTAAAAGGCTTAAATATTTTGCTGGTGGGTGCGGGGGGAGCGGCTAGAGGCTGTATATTACCATTATTGCAGGCTGGTATCGCTAAGTTGACGATCGTTAATCGCACTCAATCTAAAGCTAAAGCATTGGTCGACATATTTGCTGAGTACGGTGATGTCGTCACATTACCTATCGGGCATACAGGGCAAAGCTACGATATTATTATCAATTCGACCTCATCTAGCTTAAGCGGTGATGTACCCAAGATCAGTCATCAAACAATAGCTGGTGACACTGTTTGCTACGATATGATGTATGGCAAAGAACAAACCGCCTTTAACGCTTGGGCACTAGCGCAAGGCGCCAAGCAAGCAGTTGATGGTTTAGGGATGCTGGTGGGACAAGCTGCGCAGAGTTTTTTGATTTGGCGTAAGGTTAAACCTGGCGTTGAAGCAGTTTTAACGCAGTTGAGAGCAGAGCTTTAATAGAGAGCAAAATGAATCAAAGTATATTGTTTCCTGACTTACAAGATTGGGAACCACAAGCCCTGAGTGTTGTTTTCACCGTTCAGGTGGAAGGCGTCAATATAGAGTGTCGAATAGGCTTAGCAAAGTTAGCTGAATTGTCTGCGACAGTACTGAGTGCCGATCAACATGATATCGCTAGCAAGGCATTGGCTATTTTTGACGAGTACCGATTTGATATTGAAGATGAGATTGAGCAACTCATCGAACAAGAGGCATTCGATGAGTTAGATGGGGTCAAACTTATATAGCTAGGTTCTTTATTCGCCTTCTTGCAAATATTCATTTTTAAGTCTGACATAGTTGTCAGCAGATTGAGGTAAGAAGGCAAGCTCAGCTTCGGTCAGTGCGCGGATCTGCTTAGCCGGGCTACCGACATAAAGATAACCACTTTTTAATACTTTATTGGGCGGCACTAAAGAACCCGCACCCAAAATCACATCATCTTCTAATATCGCACCATCAAGGATGATCGCCCCCATACCGACTAAAATACGATTACCCACTTTACAGCCATGCAGCATCGCTTTATGCCCAATCGTGACATCGTCACCAATAATTAACGGCTGACCCTCAGGTAATGAAGGAGACTTGCGAGTGACATGTAGTACAGTGCCATCCTGAATGTTTGTACGTTTGCCAATGCTAATATGGTTAACGTCACCTCTGGCAGCAACTAAAGGCCAAATACTCGAATCATCATCTAAGGTGATATCACCTACCAAAACACATGCTTCATCGACATAAACATCATTTTTAAGCTGTGGCACCGTTCCTTTGTATGAGCGTAGTGACTTGTTATTTTGCGAGCTAGTCATCTTAAAATCCTTAAAGTGGCTGTTTTAGGCATTATAAAGCCTAAAAAGTAGCTAGTCAGGGTGTTTTATCATCAAACAGCAACAATAGAACCTTTTTATTCAGAAAGCCTCTTGTGCTCCATCAGTATTCCCCTATAATGCGCATCCACTGACACGGCACAGCAGGCCAACTACTTAGGTAGTACGGGACTTGCAGCAGTGTTAGAGAGTTAAAAATCTTCGGAGATTTGATTCAGGTGACAAGCGCTTTAAGGGCTTCGGTTTTGATTTCTGATTAAGAAAGCATCACTCGAAAAACTTCTTAAA
>NZ_PJBE01000011.1 GCF_002836205.1 Shewanella sp. Choline-02u-19
TGTCGGCGTCAAGTGCTTATTTTAAGAAGTTTTTCGAGTGATGCTTTCTTAATCAGAAGTCAAAACCGAAGCCCTTAAAGCGCTTGTCACCTGAATCAAATCTCCGAAGAGTTTTAACTCTCTAACACCGCTGCAAGTCCCGTACTATCTAAGTAGTTGGCCTGCTGTGCCGTGTCAGTGGGTGCGAATTATAGGGAATTCCTCAGCAAGCGCAAGTGCTTTTTTAAGAAAAAACGTCCTTTCTTCAATGTTTTTACTTAACCACACTTTAGCCACTACTTACCCTCAGAGTTATCCACAGATCTTTACTTAAGCGTTTGTTTTACATACAACACCGTGGATTTAATTTGGATCTAAGCTCAAGTGCTACATTGATAAATATGCTATTTAAGTATATTTGTGTCTATCTGCCACATTCAATCGCAATACAAACACTATATTGTCATGCCTTTAGCGAATACGAGCACATTGCGGTAATGACACTCATAAAACCTTAAAAAATGACAACAAAAAAGGGTGACTTCTCAGTCACCCTTTTAATTATTTCATGAAGCGAGTGCTTTTAGCTCAATTTACCGTGGCACTGTTTATACTTCTTACCAGAACCACAAGGGCAAGGATCATTTCGGCCCACTTTCTCACCGTCACGCACTTGCGGCTGTGTAGCCACTAGTGCTGCACTTTCTTCTCCACCGACTAAAGCTTCAGCTTCTGCGTGCTGATAGTCACGACGGATCTTTGCATCTTCTTGACGACGACGCTCTTCCATCTCTTCAACATCGGACTGCGCTTGTACCTGTACTTTAGACAAGACACTGATCACGTCATGTTTAAGTGATTCGAGCATTTGCTGGAATAATTCAAATGACTCACGCTTATACTCTTGCTTAGGATTCTTTTGTGCGTATCCGCGCAAGTGGATACCTTGACGTAGATGATCCATGGCAGAAAGGTGTTCTTTCCATAGTCCATCTAAGGTTTGTAACATGACTGCTTTTTCAAATTGACGCAGTACTGACTCACCGACCATCTCTTCTTTTGCTTTGTATGCGTTAATCCATGTTTCAACAATACGTTCGCGTAATGTCTCTTCATGCAGTTCATCTTCTTTATCTAACCACTCTTGAACAGGCAAGCTCATTGAATACTCTTGCTGCAAGCGTTGCTCTAAACCTGGTACATCCCATAACTCTTCTACTGATTGAGGCGGAATGTATTGATCCATTAACTCTTGAATGACGTCAGTTTGAATATTGGTAATAGTGTCTTTAATGCTTTCAGCATCCATTAGCTCATTACGCTGAGCATAGACAACCTGACGTTGATCATTAGCAACATCATCAAACTCTAGCAATTGCTTACGAATATCAAAGTTACGGGCTTCTACTTTACGCTGTGCGTTTTCAATAGCACGAGATACCCATGGGTGCTCAATGGCCTCACCTTCTTCCATACCCAGCTTCTTCATCATTGAAGAAACACGGTCAGAAGCAAAGATACGCATCAAGCTATCTTCCATAGATAGATAGAAACGAGATGAACCTGCATCACCTTGACGACCAGAACGGCCACGTAGCTGATTATCGATACGGCGAGATTCGTGACGTTCTGTCCCTAGAATATGTAAACCACCGGCATCAACAACTTCATCATGACGAATTTGCCAATCTGCTTTGATTGTAACTCTCTGCTCGCTAGTCGGATTCGCAATGGCGTCAATTTCCATATTCCAGTTACCGCCTAACACGATATCGGTACCACGACCGGCCATGTTAGTCGCAACGGTTACAGCGCCAAGACGACCAGCTTGAGCCACAATGTCAGCTTCACGTTCATGGAACTTAGCGTTCAAGATCTCATGTGGGATCTTTTGCTTCTTCAATAAACTGTGCAGTAATTCTGATTGCTCAATTGATACCGTACCTACCAACACTGGTTGCCCACGCTCACGGCAGCCAATGATGTCTTTAACAATAGCGGCATACTTTTCATCAGCTGTAAGGTAAACCAAATCTGGATTATCAATACGTACCATAGGACGGTTAGTTGGGACGACTACAGTATCGAGTCCATAAATATGTTGGAATTCGAATGCTTCTGTATCGGCTGTGCCCGTCATACCGGCAAGCTTTTTATATTGACGGAAGAAGTTCTGGAAAGTAATTGATGCTAAAGTTTGGTTTTCATTTTGAATATGAACACCCTCTTTAGCTTCTACTGCTTGATGTAAACCTTCAGACCAACGACGACCTGGCATAGTACGGCCAGTATGTTCATCAACAATAATGACTTCATTGTCTTGAACAATGTAATCAACATCTTTTTCAAATAAGGTATGAGCACGTAGCGCTGCAGTCACATGGTGCAGTAACGAGATGTTAGCGGCAGAATATAATGAGTCGCCTTCAGCTAACATGCCACGCTCAGTCAACAAGACTTCGACCTTTTCTTGGCCGCGTTCTGTCATATGAACTTGTTTGGCTTTTTCATCAATGGAGTAATCGCCTTCACCAATCTCATCTTCAGTGTCTTCTTTTTCTTGCTGAATGAGGTTTGGAATAAGGGTGTTAATCTTGGTGTAAAGCTCTGAGCTATCTTCAGCTGCACCGGAAATAATAAGCGGTGTACGCGCTTCATCGATTAGGATTGAATCGACTTCATCGATAAGGGCGTAATGCAAGGGACGCTGCACTCGCTCTGCTGGCGAGAAAGCCATGTTGTCACGAAGATAATCAAAGCCGAACTCGTTATTGGTTCCGTAGGTAATGTCAGCGTCGTAGGCAGCTTTCTTCTCTACCTGACCAAGACCCGCTACATTAATACCAACAGTTAAACCAAGAAACTCAAAAAGAGGACGGTTATTGTCGGCATCACGTCCAGCTAGATAATCGTTCACGGTAATGACGTGAACACCTTTGCCCGTTAAACCATTGAGGTATGCTGGCAAGGTTGCTGTTAACGTTTTACCTTCACCGGTACGCATCTCTGCAATACGGTTACTGTCTAGGATCATGCCACCAATCATCTGCACATCGAAATGACGCATTTCGAATACACGCTTTGATGCTTCACGGACAGTAGCGAACGCTTCAGGTAAAACAGAATCTAATGTTTCACCTGCATTGAGTCGTTCACGAAAAAGGGTTGTTTTTGCTTTTAAATCTTCATCGGATAACTGCGCGTACTCTTCCTCAAAACCATTAATTTTATTAACGACTTTTCCGAAAACTTTAAGTGTACGATCGTTGCGACTACCAAATACTTTTGTCAGTAATTTACCAAACATCTGAACCACTTCTATGTTGTTGGCCAAGTCCCTTTAAGAGCCTGAAAGCCTAATTTAGATTAACCTGCCTTGCGGTAGACATATTTTTGCGGATCGATCTGCTGTCCACCGCGTAACACTTCATAGTGCACATGAGGCCCGGTTGAGCGCCCAGTACTTCCCATAACAGCGATTTTATCGCCCTTCGCGACCACGTCACCTACAGTTACTGACAAAGCTTTATTGTGACCATAACGAGTTCGTAGACCATTACCATGATCAATTTCAACGAGCTCACCATAACCAAACATTTTGTCCGCCCACATAACAACTCCACCTGCAGTAGCTATTACATCGACGCCCTCTTCTCCAGCAAAGTCGATGCCTTTATGCATCGTTCGTTTACCGTTAAAAGGATCATTTCGTAAACCATAGGACGAGGATAACCACCCTTTTTCAATTGGTCGCCCAGATATAAAACGTTCTCTATCTATATGGTGATTAGATGCTACCGTTTCAAGTAGTGAGAGCTGAACATTATTATTATCCATTCGTGATACCAGCGCATCCATATCGGCAATGAGCTGATCGAGTTCGATGTTAGTACCTAATTCACTGATACCACCAACACCGACTTCTGAAGAGAAATCAAATTGATCTTCTAATTGATTGTTTAAAGCAACCTGCTGACCCAACGCTTCTAAACGACTGAGCTTAGCTTGCATACGCGCAACGTGGGTGACTAACATCGACAATTGAGTTTCAGTTGCACTCTTTAAAGAGTTCAACTCGCTTTTTTGCCCTTCACGAGCTAAGCGTTCATTATCAGTATTAGTCTGTTGCTGTATAAGCTGTTTGGCATTGTGTTGATAAAGACCTGTACCTGCTGCAATGAGCAAGATAGGTAGAAGCAACCAACGCTTTCCCGGTTGCCAGCGTGTGGCACCGTTTCGACCTTGAATAAAAACTGTTACACTCATAGCCTAATTAAGCCATTTTATTATCATATGAAAAAGCCCCCACAAGATCTCAGTCAATTACTGCATCAGCAAGGGAACATGCCCAACTTAGCTGAAAAAGCAGAACTGCTATTACACTTAGATCACTACGTAAAAAAAGTGCTAACTGGCCCAGTGATAGAGCAGCTAAAAGTTGCCAATCTACGCCAAGGTATCTTGGTGATTGAAACAACGACGGCTGCTTGGGCTGCAAGAATTAACTTCCAAAAACCCAAGATACTGCAAATGCTGCAAGCCGAAACGCTACCCATGCTTACCGCTATCGAGGTCAAAGTCAACCCAAGCTTGTTAATGTATGCAACAAAACCCAAACTAGCTCACAACCACATAAGTGAAAATGCGGCGGCTCACATTGAAGCTTTAGCTGAACATGCCGAAGGCACTCTGGCGGTAAAACTAAAACGGCTGGCTGCATTAGCCAGCCGTCCAAGGCAATCTTAATTCATAATTAAGCGAACACGGCACCCGAAGGTACTGAGAAGCTTACTGGGGCGTCAGCTTCTTTTTCGAAACTAACGATTTCCCAGGCGTCTTGCTGGGCAAGCATTGCACGCACTAACTGGTTGTTTAAGGCATGTCCTGTCTTGTATGCACAGAACTCGCCAACTATAGCGTGACCCGCCACATACAGGTCACCAAATGCATCAAGAATTTTGTGCTTAACGAACTCATCCTCATAACGCAGGCCATCGGGGTTGAGAACTCGATATTCGTCAAGTACAACAGCATTTTCCATACTGCCACCAAGCGCTAGATTATTAGCCCTTAAATATTCAATGTCTCGCATAAAACCGAAGGTTCTCGCTCGACTGATATCTTTAATGAAAGCAGATGATGAAAAATCCATTACCATGTGTTGTTGACTGCGGGCTATTTCTGGATGATCAAAATCAATTTCGAAATCAACTCTAAAACCTTTAAACGGTTTTAGCTCAGCCCACTTATCACCATCTTCAACACGAATTGGTTTGGTGATCTTGATGTATTTCTTAGCCGCGGCTTGTTCTTGAATACCTACCGATTGCAGCAGGAATACAAAAGGACTCGCGCTGCCATCCATAATGGGGATTTCAGGCGCATCAACTTCAATGATAGCGTTATCAATACCCAAGCCGGCAAGTGCCGCAAAAAGATGCTCAATAGTCGATATACGAACACCATCGTCATTTACAAGTGCAGTACACATTGTTGTTTCACGAACTTGATCGGCTACAGCTGGAATTTCAACTGCAGGCGACAGATCCGTACGAACAAGAATAATGCCGGTATTGACTGGTGCGGGTTTAACGATCAAAGTCACCTTGTTGCCGGAATGCAATCCAACACCAGTAGTTTTAACTATTTCTTTGACTGTTCTTTGAAAAATCATGTGTTTACCCGTTTATTCGCTCAACAAAAAAGCACACCCTGCACACTAATTAACCGTGTATGGCGTTGCTGGACGCATATCTTAGCATATCTTAGCGAGTTCACCAAAAATGAGCCCGCTTTAAGACAATACATTAGTATTACCTCACATTGTTTAACATGCTATTAACATTGATTTTAATCTGCTTGCTTACGCAAAAATGCAGGAATGTCTAAGTAATCAAGGTCGTTCTTTTTCTCTGCTACTGGAGCGACAGCTGGCTGAGTTACTGCCGCGGTATTACCGTGCGATAACGTAGCCGAAATAGGATCTTCTGCAGCAAATGTTTCCACTGGCACAATAGGCTCTGGGCGTGAAACAGGCTTAGTGACTAACTGGATATCCGCCTTTTTCTCAGCACCGATACCTGTAGCGACAACCGTTACACGTAATTCATCTGACATTTCAGGATCAATAACTGCACCCACGACAACAGTGGCATTATCTGAAGCATAAGCTTTTACATGGTTACCCACGGTTTCAAACTCTTCAATGCTCATATCCATACCAGCCGTGATATTAACCAGTACGCCACGTGCACCCGCTAGATCGATATCTTCTAGTAATGGGCTTGCGACTGCAGCTTCAGCAGCTTCTTCTGCACGATCTTCACCACTTGCAACGCCTGTACCCATCATGGCGTTACCCATTTCTGACATAACCGTTTTCACATCGGCGAAATCGACGTTAATCAGACCTGGACGAGTAATTAACTCAGCAATACCTTGAACAGCGCCCAGCAGTACATTGTTAGCCGCTGCAAAAGCATCAAGTAAAGAGGTGCCACGACCCAGTACTTTAAGTAGTTTCTCGTTTGGAATAGTGATCAACGAGTCCACATTCTTAGCTAGTTGCTCAATACCCTGTTCAGCGTAGGTCATACGCTTTTTCCCTTCAAATGGGAAAGGTTTGGTGACAACGGCTACCGTTAAGATCCCCTCTTCACGAGCGACCTCAGCAACCACTGGCGCAGCACCTGTACCCGTACCACCACCCATACCCGCTGCAATAAAGATCATGTCAGATCCCTTAATTGCATTACGAATACTTTCTCTGTCTTCTTCAGCTGCTAAACGACCTATTTCAGGGTTAGCGCCAGCGCCTAGCCCCTTAGTCACATCGCGGCCTAGCTGAATAGTGGTGCCTGCAGATGACTTACGTAATGCTTGCGCATCCGTATTAGTCGCTACAAATTCAACACCTTCAATATTGTGCTTAACCATATGCTCGATAGCATTACCGCCACCGCCACCAACACCGATGACCTTAATCACCGCTTCATCTGTATGACTATCCATGATCTCAAACATGGTGTTTTCTCCGTTTGCCTGCGTTGCTAAATTAAAATTCGCCTTTAAACCAACTTTGGACCCGATTCCAAAGACTGGTTACCCCTTGTCGCTCAGGACGCTCGAACTGACGTTCAATTACTCTGCGCGCTCCATAATGAAGCAACCCGACTCCAGTAGAGTAAATAGGCTGATCCACATATTCATATAATCCTTTTACTGGCAACGGTTGTGCCATTCGAACTGGCATACCAAATGTTGCTTCCGCAATATCAACCGCCCCTTCTATCGAAGCGGTTCCGCCAGTGAGCACGATGCCCGCTGCAACTTGATCTTCAAGTCCACAATCTCGCAATTGCTTTAAAATCAATTCAAATAGTTCTTGGTATCTTGGCTCAACCACTTCAGCAAGTGTATGGCGCGACATACTACGTGATGGCCGTCCACCCACTGAAGGGACTTCGATACTGTCTTCGCGACTGACCATAGAGCTACGCGCACTCGCATGTTGCACTTTGATCTGCTCTGCATGCGATAATGGCGTTCTAAAAATTTTGGCGATGTCGTTAGTCACTTGATTACCCGCTACTGGTACCACTGCGCAATGACGCAATGCTCCATTGGTATAAACCGCTATATCTGTGGTACCACCACCGATATCAACCAAACAAACACCCAAATCTTTTTCGTCGTCAGTCAACACTGAGTCTGCTGAAGCGATGGCAGAAAACACTAAGTCATCGACTTTTAGTCCGCAACGTTCAACACTCTTAGTAATATTCTTTGCCATATCATTCGCACACGTAACGATATGCACTTTGGCTTCCATACGCATGCCTGACATGCCTATAGGGCTCTTAATTCCATCTTGGACATCAATAGCATATTCTTGCGGTAACACGTGCAATATACGTCTTTCCGTCGGGATCTTTACTGAGCGTGCCGTATGAATAACGTTATCGACATCTTCTTGTGTCACTTCTTCATCGTTAATCGATACCATGCCATTTTCGTTCTGGCATTCGATATGCTTGCCTGAAATGCTCAGGTAAACAGAAGAGACTTGGCAATCTGCCATTAATTCCGCTTGATCAAGTGCTCGTTGCACACTGCGTACAATAGAATCGAGATCGTTTACACCGCCTTTATCCATGCCGCGCGACGGATGGTTTCCTAGGCCGACAATACTGATCTCGCCATCAGGCAATACTTCGCCAATGATCACAGCAACTTTCGAAGTCCCTATGTCCAAAGCAACGATCAGATTTCTATCTAGATTCTTAGTCATTAATTAACGGCTCTCTGTTTGTGCATCATCCCAATCTACGGCCAATCCAGTGTCGTAGCGCAAATCCACCACCCCTACTTTTTTATCTTGCGCTGCAAGCTTGGGGTAGACATGAATAAATCGTTGTATCCTTGCCATATTATCTTCACGGCCAAGCTCAAGCTTGATTCCGTTGTTTAATTCTGCATGCCATGCATGCCTTGCACTTAAGCTCAAACTCTGCAAAACAAACCCATTTATGGTTAACAACTCTCCCAGCTGCTGGTAGGTTGTTAACACTGATTTACCTTGATTCTCTGGTCCGGTAAGCGACGGTAAATTAGGTATTCCCTCCTTCACTGGCGCGTCAAATACATCACCATAGGTATTGAGCCAAGCATCGCCGTTCCATTGAGCAACCGGTGTCTGTTCGACTAAATACACTTTTAACTTTGCTGGCCACTCTCGCCTAACCGATGCTCGATAAACCCATGGCAGATCTTCCAATGCTTGTTGCACTGCATTTATGTCTGCAGAGAAAAAACTTCTTTGCATTAAATCTTGTAGCGCCACTTGAATCTCTTCATCTGCGGTATAACGTCGCTCGCCTTTAATCGCAACAGCTTCTATCGGCAACGCATCAGCATCATTCAATACCGCATTGAGTTTAAAGGCCGCAGCTGAAAGCCCGATTAAAACACACAATAAAAACACTAACCCAAAGCATAAATACCAGTCCGCTTTTAACAGCAAAATCCGAACACGTTGGCCTTTATCGCTCCAAGACATCTTCACGCCCTCTTTTGAAGTCGCGAAGACAGAAAACCGGCCATTATATAGACCTTATTCCGATCGTCAAAATTTACAGCGTAACTCACTGAATATCTTTCTAAGTTACCCATTTTTATCTTCAGCATGTTTTGAGTCAAAGCCCAAATTTGACTGTGCCAAATTTCGCGATAACAAGCCAATGTTACCCGCCCCTTGAGTGAGAAGGAGATCACCGTGTTGAAGTAGTTCCGGCAACACGGTTTGCAGCTGCTCGGCACTGGCAACAAAAACAGGTTCGAGCTGACCACGAACGCGGATAGAGCGACATAATGCCCGACTATCCGCTCCCGGTATAGGCGCTTCACCAGCGGCATAAACATCAAGCAATAACAAGCAATCAACTTGAGACAGTACTTCAACAAAGTCTTCGTAAAGATCGCGAGTGCGGCTGTAACGGTGCGGCTGATAGATCATCACCAATCTTCGTTCAGGCCATCCCTGTCTAGCCGCTTTAATAGTGGCTGCTACCTCACTAGGATGATGACCATAATCATCAACCAGTTTGATCTCACCTTTACGGGTTTCAAAATCTCCAACTTGCTGGAAACGGCGGCCAATCCCTTGGAACTCAGCCAATGCTTTAATGATTGCTTCGTCTTCAATGTCATCTTCACTTGCTACCGCAATTGCCGCTAATGCATTGAGCACATTGTGCTCACCCGGCAGGTTGACAGACAATTGCAGATCTTCAACGCCATTACGCTTAACGGTAAATTGGCTGCTATAACCAGTTTGCGAGAAGTCAGTGGCTTGTACATCAGCCTCTTCACTAAAACCATAAGTGACTATTTTTCTACTAAAGCGTGGCAATAACTCACGTACGATAGGGTCATCGATACAAACAACCGCGACACCATAAAAGGGAAGATTATGAATGAAGTCGACAAATGTCGTCTTTAACTTCTCAATATCGCCGCCATAGGTATCCATATGGTCGGCTTCAATGTTGGTCACTACGCTGACCATAGGTTGCAGGTGTAAAAAGCTCGCATCGCTTTCATCAGCTTCAGCGATTAAATAACGACTATGACCTAGACGAGCATTAGTGCCCGCACTATTCAACAAGCCACCGATGACAAAAGTTGGATCGCGATCAGCCTCAGCGTATACACTGGCGATTAAACTGGTGGTAGTCGTTTTACCATGGGTTCCAGCTACCGCAACGCCGTGACGATAACGCATCAACTCAGCAAGCATTTCAGCACGCTGTACTACCGGTATGCGCAATTCTTTGGCAGCAATGAGTTCTGGGTTATCTGCACTAATTGCGGTTGAAACCACCACAACGTCCACATCTTTAACTTGACTGGCATCGTGGCCAATATGAATAACTACACCTAACTGTGTTAGCCGCTGTGTGACCGCATTTTCAGCAATGTCCGAGCCACTTAACTTGTATCCTTCGTTAACAAGCACTTCCGCTATGCCACCCATACCCGCACCACCTATTCCAACAAAATAGATATGCTTGACCCTACGCATTTCAGGGATCATGGTTCTTAGCTGCGAATACTTCTCTGCTTTGTTACTCATCTCAACCCTTTTCCGCTAATTTAATACAGACGTCGGCGACTCTTTTTGTTGCATCGAGTACTGCCACATCTCGGGCGCGCTCGCCCATCTTGCATAACTCTTTTCTATCTGAGGCCAGCATCGACAGCTTGGTGATCAATTTACTGCTATCAACCACTGGCTGAGGTAGCAAAAATGCCGCTCCAGCCTCAACTAATACTTGGGCATTCTTAGTTTGGTGATCGTCCACCGCGTGCGGGTAAGGGACGAGCAAACTGGGTAGCCCAACAGCCGCTAATTCTGAAACTGTCAGTGCACCAGAGCGACAAACGACAACATCAGCCCAACGATATGCTGATTCCATATCGTCAATAAACTCAGCCACTTTAACGCTGCCATCTTGTCCTAAATGCTGATATTCACTTTTCACCGACGCCAAATTATTGCGTCCTACTTGATGCCATACTGTCATAGAGTGGGTTTTACTCACTCCCTCAAGGACACTTGGCATCACATCATTAAATATTTTTGCACCTAGGCTACCGCCAACCACTAAGACTTTAAGTGCATCTTCTTCGCATGCAGTATCCCTATTGCCGCCAAGAGCGATTAGCTCTTTACGGATAGGATTACCCACGGTTTCAGCGGTGACATCGGTAAAGGTGTCAGGAAATGCACATAACACTTCATTTGCCACCTTGGATAACAACTTATTGGTCATTCCAGGAATCGCATTTTGCTCATGCAATACCAAAGGAATACCAGATAGCTTGGCAGCAACACCACCTGGACCACTGGCAAAGCCGCCCATACCCATCACCACATCAGGCTTAAAGTCCTTTATCACTGAGCGAGCCTGCATAACCGAACGCAACACCTTAAAAGGCGCTGCTAACTTACGCAGTAAGCCGTTACCTCTAACACCTTTAATATCAATAAAATCAATATCAAAACCATGTTGAGGGACTAATCTTGCTTCCATTCTATCTGCCGTGCCTAACCAACGCACCTTCCAGCCTTGCTGGCTGAGATATTTAGCCACCGCGAGCGCCGGAAAGACATGGCCGCCAGTGCCACCTGCCATAATTAAAATGCGCTTATCTGATGCTTGGTCAGTCATTAATTTACTCATTATTTTGGACCTCGCCCTTCTACGGCTTGGGTCACGCTTAATCTTCTTTCGTAGTCAATTCGTATCAACATCATTGCCGCTGCAGTCATGACCCATAAACTACTACCGCCATAACTGATAAACGGCAAAGTTAATCCTTTGGTCGGTAACATACCGATGCTCGCACCGACATTCACCACAGTTTGGAAGCAGATCCAGATGCCTATACCGTAGGCAAGGTAACCATCAAATGCTCGCTCAAGCGCAAGGCACATGTTGCCTAACTTTATTGCTCTCAAAGCCACAAATAGCAGTACCGAAAGCACCACTATAATGCCAACAAATCCTAACTCTTCACCGATAACGGCAAAGATAAAATCGGTATGAGCCTCTGGTAAATACTCAAGTTTCTGAATACTGTTTCCTAGTCCCTGACCAAACCAGTCACCTCGGCCGTAGGCCATTAGTGACTGTGTTAACTGATAGCCGCTGCCAAATGGATCTTGCCAAGGGTCTAAAAAAGAGGTGACTCGGCGCATACGGTAAGGTTCTAATGCCACCAACGCTACGAACGCTAACACGCCGGTTAAAATCAATGCGAAAAAGTCCAGTAAACGTGCCCCCGCTAAAAACAACAACCCTACAGTGCCCACAAACAACACCACCACGGTGCCGAGATCTGGCTGCATCAAAATAAGAAATGCATACACGGCAAATACGGCTATCGGTTTATAAAACCCTTTAGCATTTTCTCTAATTTCTTGGTGACGTCTAACCAAGTAGCCCGCCATATATATTGCAAAAACAAACTTGGCGATCTCAGCAACCTGTATCCGAATAGGACCGATAGATAACCATCGAGTTGCGCCGTTTACCGTGGTGCCAACAAAGAGCACTGCAACTAGCATGATGCCAACAATCAGCAGTAGAAACGGGCTAAAGTTTTGCCAATGCCGCATCTCTACTTGTAGGACAACGCCAGCAATCACCATGCACCCCACTAAATAGGCGCTGTGGCGCCAAACAAAGTGAAATGGATTGCCCGTTAAACTCTGCGCTTCAGGCATCGAAGCCGACATCACCATCACAAACCCAAAGCAAATCAATGATAATATTGCAAACAGTAATGCGCGGTCATACAACTGCATTCCTGGCGCAGTTCTATCAGTAAATAAGCTTGATAGCGACCATTTAAAACGGTGACTAAACAGACTTAACTGCTTTTCATCGCTAGGCATTTAACTTGCCAACTTCAGCACGGAAATCATCACCACGCACCATAAAATTAGGGTACATATCTAAGCTCGCACATGCCGGTGACAGGATCACAATATCACCCGCTGTCGACACTTCATTCGCCAAAGCGACCGCTTCGGCCATCGTATTTACGGCCAATGCGCCCTCTTTTAAAGCCGCAATTTTGCCACCATCTTGCCCAAGGGTAATTAAAGTACTCACTTTTCCCAATGCCGTTGCAAGCGCTGAAAAATCAGCGCCTTTACCATCACCGCCAGCGATAAGAATTAATTCACCTAAATGTTCACTTAAACCGTCAATAGCTGCCACCGTGGCTCCGACATTAGTGGCTTTAGAGTCATTAACGTAGGTGACGCCAGCAATATCAGCAACCACTTCACAACGATGTGTGAGTCCATTAAATTGCTGGGCGACTTCAATAAGGTATTGACGTTCAATACCCGCCGCGGTCGCCAAAGCCATTGCTGCGATGAGATTGGCATGGTTATGACTGCCGACTAAGGCTACATCGCTAATGGCCATTATCTGGCTACTGCCATGCACTATTTGTCCCTCGACGACTCCCCAAGCATCAACTTCAGGAGCATCTAACCCAAAACTGTTTTGATTCATTGGGCTGTTCGGCAAGGTGAGCTGATCTTCTCGGTTAAATAACACACTCTTGCTTTGGTCATACAGATTCAACTTAGCTTGTCGATAAGACTCTAGATCACTATAGCGATCCATATGGTCTGCACTAATGTTCAAACAAGTCGCCGCGATACAATTAAGACTATGGGTTGTTTCAAGCTGAAAACTCGACAGTTCAAGCACGTATAGCTCTTTTGGCTCGAGTAGTAAATCCAATACTGGAATACCGATATTACCGCCCATCGCGTATGACCGTCCGGCTGCTGCTGCCATCTCACCCACTAAGGTGGTAACTGTCGATTTACCATTTGAACCTGTGATAGCAATGACACTAGCAGGGCTATTTGCTAACGCTCTAGCAAATAGCTCAATATCACCAATAACCTCAATACCCATATCAAATGCAGCACGAACCTCTGGCGTTTCAACCGAAATACCAGGGCTTATCACTATCTGGGAAGCCTGAACTAAATAACGGCAATCAAATCCGCCAGCAATCAACTCTACGCTAGGATAGGCAGCAGCCAGCTTGTCAGCCCCAGGAGGATTCATTCGACTGTCCATAACCAAGGGCGTTATCCCCTGCTCACACAAGTAGCGCACAACAGATAACCCTGTTGCACCCAACCCTAAAACGATGTGTGAATACTGCTGTGCCATGTTATATGTCCGTATTATCTAAGCTTCAATGTTGCAAGTCCTAGCAAAACTAGGAATAAGGAGATGATCCAAAAACGCACAATAACTCGTGGTTCGGGCCAACCTTTCAACTCATAATGGTGGTGTATAGGTGCCATGCGGAAAATACGCTGGCCCCTTAATTTGTATGATCCCACTTGCAAAATGACCGACACCGTCTCCATCACGAAAACACCGCCCATGATCACCAGTAGGATCTCTTGACGGACTAATACCGCGATTGCACCTAATGCCGCCCCAAGTGCTAAAGACCCAACATCGCCCATAAACACTTGTGCAGGGTAGGTGTTAAACCACAAGAATCCCAAGCCAGCACCCACGATAGCGGTACAGACAATGACCAATTCACCCGCCCCGGGCAGATAAGGTATATGCAAATAATTAGCGAATTGAACATGGCCAGAAAGATAAGCAATCAGTGCAAATGCAGCGGCAACCATCACTGTTGGCATAATAGCCAAACCGTCGAGTCCGTCAGTTAGATTCACCGCATTACTTGAACCGACAATAGTGAAATACACTAGCACGATAAAGAAGCCGCCAAGTTGAGGCATCACATCTTTAAAGAAAGGCACGACTAACTGGGTTTCACCCGCCGTTTCAGCCGAACCATAGAGGTAAACCGCAATAATGATTGCAACCAAAGACTGCAGAAGGTACTTCCATCTTGCGATCAAGCCTTTAGTGTCTTTACGAACGACTTTGCGATAATCATCAATAAAACCAATGGTGCCAAAGCTTGCTAAAACAAACAGAACAACCCACACATAGCGACTACCCAAATCACCCCAAAGCAATACACTAATGAAGACACCTGCAAGAATAAGTAAGCCACCCATAGTCGGTGTACCACTCTTACTAAAGTGCGACTCTGGACCATCACTGCGTACGACTTGACCAATTTGCAATAACTGCAACCGCTTAATCATCTTTGGTCCCCACCAAAGACTAAACATTAATGCCGTCATCAAGCCAAGAATGGCTCTAAATGTGACATAAGAAAATACGTTAAACCCACTGTAAAATTGGGTTAAATACTCCGCCAGGTAAACCAGCATTAAACAAACTCCCCGCGACCAAAGGCCATTGTTAAAGCTTCAACTACACGTTCCATTCTCGCACTGCGAGAACCTTTGACTAATATGCTGATATCTCCAGGACGTTCATTAATATAAGTTATTAATTTTGCGACCAATTCCTTGATATCTTTATAGTGTGTAGCACCAAAAGCAACACTTGCACCTTCACTTAGCTCGCCAACACAAAACAGTGCATCAACACCTTTTGTTTTAGCTTCTTTACCTAGATCACGGTGCAAAAGGGCGGCATTGTCGCCTAATTCCCCTAAATCGCCCAGCACTAAACACCGATCCCCTTGAATTTTTTGCAGCCAGTCAATCGCAGCACCGACCGAAGCGGGGTTAGCATTATAACTATCATCAATAACAGTTACGCGGCCTAAGCTGGTTGGCAACATTCTACCTTTTACCGGTTTAAGTAAGCTTAACCCTTGGCAGATATTATTTAATGTCAGTCCCAACGCCAAACAGATACTTGTGGCCGCTAAAGCATTAAGCACTTGATGACGTCCTGCCAGCGGCAAAGCCACTGACTTATGTTGATCTGCATAGGAGATATTGAAGTGGTATCGACCCCCTTTATCAGCTTGTAATGCTGTTGCTTTAACCTTGGCGTCGGCATCAATCGCAAACGTCAGTTGCGCTAAATGCTTAGATGCTTCTAACATCACCGTCGCAAACGCATCATCAGCGTTGATAATCGCCGTGCCATCCGCGGCAACATGATTGAATATTTCTGCTTTGGCCTTAGCAACGCCAGCCAAAGAACCAAACCCCTCAAGATGTGCCGAAGCCACGTTATTAACCATCGCAACATTGGGCTTGACTAAGCTCGAGGTATAATCGATTTCACCAGCATGGTTGGCACCTAACTCAAACACACCAAATTGGTCTCCAACCTGCAAGCGTAATAGCGTCAGCGGCACGCCAATCTCATTATTAAAGTTACCCGCGGTATAAAGCACTTGATGCTGCTGAGACAGAATAGTCGCGACCATCTCTTTTACGCTGGTCTTGCCGTTTGAACCGGTCAACGCAACACAAATAGGCGCTAACCGTTGACGAACATACGCGCCAATCTCGCCCATTGCCCGCTGACTGTTTTCCACAATAATTTGCGACACCGCAATCGGCAATAAACGTTCAACCAATACCGCTTTTGCACCCAGTTCTACTGCTGATGCAACAAAATTATGCCCATCAAAATTATCACCTTTCAGTGCAACAAAAAGGGTTTTGTCACATACAACACGACTGTCGCTCGACACATGTTCAACCGACAGGTCTTCACCGTGCAGTTTACCGCCGAGGTGCTGGGCGATTTCAGTCAGTGATAGCGTTATCATGCATTACCTTCCGCTATCGCTTGCGTAAAAGCTCGTTCGTCGTAATTCAATTTTTCACCATTAACTTCTTGATAGGTTTCATGTCCTTTACCAGCGATTAACACCATGTCACCCGCTTTAGCCATCGCCACAACCTCTCTGATCGCTGTTTTTCGATTGACTTGTGATTGCGCTTTTTGCGGTTCAGTAAATCCGGAAAATACATTCGCGATAATTTCTTCTGGGTTTTCACTGCGAGCATTGTCACTGGTCACCATCACGTGGTCGGCAAACAGTTCAGCACTGCGAGCCATCATCGGACGCTTACCAGCATCACGATCACCGCCACAACCAAACAGACACCATAGCTGCCCTTTACAATGCACTCTTAATGCCTGTAAAGCGTGCTCAATGGCGTCGGGCGTATGTGCATAATCAACCACTAAGGTAACCTTATTGGTCGTCGTAAAACGCTCCATTCGTCCTGCAACGGGGGTCAGCATGGCGGCGGACTTAACAAGGGCAGCCATATCTTCACCAACAAGATATAGCGCGCCTAATGCAGCCACTAAATTAGACAAGTTAAAGTCGCCCAGTAATGGCGACACCAACGTAGCTTCACCTTCAGGCCAAACGAGGATGCATGACACACCGCCATCATGATATTGACAATGCTTGGCGTAGATATCCGCTTTGGTATCAGCTTTGATGCTGAAAGCTAATGTTTTAGACGCTGGTGTTTTAGCGGAAGATGTTTGTGCTAACCATGACGCGCCAGTTGCGTCATCACAATTAATCAGCCCTGCGCGTAAAGAGCTAAAATGAAAAAGTCGCTGCTTGGCCGCTCCATAAGCCTCCATCGTGTGATGATAATCAAGATGATCACGACTCAAATTGGTAAATACTGCAACATCAAACGGTACCGCTTCGACGCGGCCCTGCACTAAGCCGTGACTCGACACCTCCATCGCACACGTATCGGCATGGCTAATTTCAAAATCTTGTAACTGCTTAATAAGAGTAATGGCATCCGCTGTGGTATTGCCACTGTCGACTAGCTTGCCCCACAAGCCATTGCCTAACGTCCCCATTACCGCAGCTTGCTTATGTTGAAGTTGCTGTAACTGAGCAATTAACTGGGTGACTGATGTTTTACCATTTGTCCCCGTCACACCGATAATTCGTGGGCGTTGACTCGACATTGGGTAAGCCTGCGCTGCGAGCGCCGACACTTGTCGATTAAGCTGGAAAAAAGCAATTTCCAGCCCCATCTCGGAGGTAATATTGCCATGTTCTTCGGGAGAATCGGTATGCACCAACACTGCCGCTGCGCCCTTGGCAAAAGCGGCCTTAATATACTGTCGTCCATCGACCTGATAACCAGGTACTGCAACAAATAGATCTCCCACTTTTAGCGCACGGCTATCAAGCGTTAAATCATTAAATACGTCTCTTCCGGAATAGTGAAACCAAGGAGCAAGGAGATCTCGAATTAACATTATTCTGCATTCCTAGATAAAGCTGCCAAACGAACTTTCTCGCGGCTAGAAATTGGTTCTACATTTAACATCTGCAGCGCAGCAGACATTACGGATGCAAAGACAGGAGCTGCGATATCACCGCCATAATAGCGGTCGCCTTTAGGCTCATTAACGATAACTGCAATGGCAAGTCTGGGATTATGTACTGGAGCTACTCCAGCAAAAATAGCCACATAATCCTCACCATAGCCTCCGGCAACGGCTTTACGGGCAGTCCCCGTTTTACCTGCAACGGGATAACCTTCAATATGCGCTTTACGTGCCGTGCCGCCTTTCTCCGTTACGCCTACGAGCATCTCCATCACGCTCTGCGCGACTTCAGCGGATATCACTTGAGTACCTTCAGGTTTTTGCTTGAGTTTTAAGATTGAAACAGGATAAAGCACACCTTTACTGCCGAGAGTCGCGTACATTCTGGCGAGCTGTAAAGGGGTCGCCATTAAGCCATAGCCAAATGATAACGTCGCCCGCCCAAACTCTGACCAACGCCTACGGTCATGGATAAGACCCGCGCTTTCGCCTTCGAGGTTAATCCCCGAGTAGTTACCCAAGCCCATTGTTTGCAGAGAACCTAATAACTCTTGTACTGGCATTGATAAGGCTATTTTGCTCATACCAACATTACTGGAGTGAACAAGGATGCCGCTAAGAGAAAGATCACCATAATTACGCCCATCACGCACTATCTTGCCACCGATGCGTATACGACCTGGACTGGTTTTTATAATGTCGTCCTGTTTGATATAGCCTGCATCAAGTGCTGCAGCCACTACAAAAGGTTTAATGGTTGAACCAGGTTCATAGGCATCCGTTAAGGCGCGGTTGCGCATCCGATAGCTCTGTAAGTTCTCTCGAGAATTGGGGTTATAAGATGGCGTGTTTGCCATCGCTAGCACTTCGCCAGTATTCACATCTAGCACCACAATCGATGCTGAGGTGGCTTGATTAACTTCAGTGGCTTTTTTTATCTCTCGATATGCTAATTGTTGAATTCGCTGATCGATACTTAATACAAGATCATTCGGGCTTTCACCCTCTTGCACCATATCCAAACGCTCAACCACGTGGCCATCGCGAGATTTACGCACTTTCTGTTTACTCGGCGTCCCCGTTAACCAATCATTGTAAGTATTTTCAATACCTTCGATACCAAGATCATCAATATTGGTAATACCCACTAACTGTGCCGATATTTCGCTAGTTGGATAATAGCGACGCGATTCGGGCTTAAGATAGATTCCGGGCAGTTTGAGTTTTTTGATATAGTCAGCAACCGCGGGGGTGACTTGGCGTTTCAAATAGGTAAAGCGTTTACGCGGATTAGCTTGTACACGTTTGAGGATCTTATCTTTTGGCTCGTGCAGCACGTCAGCTAATGCCTGCCAGCGGCGCATATCAACGAAGCCATTTTCATCATGCACCACTTTAGGATCGGCATAAACCGCCTTAACGGGTACGCTGACCGCTAACATTTCACCATTACGATCGGTGATCAAGCCACGCTGTACTTCGCGGCTCGTTGTTCTTAACGTACGCATATCACTTTCATGACGCAGCTTTTCCGGCTCAATGATCTGAATATAAGCCGCTCGCCCAATAAGACTGCTAAATAACAAGCAAACAAACGCCACAACAACGTATAAACGCCATTGAATTAACTTTGGTTTCTGTTTGCGCTTTGCTTGTTTATTCATCGCACTCTTACTACTACCTCTTCTTTAGGTAATGGCCGCCTCATATTGAGCTCTTTGGTCGCCATCCGAGTTACCCTGCTATGTTCTGAGCGAGACTGCTCTTCAAGTAGCAGGTTTCGCCATTCAATATCTAATCGGTCTCGCTCTTGTAACAACAGCTCCCACTGACTAATGTATTGCCGACCTTCGTAACTGGTATACACCACAGCAATAGCATTAAGCATCACCAATAGTGCGACCACCATGACCCATTTGTGGTGCCACAAATCGAGCAGTACAATACGGGGCAGATTAAGCTGCGATTTACTCACCGTAGTCTTTACTGTTCGTCAATATCGTAGGGTAAGCGCTCGCCAATACGCAATACTGAACTGCGCGATCTCGCGTTACGTTCAACCTCTTCCACTGACGGTTTAATGGCTTTGCCTATGCCTTTTAACTTACGAGTTTTATTAATTTCTGCTTCGGTGATAGGTAGCCCATGTGGCACACTTGCCCCTTGACTGTGACGGCGAATAAAACGCTTAACCATGCGATCTTCTAATGAGTGGAAGCTAATCACTGATAGGCGACCTTCAGGTGCAAGTACTTTTAATGCCCCTTCAAGCGCTTGATCAATTTGTTCAAGCTCACTATTGATATAAATTCGAATCGCCTGAAACACACGTGTTGCAGGATGCTTATTACGCTCTTTATTTTTAGAAATACGTGCGATAAGGTCAGCTAACGCTTTGGTGCGTAAAAAGGGTTCTTTCTCTCGATCGGCCGCAATACAACGCGCAATATGTCGAGAATTTTTCTCTTCGCCATAGGTCTTAAATACCCATGCCATATCTTCAATTTCAGCGCGGGCAATCCATTGAGCTGCCGTTTGGCCTTGTGAGTTATCCATGCGCATATCAAGGGGACCATCGCGCAAGAAACTAAAACCACGCTCAGCGTCATCTAATTGAGGCGAAGACACACCAAAATCAAGTAATACACCATCGATTTTGCCTTTTAGGCCTAACTCTTCTGCATATTCTGCTAACTGTCCAAAGCCACCATGCACAATTTGGAATCGACTATCGTCTTCAAACTGCTGGGCTGCAACAATAGCTTGTGGATCTCTATCGATAGCGATCAAACGACCATTAGGGCCTAACTGCTCTAGCACTTTTCTTGAATGTCCACCGCGGCCGAAGGTACCATCAATGTAGATGCCATCTTCCCGTATGTTTAGGCCTGCGACGGTTTCTGTCAGCAAGACGGATAGGTGTTCAAATGATTGCGTCATGTTCATCTTCTATTGGTTAATATCACTCGTTAGAGCGAAAAGTCAGCTAAACGTGAGTTAGCTGCTAAATCTTCATTAAGAATCGCAATGCGACTCTCTTCAATCTGTTGCTGCCAAGCAGCTTCGTCCCACAGCTCAAACTTATTAAGCTGACCGACTAACATCGCCCGCTTTTCTAAATTGGCGTATTGACGTAAGGGTGTCGGCAGTAAAATTCGGCCATTGCCATCAAGCTCACATTCATGGGCATAACCAAGTAGCATGCGTTTGATCGCGCGCTCGGCAGGTTGTGTATCTGATAATTGGGATAATTTAGCGGCAACTTGCTCCCACTCTTGTATTGGATAGACCAGTAAACAAGGTGATTGAATATCGACAGTAATCACTAATTGGCTGTTATGATGGGCATGCAAAGACTCACGGTACCGTTTCGGTATCGCGACCCGTCCTTTAGCATCTAAGCTGATAGCACTCGCCCCAGAAAACACCTTAAGTCATCCTTGTTAAATTATTAAAATCCACAAATTTCCACATTTCCCCACAACAGCTAAGTTTAGGGACAGAATGCAAGAATTGTCAAGGATTCTGCTCTATTTAAAATCCAGTAACCAAGCGGGTTAGCAGCCAGTTTTCATCTAGTTGTAATCGAGTGCACAAATAGGGGATTTTGTGGGAGCTAGGTTATTCAAAATTTCTAATCAGTAGGAAAAACAGACAGTAGAGAGTAATAGAGTGGATCTGAGGTCGTACTTTAAGGATGTTTTTTCCCCTACAGCCATTTATTAACGAAGCCTTAATTAGTCTATTTACCGAAGTAAAAGCCACTTTCAGAGAGCTGCAGATAAAATAGGGTTAACAATATTTAACCCATTACCATGCCTTAATCATAAATATCTTACAGTCAAACACAGAATCTGGTTGTCACCGTCAGGGATTCGAGCAGATACCAACGATGGTCAATACGATTAAAGCCCCAATAAGGTGGAGTCTTTGACTTAAACCATCACTCATTTCGAAAAACATCACCAACAGGCTAAATTTTAATCAGTAGCGGTCGATATATAAGGTATCAATAACTTACAAAGAGGGAGCAGTATGATCAGTTTAGACAGTGTTTACGCCATGCTTGCACGACCACCACTGCGTGAGATTAAACAGAAAAATGGTGTAAAGCCAGTAGATAATAGTGCCGCGATTGCAGCGGATAGTCATGAACAACCACAATCACAACTACCGCCAAATTTGGAAAGACGTCAGTCTCGAGAGGAAAGACGTAAAAACCCACCCGGTCTTTATCAGCTAGAACCAACGTTAGAAAGACGTAAAAACTATGTCGAAGATAGGCGTGATGACGAAGAACGACACTCTCCAGCTGATAAAGAAGATGACTCGCCCTTTCCTCATATCGACATCAATATCTAACGTGTTCTAGCCACCGCTTCTTTCCAGCCATCATACAGAGTGGCTCTAGCAGCATCATTCAGCTGCGGTTTAAAACGTCGCTCTATGCCCGATTTATGCTTAAGCTCTGCTGTAGAACTCCAAAAGCCGACCGCTAATCCCGCTAAGAATGCAGCCCCCATCGCCGTGGTTTCAGTTAACTCTGGACGCAACACTTCTACATTAGTGATATCGGCTTGAAACTGCATTAAAAAGTCGTTGGCAACCGCCCCCCCGTCCACTTTTATCTGCTTAAGCTGCACACCACTGTCTTTACTCATCGCATCAAGCAGATCTCGACTTTGGTAGGCAATGGCTTCAAGTGCTGCACGAATAATATGATTACGATTTGCACCACGTGTCAGCCCAACTAATGCACCTCGAGCGTCAGGATCCCAATACGGTGCACCTAATCCAACAAATGCCGGCACCAGATATACGCCATTGGTGTCATCTACTTTTGAAGCAAAGTACTCCGTATCTTGTGCATCTCGAATAAGACCTAACTCATCACGCAGCCATTGAATGGTCGCGCCCCCCATAAATACCGACCCTTCGAGCGCATAATTGACTTCGCCTTTAGCCCCGACCGCAATGGTTGTTAGTAAACCATGCTTTGACTTCACCGCTTCTGTGCCCGTGTTCATTAATAAAAAGCAGCCAGTACCATAGGTATTTTTTGCCATGCCTTCATCAATGCATAGTTGACCAAACAACGCTGATTGCTGGTCGCCAGCGATCCCTGCAATCGCAATGCTGCCGCCCTCGCCCACAATACGGGTGTGACCATAGATCGCTGACGACGGTTTGACTTCTGGAAGAATGGATCGTGGGATATTAAGTGCATTAAGCAGCTTTTCATCCCACTCTTGGCGATGAATATTGAACAATAACGTACGCGAGGCATTGGTTGGATCAGTGACATGCACTTTACCTTCGGTAAGCTTCCAGACTAACCAAGTATCTATGGTGCCAAATAAAAGCTCGCCTCTTTCAGCCCGCGCTCTTACGCCATCAACATTGTCTAGGATCCATTTTATTTTAGTACCTGAAAAATAAGGATCTAACAGCAAGCCCGTGGTATCTCTAACGTAATCTTCAAGCCCCTGTGCTTTCAATTCATCGCATATCGCTTTGCTTCTTCGGCATTGCCATACAATAGCGTTATAGACTGGTTTACCCGTTATTTTGTCCCAAATAACCGTGGTCTCACGCTGATTAGTGATGCCAATCGCTGCGACGTCCTCACTATGAATATCGGCTCTTGCCAATGCTTCTATTAGCGTTGAGCTTTGAGATGCCCATATCTCCATCGCATCATGCTCAACCCAACCCGGCTTGGGATAAATTTGCCCAAACTCTCGCTGAGAGCTCGCCACCATATTCGCGTTATGATCAAAAACGATGGTTCTAGAACTGGTAGTGCCTTGATCAAGCGCTATGACATATTTCTTTGACACAAAAAACTTCCTTATTGACGTGTATCTTGTAGCAGGCCGATTTCCGGTTGCACAATATGACTATTATCCGCCGACGTTTCACCCTTATAGCTCCAGGTGACCTTCATAACCGTGCTGACATCATTAGCAGAGCCAACCACTTGAGCCGGAGTCACTTTAGCATCGGTAAGTACTACAAATAATCTGCCATTGCCGCACCCAGTTCATTTTTTGATGAGGTCTACGTCAGCATTTCTGTACCAGAGAGACCAATGGCCCTTAGCATGAACCTTTAGACCAAGCACAAAGATAACTATTAGTCTTTTTTACCATGAAACTCATCTAATAATCCAACCCCAATAGAAAGTAAAAAGCCTCGCAATTGCGAGGCTTATAACGTTACAGAACAACACTCGCGTGTTGTAAGTGCCATGCTACTTACAATATTATGAGCTTAGAAGCGGTAACTTGTTTGAATACCGACTAACAAAATATTGCCGCTGGTCGTTCCACTAAAAGTACCACCAAAGTGTGCAGAAGAATCATCTGATGGGATACCAGGACGAGGTTCAACCACTGGAGATTCATCAGCAAAGATGTAAGTCAGGCCAAAGTCCATATCAAAGTTTTCACTAATGCGGTAACCCATACCCGCACTCAACCAGAGACGATCCATTTCTGGAATGGTTAGAGTACGGTTTGCATCAGATACTGCTGACTTGTCATATGCAACACCCGCTCTCATGCTAAGAGTGTCGTTTAACTGATAAGTGGTACCCAGTGCAAAACGGTAGTTGTCTTCCCAGTTTTCTTGCTTCACTAGTTGAGTCGGCTCAGATAGCGATGGAATAATGGCTTCAAGCTTGTCGAATGAACTCCAATCAGTCCAGTTGATGCTGGCATGGATCGCTAGCTTCTCACTGAGTTGATGGAATGAAGCAATTTCAGCAGTTGCTGGCAATGACAGCTCCATAGAGCCCGCCATTTTCATGTTAGGATCCATAGGATTAAAGGCTAAACCGCCAGCTTCTCCTTCAAGGTTTTGATCCACAGCAGATCGATAGTTCAGTCCGATACGGTTATCGGCATTGATCTGCCAAGCACCACCAAGCTGCCAGCCCCAAGCAGTATCATCACCTTCCATGTATTTGAGCGTTGTTCCCTTCGGTACTGGCAAATTGCCCATAGGAGTAGGAAGAACGGTGTCAACTGAACTTTTCGCACCAATGCTGCCTTCGCCAATAACAAAGCGCACACCAGCACCAATACTAAATTGATCATTAATGCGGTAAGCCACATTCGGGTTAATTTCGATTGTGGTTACTGATGCTTCATTACCAAATTGAGTACCGCGAAAATCATCATCAAGCTCAGTCGCCATACCAAAGTTGCTGCCTAGCGCAAGACCAACAAACCACTGTTGGTTTATCTGATGAGATACATAGAAGTTTGGAATAACAGCATCGTCAGCGATATCTTTTGCAGAAGTAGGGTTAGTGCCATCGGTATAGGTCACTTCGCCGTTGATATCGATATTCGGCATAACCAAAATGGCGCCCGCCGTCATTTGAGTACCCGTTAAATAAGTCAACATCGCCGGATTACGAAACTGTGCAGCTGCGTTATCAGCCATTGCCGCTTCACCAGCAAACGCACGCCCAAGGCCCGTAGCTGAGTATTCAGCTAGCTGGAATCCAGCAGCTTGAACCTGTGTCACATTCCCCAAAAGTACCGTGCTAACGGCAAGTGTTAATAAACGCTTATTCATTTTTATTCTCTAATTATGTAATTACAACAAGTAGAGTAATCACTCCACTTTAAAGTGGAGCGGATTTTACAAGCACAGAATATCTTTACAAGCGTTTTAATAAAAACAGCATAAAACACCACCAAAAAGCATTAAGTGCAGTGATAACCCATTACAGATCACAGTTTAAAATTTAAAACAGGATACAAACGCGCAGAAAACGTCGCTAAAGCAGACAAGTCAAAAAATAAAATCACATAAAAAGGCAATAATTACAAATGAATACTAACAACACAAAGAAAAACAAACGTACACTCAAAAAAACAAACTCTAGTAGCATAAATCACTACCTAAAAAGCAATGGATGCAAAAAGTCTTAAGCCAAAACTAAATAAACCCATAATTACAATGCGTTAACTGGTTGGTGGTAACATTTAAAACAAAAGCCATTTAGGTTTAAACCTAAATGGCTTTCTTAAAACGATACGCTGGTACAGATGTACGCTTAATAATCACATCTTCAGGCTTTAGTTAAACTCTCCATGCCGGTAAATTTGCTTCGTACGTTGCAATCGCATCAGATTGAGCTAACGTCAATCCAATCGCATCGAGACCATTTAGCAAGTTGTGTCTGGCAGACTCCGCTATTTGGAAGCTAAACACCGCGCCAGACGGCGACGTCACAGTTAATGCTTGCAGATCAACATGGACCTCGGCGCCTGGTTGCGCTTCAATCTCTGTGATCAATTGAGCAACTTCTGTTTCTGTTAACTGAACGGGCAATAAACCATTGTTGATTGAGTTGCCATAAAAGATATCGGCAAAGCTCGGGGCAATAATGGCTTTTAAACCAAAGTCAGCCAGTGCCCATGGGGCGTGTTCTCGACTAGAACCACAGCCAAAGTTCTCTTGCGAGACTAAGACAGAGGCCCCTTTATAACGGGGTTTATTTAAACTAAAATCAGGATTAGGCTCATTGCCGGCATCATCAAGATAACGCCAGTCATGGAACAGGTGAATGCCAAAACCATCGCGGGTCACCTTAGACAAAAACTGCTTCGGAATAATCTGGTCGGTATCAATGTTTGCGCTATCAATGATAACCGCAAGCCCTGTGTGTGCAATAAATGGTTGCATAACTTAACTCTCTAGTAAGGTTTACGGATATCAACAAAATGACCTGCAATAGCTGCAGCAGCGGCCATAGCGGGACTCACCAAGTGAGTGCGGCTACCTCGCCCTTGTCGACCTTCAAAGTTACGGTTACTCGTCGATGCGCAGCGATCGCCCGCTTCTAACTTATCGTCATTCATCGCTAAGCACATAGAGCACCCCGGTAGACGCCACTCAAAGCCAGCATCCAAAAATATCTTATCTAAGCCTTCCGCTTCTGCTTGCTCTTTCACAAGGCCAGAACCTGGCACCACTATCGCAGTCACGCCTTGGGCAACTTGACGCCCTTTAGCATGTACCGCAGCAGCGCGAAGGTCCTCAATACGAGAGTTAGTACATGAACCGATAAACACCTTATTAATGTCTACATCTGTCATTAAGGTGCCTGCGCTCAAATCAACATATTTAAGGGCTTTCTCGATACTTGAACGAACCGTTGAATTGATGGCATCAATTGGATTAGGCACCAATTGGTCAATCGCCACCACTTGTCCAGGGTTGGTTCCCCAAGTTAACTGTGGAGCAATATCGCCCGCTTCAAGCGTCACCGTCGCATCAAATACTGCATCATCGTCTGTTTTCAATTGCGCCCAAGCCGCAACGGCTTGCTCCCAATTGTCGCCTTTTGGTGCGAATTCACGACCCTTAATGTACGCAGCGGTGGTTGCGTCAGGGGCTATCATGCCCGCTTTGGCGCCCATCTCGATGGCCATGTTACACACGGTCATGCGGCCTTCCATGCTAAGCGCTTCAATGGCTTCGCCACAAAACTCAACCACGTAGCCCGTACCGCCGTCCATGCCAATCTTACCAATAACTGCCAATACGATATCTTTTGCGGTAATGCCATCAGCAACGTGGCCACGCACTTCAATCTTCATCGTCTTGGCTTTTAGCTGACGTAACGTCTGCGTTGCCATCACATGTTCAACTTCCGAGGTACCGATACCAAATGCTAACGCCCCAAAAGCGCCGTGAGTTGCAGTATGTGAATCGCCACATACAATCACAGTGCCCGGTAAGGTAATACCCAGTTCAGGGCCCATTACATGCACAATACCTTGGTTCTTATGATGAATATCATAAAGACGCACACCAAACTCTTTACAGTTGCGCTCCAAGGTTTGCACTTGAGTGCGCGCCATAATACTTAAGGCATCCAAGCTAGCACTGGTCGTTGAGGTGTTATGGTCCATGGTGGCAAAAGTTTTTTCTGGGGCGCGCATTTTGCGACCCGCCACTTGCAAACCACTAAATGCTTGAGGCGAGGTCACTTCATGGACGAGATGTCTATCGACATAGATAATCGGTGCTTCACCTTTTGTCGCCACCACAATATGGTCATCCCATACCTTTTCATATAACGTCTTAGCCATTGTTAAACACCTTCTCTTACAAGCTGAGCAATATAATCGCCCATTTGGCGGGTTGATTTTGCATTGTGACGCTCCTCAGCTGGCAGTAATTCACCGGTTAAATAACCGTCACCTAATGCTTTACCTACCGCTAACTCTATCGCCGTTGCGGCTGCTTCTTGCTTTAAGCTATGGCGCAATAACAAAGCTGCAGACAAAATCTGCGCCACTGGATTGGCAATACCTTGACCCGCAATATCTGGCGCACTGCCGCCAGCGGGCTCATACAAACCGAAACCTGAACTGTTCATACTGATAGACGATAGTAAGCCCATAGATCCGGTTAGCATGGCTATCTCGTCAGAGATGATATCGCCAAATAAGTTAGAACAGAGCATCACATCAAACTCATTGGGGCGACGTAATAGTTGCATGGTCGCATTATCAATATAGATATGTTCAAGCTCAACATCTGGATAATCTTTCGCTACCGTTTCAACAACTTCACGCCATAACACTGAACATGCCAGCACATTCGCTTTATCAACGGAGGTGACTTTTTTACGACGACCTTGAGCGGTCTCAAAAGCAATTTTAGCAATACGGGTGATCTCTTTACGGCTATAACGCATGGTATCAAACGCTTCTTCGTTTTCACCTTCGCCCTGACGGCCTTTAGGCTTACCAAAATAGATACCACTGGTGAGTTCTCGCACGCAAAGTATATCAAATCCACGTGATGAAATATCACTGCGCAGCGGTGACATATGCTCAAGCCCAGCATGTAATTTAGCCGGACGCATATTACAGAACAGCTCAAAGTGACCACGCAACGGCAATAATGCTCCACGCTCTGGTTGATCATTTGGCGCTAAGTGTTCCCACTTAGGACCGCCTACTGAACCAAAAAGAATAGCGTCAGCGGCTTCACAGCCTTTAAGAGTCGCCTCCGGTAACGGGCAACCTTGATTATCAATCGCGGCGCCGCCAACATCGTAGTCAGTATATTCAATAGAAAGAGCAAAGCGTTCCTCAATAGCCGTAAGTACTTTACGGGCTTCTGCCATGACTTCAGGACCAATCCCATCTCCAGCTAACACTGCTATTTGATAACTCATACGACAACTATCTCCTTTAAATTTTTCTTATATTCAAATCGGGTACATCAAACTATTGCTATGTTTAAAGCCTAAACACAGCCGAGTTCTTGCTTATTCTGTTTAATCTTCTGCTTACAATCAGCGACTTTATCGGCTCGCCAAGTAAGGTTCATCACATGAACTAATGCTTTAGCCGAGGCTTCAACAACGTCTGTGGCAAGTCCGACACCGTGGAAGTTCTGCTGACGATAACTGGCGGTAATATCGACCTGACCCAGTGCATTCTGCCCTTCGCCTTTCGCGCCAAGCTGGTAGCTAGTGATGTCTATCTCACAGCCACTTGCACGAGCAACCGCTTTATAAGCTGCATCGACAGGGCCATTACCAATAGCCGCTTCGGTAATCGTTTGACCATTGACTTCAATTTTAACGGTGGCTGTAGCGCTGCCTTCGGTAGAATCTGAATGCACCACTAACTGCTGTAGCTTAAAATGATCATCATCTTCCGCTTGTGCTTCCATAAAGGCTAACGCTTCAAGATCGTAATCAAACACCTGGCCTTTTTTGTCCGCCAACACTAAGAAATCGTTATATAGCACGTCCATGTCGTAATCTTGCTCGCTATAACCGAGTTCACTCATACGATGCTTAATAACATGTCTTCCAGAGCGTGACGTCATGTTCAGATTGCTACGGTTTAAGCCGATACTTTCTGGTGTCATAATCTCGTAGGTATTTTTCGCTTTTAACATACCATCTTGATGAATACCGGAAGAGTGTGTGAAGGCGTTAGCACCCACAATGGCTTTGTTTGCCTGCACTGGCATATTACAAAGCTGGCTCACCAAACTCGAAGTACGATGGATCTCTTTGGCATTAATGCCTGTCTCTAGACCCAAAGTGCCTTTACGGGTCGACAAAATCATCGCGATCTCTTCTAACGAACAGTTACCGGCACGCTCACCAATACCGTTGACGGTACACTCAATTTGGCGGGCACCGTGCTGCACTGCAGTTATAGAGTTAGCCACCGACAAACCAAGGTCGTCATGACAATGAACCGAGATAACGGCTTGGTCGATATTAGGTACTCGGTTAAACAAGGTTTGAATAATGCCACCGAATTCACTCGGTACGGTGTAACCGACAGTATCAGGAATGTTTATGGTGCGAGCACCAGCCTTAATGGCCTCTTCAACCATTCTGCAAAGGTTATCAATAGGGGTTCGACCAGCATCTTCACATGAGAATTCAACATCATCGGTAAAGCGGCGCGCATACTTAACAGCAGCCACTGCCATTTCCAATACTTGATCAAAAGAACGCTTAAGCTTACTTTCAACGTGAATGGTTGAGGTTGATATAAAGGTATGGATACGGAACTGATCAGCAACCGATAAGGCTTGTGCGGCTGCATCGATATCTTTTTCTAATGCCCTTGCTAGTGCACAAACACGGCTATTCTTTACCGTTCTAGCAATCGTCTGCACCGACTTAAAATCACCCGGTGATGACACCGGAAAACCAACTTCCATGATATCAACGCCAAGACGTTCTAAGGCCAACGCAATTTGAAGCTTTTCTTTAACCGTTAAACTAGCAGCTAATGCTTGCTCGCCATCACGTAGTGTCGTGTCAAATATAATCACGCGGTTAGACATCTATTATCTCCATTGAACTTCAAACGTTCAGTTATGCTTTCAGGCAATTTAAATACAAAAAACCCCGCGTATTATGCGCGGGGTTTATAAATGCTGGCTTTCTCAAGCGTGTAGCACTATATCCGCCGCGCAGTGACTGCGAGAATGAGAATGAGGAGTCGGAATAGTGTGCTTGTGTGTTTCATCAATGATTATTCATCTTTATTAAATAAATATTCCAGCATGAGTTGCTGACAGAGTTAATTTTTAACGCGACCAGCCATCTGTGTCAAGTCTAAATTGCTCAACTTCAGCATTTAACAAGCCTAACATTGCTTACGCAAATGACAATAGCGACACTTAAAGTCAACAACAAACACTATCTCGAGATATTATTGCTAAGCAGCACCGAAAATAGAGTGATGTCGCAATATTCTCAACTGTTCAGCTTTTTTATGCATATTTTTAGATAAAATGGTTATAATAGCTCCGTTCTGCTAATGGAAAGCGGATTGAAGAGTTACCACTGGAGCTAAAAATGGATTTTAGGATCATCGTTCTTTGTCTGGCATGCTGGGTTTCGCCAGTATATGCGGGCACGTTAGAACAACTTGATCAATTAAATACCCTTGTATTTCAATATCCAAGTCAAGCATTGTCAGAGATTAATACGCTCGAAAGTCACTTTGAGGGGGTAGTAAGATCAGACTCTATATTAATGCGCTTAAGTGCGCTTAAATGTGAATCCTATATTCAACTTGGCGAAAATGCGGCAGCAGTCAATCTCGCACGTTTAAGCGAAGCTAGGGCAAAACAATTAGGACTTGAACAAGCTCGGCCCTACTTTTTAAACTGTATGGCGCAAGCTTATGCAAACTTCGGTGACTATCAACAAGCATTACCGCTGTTATACTCCTCTATTTCATTGTCACGTCAGCTAAAACAGCCTCAAGCGTTGATAGGTGGCCTCTGGCTAAGAAGCCTGCTTAATGCCAATGTTAATCACAACAACGCGGCCATTGAAGATCTACGATTAGCCCTCGATATCTATCCAGACATTACTCAACAAAAACAAAAATGGACTTGGCCGCCTAAAGGCTACCTATACACATCAATGGCCAAACAGTTGGCGGAGATAGGCGAACAAAAAGAGGCAGAGAAAAACTTGAAAAAAGCCTTGAATGAAGAGACAACACAAGGAAAAGTTTTACTTTTTATTGCGCTCGATATGGCAAGATTCGCCCAGCAAAATCAACAACCAAACCTGCGTAATAAGTATACTCAGATAGCAAGAGTCAAGCTCGCCGAGTTAAGCACACCGTTGGAGCTTGCGATTGCTTACAAAACAATTGCACTTATTGATTTTGACAGCGGGAAATACAGTAGCGCAGAACAATTATTAAACCTCAGTTTAAGTACATTTCGTAAGGAAGCTGATGCTATTAACACCATTAGTGTTTTATGGCTAAATGCCCAAGTTAATCTAAAGCGGGATAATGAAGCTGCGGGTTTGACACTAATGGAACAAGCAATATCATTGGCGAAGGACAATGCTCGTTACTCAGATTTAAAGAATTGCTATGCCACTTTGGCGACTTACTTTGCAGAGCAGGGAAAGTTCTCACTCGCGTATCAATATCAGCTTAAACAATTAGAGGCTCTCGAAAATGAAACGCTATCGATTAAGAATATTTGGTTATCTCAGCTAAAGGCAGATTTAAGCCGTAAAGAGCAGATAACCCCGCCAACACACTCCCTTATCACGGCAACAACATCCAATGGGATAATGCTCAGTTCTTTTTTCCCTATCGCGTTAGTGATCGTCAGTTTGGTTATATTCATCACTTGGTACCAAAGAAAACTACCGCAACAAAAACAAACTGAACACCTCGTAGTCAATCTTGACACCAAGATGGATAAGAAGAAATCTCTTGAAGATCTGCTCAATATCAATAAACAGGCTGGCTACCCTTTGTCCTTATTAGTCTTTAATCCCAAGCATATTATTGCTGCTGATGTGCCGATTGTTATAGAACAACTACAAACAAAGTTGCGGGAACAAGATGTGTTATTACAGCAATCTGATCAGCAGATCATCATCATGCTGCCGCATACATCAGAGCAGGGTGCGATGAATGTGATTAAGCAGCTATCGAGTACCATTTCAGTGTGGCAAGAAGAGAGCAAAGTCAATATTGGCCTAGCATCTATGCAACAGTTTGATGATCTGCATTCAATGATAAAGCGAGCCAATATTAACCAACTGAGAAAGCTAAAAACGAACTAAACCAAGCTCATTATCCTTCGGCTAAGTAGTTTTCAATCTCATCTAAAAACTCACCACCAAAACGTTCTAATTTTCGCTCACCAACACCATTAACCGCCAGTAACTCAGCGGGACTGGTGGGTAAAATAGAGGCCATCTCAGCTAAAGTGGCATCGTTAAACACCAAATATGGCGGTACATCTAGCTCCTCGGCCATGGTGCGTCTCAATAACTTAAGCCTGGCAAAGAGTTTACGATCATAATTGATTGGCGCTTTAGGATTATGGCCACGGCGCTTAGTGGTTTGAATGACGATTCTTGGCTCAGCCAGTAATAACTCAACTTCGCCTTTTAATACCGTTCGTGCTGAAGGGTTAAGGGTAACCGAAGAGCCACGAGTGATATCTTGGTTAGCAAGCCCTAGATGGATAAGCTGACGAATGACACTTAACCAATGTTCATGGCTTTTCTCTTTACCTATTCCCCAGGTCGAAAGTTTGTTGTGCCCCCGCTCCATCACAGTGGCCGCTTTAGAACCTCTCAGCACTTCAATCAGGTGGTTCACACCAAAACGTTGCCCGAGTCGATAAATGCACGACAGCACTTTTTGGGCATCTTGAATGCCATTGTATTTTTTCGGTGGGTCCAAACAAATATCACAGTTACCGCATGGCTCTAACGCGCTTTCATCAAAATAGTGCAGCAAGACTTGGCGACGACATGTCTGCGCCTCAGCGAAGGCAGCCATAGTGTTGAGCTTATGAAACTCTACCTGTTGCTGCGGCCCGGGTTCCGATTGATCAATAAGATGCCTAACTCTACCGATGTCGGCAGGGTCAAATAACATCAGCGCTTCGGAGTCCAGACCGTCTCGACCTGCTCGGCCCGTTTCTTGGTAATAAGCTTCAACGCTTTTAGGAATATCGTAGTGCACCACGTAACGCACGTTAGACTTATTGATCCCCATGCCGAAGGCCACGGTTGCCACGACAATATCCAGTTGATCTTTTAGAAAGCGATCTTGCACATTAGCTCGCTCTTCTTGAGTGCGACCAGCATGATACGCTTCAGCCTGATGCCCCTGCAGGCGCAAACGATCAGCCACCTCGTCCACTCGGCGACGACTGCTACAATAAACGATGCCACTGTTACCATTTTGCGCATCAATAAACTGCCGCAACTGATTAGCCGCATTGAGCTTTTCAGCGACGGTATAGCGAATATTAGGTCTATCGAAGCTCGTCAGTAGCGAGAATGGCTTTATCGTCAATCGCTCACAGATATCCACCCGTGTGGCATTATCTGCCGTGGCGGTTAATGCCATGATAGGCACCTGAGGAAATTGCTGCCGTAATCGGCCAAGCGCTGCATATTCAGGTCTAAAATCATGGCCCCATTGCGAAATACAATGCGCTTCGTCAATGGCGAATAAAGAGATATTTAGCTCATGGAGCCGGTCGATAAAGCTTGCTTGCAGTAATCGCTCAGGTGAAACATAAAGTAATTTTAGCTCGCCATAACGCATCTGCTGCAAAATCTTTAGGCTCTCTTCCCTAGGTTGAGACGAGTTAAGATAAGCAGCGGCCACGCCAGTCTGAGTCAGGCTGTCGACTTGATCCTTCATTAACGATATCAGTGGTGACACCACTATCGTTAAACCTGAAAGTTGCAATGCCGGCAGCTGATAACACAGGCTTTTACCACCGCCAGTAGGCATGATCACTAAGCAGTCTTGTCCAGCGCAGATCTGTTCAATGACTTCACGCTGACCGTCTCTAAACGTGCGATATCCAAAGACAGACTGAAGGCTTGCTGATAACTGATCGACCGGTTGTTCGATTGCCACCTTATCCATAGTGAACCTGTGTTAAATATAAGGCCGACCATTCTAATGGAGCGAACTGCCGTTGTCTCTCCCCAAACGGTTTATCGATTGAAATTTAAACTTGCAACACAGGCTCCATTAGCGATAGATTAAATGCTCTAACACTAAGCGATTGATCCTAAAAGAAACAAGCAGGGAGCAAAATGAGTAATATTATTCAACAAGAAACATTACGCAGGGTCGCTGAGGTGTTTGACCAACATGTGCCGTTTCACAACTTACTCGGCATGGATATCAAACGTTATGATGTGGAAGGCGTTGAAGTTGTCGTCAAAATGAAGCCGGAATTGATTGGTAATATCCATCAGAAAATATTGCATGGTGGCGTTACGGCAACCGTGCTTGATGTTGTTGGCGGATTAACGGCTTTTTCTGGCCTAGTCGCTAGTCGTGATGACTGGAGTATCGAAGAGTTAGAGAAACGTATTCAAACCTTAAGCACCATCGATCTTAGAATCGATTATTTACGTCCAGGACGTGGCGAGATTTTTACCGGGACTGGTACCGTCATTCGCGCAGGCAATCGAGTGTCAGTTTCCAGAATGGAACTGCATAATGAAAAAGGCGATCATATTGCTTTCGGCACAGGCACTTATATGGTTGGCTAATCGAGACGAACGCATAATAAGCGATAGTGAAACGGCACTCATCGCTTTACGCTAACAAACATGACCGACTCAATACCAAACTCACGATAGCCATTTTTTTAAAAATGCTTATATGTCGCACTCTGCGCTCATGTGGCAGCATTTCTTTCCTCACTGTCACACGGCAGTGTGTAGATAAACACTTCGGCGAACTTGAGTCTGCGCCACTACGAGATTACAATTACGCCCTACTCCCTCTTTTTAGCACATTCTAATGCAAGATATTGAACACCGTAAAGGCATCACATTTGCCATTTGCGCCTACACCCTATGGGGCTTCGCTCCGCTGTACTTTAAATTGCTAACTGATGTGTCTGCAACTGAGATATTGTTGCACCGTGTACTTTGGTCATTTGTTTTTGTAGCGTTATTAATGAGCTTGTTTGGCGGCTTTAGTCGTGTCAGACAACTATTAAAAAAGCCTAAACAATTAGCCGTTCTGTGTATCACCTCATTATTAATCGCCGCTAACTGGCTGCTGTTTATTTGGGCGGTGAATAACGACCATATGCTCGATGCCAGTTTAGGTTACTTTATTAACCCTCTGGTTAATGTATTTTTAGCCATGCTTTTTCTCGGTGAGCGTTTGCGCAAACTGCAGTGGGCTGCGGTTTCTTTAGCCGCCATTGGTGTGTCGGTACAGCTAATTTCGTTTGGATCTATTCCACTAGTATCGCTTGCCTTAGCAGGCTCTTTTGCTTGTTATGGATTACTGCGTAAGAAAGTCAATGTCGATGCAAAAACGGGCTTACTGGTTGAGACCGCGATTTTAATGCCAATTGCGCTGATTTATCTATTAAGCAATATGGGTGATTCAATGACGCATCTGTTGAACAATGACATGCATCTCAATCTATTATTGCTCGCAGCCGGTGTAGTGACAACGGTGCCACTATTGTGTTTTTCGGCGGCGGCAGTGCGGATCCCATTCACCATGCTCGGATTTTTTCAGTACATCGGACCCAGCATCATGTTTATTCTTGCAGTAAACTTGTTTAACGAGCCTTTTGATATAGAAAAAGGCATTACCTTTGCCTTTATTTGGGCAGCACTGGCCCTGTTTACTGTCGATATGTTCTATAAGCGAAAGCAAAAAAAGTAGGCTTTAAAAATACTAAAAAGCGAACCCTTAAGGTTCGCTTTTTACGTAATAGGTTTAGCTATACGAGGCTTATTTGATAGCACTTAACAGCGCATCAGGCTGCGCTATGCTCAGTAGTATTGAGTAGCCTCTTAACGTGGGGATCACCACCACGGTGTCGGTCTCAGTTATTGCCACAAATGCCTTTTGCTGATCTGACAATCTAAACCATCCGAGCTGAAAACCAGGCATGCCCACACCGTTAACGCGAAGATCGGGTTTTAAGCTAAGATCAGCTCCTTGTTGCCAAGCTAACTTGCGGATCTCTAGCTTATTAACATCTTCAATCGGTAGGGTAAAACCATAAAAAGGCACATCAACCGTTACAGAGTCTGTCGTCAGAATGAGCTTGGCATCATTAACGCTATACAGCATCCAACTAAACGCACCTACCATAGGTAGCAGTACCGCTGCTATTACCACCTTGCTGGTTTGCGGCAGTGCCTTATAGTAGATGTAAATGCCCAATCCAATAAAGCCGACCAGTAAGGCAATAAAGCTCCAGTTACCTGTCGAACTGAGTGGCGCAAGATCAAAGCTCTGAGTCATAGGACGTTCTCATTAATACAGTCGCTCTATCCTTGGCCACAAGACGCACTAGGTCAAGATGAACTTGGCGCAAAACACTTATAAATCTAATGCTAGGATCTTAGATTTACGTTGATAGTTATACAGCTGCTTCTTTTTCCCTGGTAGCTCATCGACTTCAACAATCGTAAAGCCATGCTCTAAAAACCAATGAATACTGCGAGTCGTTAACGCAAACAACCGTGAGTAACCCCTTACCCTTGCTTGGCTAATAATATTTTGCAGCAACAGACTGCCACGATCAGCATCTCGGTATTCTGGATGCACCACCAAACAGGCGAACTCCCCCGCGTTGTCCTCTTCAAAAGGGTAGAAAGCAGCGCAACCAATCACTAAACTATCGCGCTCAATCAGCATAAACTGCTCTATCTCAACTTCGAGCTGTTCACGCGAACGGCGCACTAAAATCCCTTTTTCCTCCAGCGGTCGGATAAGATCTAAAATGCCACCGATATCCCTGATAGAAGCACGACGCAAGCGCTCTGCACTTTCTGTCACAATTTGCGTTCCGATACCGTCCCGAGAAAACAGCTCTTGTAGCAGCGCACCATCATCTAAATAACTGACAAAATGACAACGACTCACGCCATTACGACATGCATCAATACTGGCTTGTAAAAATGCCTTGGTCCCTAAACAGAGTGGCGCTTGCGCTGGCAAATTATTGAGTATGCTTTGGGCATCAGTCGGCATCAATTCAGCAAGGACGTCTCCATGCTCATCCATAATGCCTTTATGCGCGCTAAAGCCAATCATCTTGTCAGCTTTCAACTTAACCGCAATTTGCGTCGCAACCTCTTCAGCCGTTAAGTTAAAGCTCTCTCCAGTGACTGAGGCTGCTACAGGGCCTAATAAAACGATGCAGCCACTGTCTAACTGCCGCTTGAGTCCGTGAGTGTCAATCCGTCGCACTCTCCCGCTAAGGCTATAATCCACACCATCTTCAACCCCTAATGGCTGCGCAATAACAAAATTGCCACTGACCACATTAATTTGAGCGCCCTGCATGGGAGTATTACTCAAACTCATCGACAGCCGAGCCGTGATATCGAGTTGCAATGCACCAACCACCTGTTTAATCACTTTGAAGGTATCTTCTTCAGTGATCCTCACACCATTGTAATACTCAGGGGTTAGGCTGTGCTGAGCGAGTGCTTCATCGATTTGTGGCCGAGCGCCGTGAACCAGCACAATCTTGATCCCTAAGCTATGCAGCAGTGCGATATCATTAATAATGGCTTTGAACTGCGGCTGCGCAAGCGCTTCGCCGCCAAGCATAACGACAAATGTTTTACCTCTATGCGCATTGACATAGGAAGCTGAGTGACGAAAACCATCGACAAGTTCTGTAGTACGCACGCTAAATCCACCTTATAGTCTAAATAGACAGTCGCAACAATCTGCATCATTGATAAACACCAATGATGATATTGCATTTTAATTCATTTAAACAGCATTTATTTTCACTTATTAATATAAAATAACATTGTTAAGCATGTGAATTTAAATGGTTGAAGCCTATAAAGCTAATGATGGCAGAAATGAATAGTCAGTCGTTGTAGCGAGAGAGGGGATTATCGAGGGTATATTCGGATTTTAAGACAAAAAAAAGCCTCTAAAAATAGAGGCTTTTTAAGATGCTAAAAGTAAGTTACTACTTCATTTTAGCTTCTTTGTAGATAACATGCTGACGAATAACTGGATCAAATTTCTTGATTTCCATTTTTTCAGGCATGTTACGCTTGTTTTTTTCAGTCGTGTAGAAATGACCAGTTTTAGCGCTAGATACTAGCTTGATCTTCTCACGATTACCTTTAGATTTAGCCATGGTTTATTATACCTTCTCGCCGCGGGCACGAAGTTCAGCAACAACAACTTCAATACCTTTCTTATCAATGATACGCATACCCTTAGTAGAGATACGTAGCTTAACGAAACGTTTTTCAATTTCTAACCAGAATCTGTGATTCTGTAGGTTAGGTAAAAAACGACGTCGCGTAGAATTCTTCGCGTGCGAACGGTTGTTACCAACCATTGGTTTCTTGCCAGTTACTTGGCATATTCTTGACATGTCAAACTTCTCCAAAACAATATATATAACGCTCGAGCATTAATGTACCTCGAACACGGCCGTCGCCTGAGGCACACAACAGAGGGCGCATTTTATACAGGATCTAAAATAAAAGATCAAGGGTTAGATTAATCTATCCACCCTCGTTCAGCGAAAGAAACTATCTCTCGATCGCCTACAACCATATGGTCCAACAAGGAAACATCGATAGTTTGTAGGGCTTGTTTCAATCGCTCAGTAATTCGTCTGTCGGCTGTACTTGGCTCTGCAACTCCAGAGGGATGATTGTGACACACGATCACAGCCGCAGCTTTTTTCTCAAGCACCAAGCTCACCACATCTCGCGGATAAACTGACGCAGAATTTATTGTGCCCCTGAATAATTCAACGAATTGAATCACCCGATGTTGACTATCTAACAGTAAGACAGCAAACACTTCGTAGGCACGATCCCCTAATTGTCTCATTAAATAGTCTCGAGTTAAATCAGGATCCGATAAAATTTTGCCTCTTTTTAGCTTTTCTTTCGAAATTCGCTTACCGATCTCTACAGCAGCCTGCAATTGAGCATACTTAACTGGACCAATTCCATCTAAACGGCATACTTCTGCTTGAGACGCTGTCAACAAGCTTCTAAGCCCTCCAAACTCGGTTATCATAATACGAGCTAACTCGACGGCACTTAAGCCCTTAAGGCCAACCCTGAGCAATACTGCAAGTAACTCTGCATCCGATAGTTGCTGTGCACCATTAAGCAGTAGCTTCTCTCTTGGTCCTTCGCCTTGTGGCCAGTCTTTAATTCCCACAATAACCTCCTTGTTATTATTTAACATTGAGTATGGTCGAGAATTTGCTAACTTGTTCATCAACTCGTTTAGGATTGTGATATCTTAGGCCGCACATCGACTGCACGGATGGCATTAAAATCCGTCAAAATGATAATGGAAGAGTACGTATGGGTTTGAAAAACAAGAAAGTCCTTTTAGGAATTGGAGGTGGCATTGCTGCCTATAAATCTGCTGATTTAGTTCGCAAACTAAAAGACCGTGGCGCTGACGTTAGAGTCGTCATGAGCCAAAGTGCGCAGCAATTTATCACACCACTCACCCTCCAAGCTTTATCTGGCTATCCGGTTGCCACCGACCTGCTCGACCCCACTGCTGAAGCCTCCATGGGCCATATAGAATTAGCCCGCTGGGCTGACTTAATCATTATTGCCCCCGCCACGGCAAACTTAATTGCGCGCATGAGTATCGGCATGGCCGATGAACTCATCACCACCACATGCCTAGCAACAGAAGCGCCCATAGTGCTTTGCCCTGCGATGAATCAGCAGATGTACCGCAATGCAGCGACGCAAGCCAATTTAAAAACCGTAGCACAACGCGGCTTTACAATATGGGGCCCAGATTCTGGCTCACAAGCCTGTGGCGAAGTGGGCCCTGGCAGAATGTTAGAACCCGTGGCGATTGCAGAACGAGCCGAACAGCTATTAGGGCCAAAATTGTTAGATGGCGTCTCTTTATTACTCACGGCAGGACCCACTCGTGAAGCCATAGATCCCGTAAGGTATATCTCGAATCACAGTTCAGGAAAAATGGGCTTTGCACTTGCTAGCGCGGCGGCTGAGATGGGTGCAACTGTCACACTCGTTGCAGGACCTGTAAACTTAGCCACTCCAGCGAATGTCACCCGTATTGATGTTGGGTCAGCACAAGAGATGCTTGATGCCGTGATCCCAGAAGTAGAAAACCACCAAATTTTTATCGGTTGTGCGGCAGTGGCTGATTATCGAATAGCGGATATTGCAGAGAGTAAAATAAAAAAATCTGCGGAACAGATGCAGCTTGCGCTCGTTCGAAATCCTGATATCTTAGCCACCGTTGCCAGCCATGCTAAACGTCCGTTTACGGTTGGTTTTGCAGCAGAAACAAATGATGTCGAACAATACGCCAAAGGTAAACTGGTGCGTAAGAAACTCGATATGATCGCCGCCAATGATGTGTCTAACAGTAACATTGGTTTTAATAGCGACAATAATGCGCTCAGCGTGTTTTGGCACGGTGGTGCGACACACTTACCCCCTGTTGACAAACAAACGTTAGCCAAGCAATTACTCACCCTAATCGCAGAAAAAGTAAAAAAATAAATGAAAACACCGATTGAATTAAAGATCCTAGACTCACGTATTGGCACGCAGTTTCCGTTGCCTGCATATGCGACTCCAGGTAGCGCAGGAATGGATTTACGCGCTATCACCGACACTGCTCTCACCATACAACCGGGTCAAACAGTCCTTATCCCTACCGGTATTGCAGTGCATGTGGCAGATCCAAGTTTGGCCGCCATCATATTACCTCGTTCAGGCCTAGGCCATAAGCACGGTATCGTGCTCGGTAACTTAGTGGGGTTAATCGACTCTGATTACCAAGGACCCTTAATGGTTTCTTGCTGGAATCGTGGTAGTGAACCCTTCACTATCGAAATTGGTGACCGTCTTGCGCAGTTAGTGTTTGTTCCCGTCGTACAGGCTGAGTTTAAGCTTGTGGATGAATTTGATAGCTCAGATCGCGGTGCAGGCGGGTTTGGTCATTCAGGTACAAAATAATACATTACCGCGTTAAACGCATCACTACATTTTATAGATAGCACGGAGCAGCGTTTCCTTGCTATCTCGCTCAGTAGTAATCGAGTGAAGGACTGATAAATGGCTGCAAGCCCAAAAATAAACCGTCGCGAACATATTCTTCAATGTTTGGCGACCATGCTAGAAACAAATCCAGGACAACGTATAACCACTGCTAAATTAGCAGCTGAAGTTGGCGTATCAGAGGCAGCCCTCTACCGTCACTTTCCGAGCAAAGCACGTATGTTTGAAGGCCTTATTGAGTTTATCGAGGAGTCACTGCTTTCTCGAATCAATCTCATCATGGATGAAGAAAAAGACACCATGAAACGCTGCCAACAGTTATTGCAACTGCTGCTGGTTTTCGCCGAGCGTAACCCCGGTATTTCGAGAGTGTTAAACGGTGACGCCTTACTCGGTGAACACGAACGTTTACGCAGTCGAATTAGCCAACTTTTTTCTAAAATTGAAACTCATCTTAAGCAAATTCTACGCGAGAAAAGCTTACGCGAAGCCCAAGGCTTTAACATCGATGAAGCCGTTCTGGCTAACTTACTGCTTGCAATTGCCGAGGGCAGAATTGCCCAGTTTGTTCGCAGTGAGTTTAAAATAAAGCCTACCAAGCACTTTAATGAACAATGGGCATTTGTTCAGCAACAACTGCTGCAGAGCTAGCCATTAATGCGCTAAGTGGCGGGCCATTCGCCACTTACTTATTAGTTAACTTTCCCATTGAAAATTTATTACTTTTCCCCTACTCTCTAACTGCTTAAAAATACAACTCTTTATAATTAAACAAGGAAGTATTATGAGGATCACCTCTCTCATTAGCCTAGTTGTGCTTATTGCCACAGCTATGCCGGCCTTTGGCTCAGACACCACCCTAACTATAGCAAAACAATTTAGTCGCGGAGCGGAGTTTAGTCATCTAAAACTCTCACCTGGCGGTGACTATATCGGCGCTATTACCAAACATGATGGTAAAAATAAACTGTTAATATTGGATGCTAAAACTAAGAAATTACACCATGCAGTATTTTTCCCTGGTAATGCTCAAGTCGGTAACTACGCATGGGCTAATGATGATCGAATCGTTTTGCAAAAAGAGTACTTAAAAGGCTGGCAAGATACTCCCATCTATTATGGTGAGTTATTTGCTGTTAATGCTGATGGCTCTAATGCGCAATATTTGTTTGGCTATAACGGTGGCGAACAACAAACAGGTTCAAACCTAAAAAAGAACACAGCTATTCGAGCCACCGCTTATATTTTAGATCCACTGCCAAATGATGATCGTTACATGTTGGTTAACGCAATACCTTGGAATAATAAACGTACCCTTGATTATGAGCGGAAACAAGACGTTTATCGTGTCGACATATACAAAGGAAAACGCAGAAAACTGATGCGTGCGCCAATTGGTCATTCTAGATTCTTAACTGATTTTAAAGGTGAAGTTCGCTTTGCTGTTGGTGAAGATAAAACTAACACCACTAAAGTGTTTTACCGCAAAGATGGTGAATGGGTAAATAGTGACCAACTCTCAATTGGTCTCCTTGATTTTAGCCCTATTTCTTTTGCTGAACAGAAAAACAGTATTTATGCCGCAGGCCGTGAAGATGGGCAAACTTTAGGTGTGTACAGCATCGATCTTGAAACAGGTAATAAAAAGAAAATAATTCAAGATGAAGTTGTCGACCCAAGCAATTTTTGGATTAACCAGAAAACTAAAAAATTGTACGCAGTAGAGTTCGACAACGGTTACCCAACCTACGCTTTTGTTAATCCCAAAGAACAACACACAAAAATACTTAAACAACTGATAGCGGCTTTACCTGGTCACCAGGTCCAAATTGTCAGTGAAAATAGAGATTCCAACTTACTCATTATAAAAGCATCTAATGATCGCAACCCAGGCGACTACTACATCTTTGATACTGAAAAAGTAAAGCTTGAATATCTAGCATCTCAAAAACAATGGCTCGACCCTGAACTAATGGCTGAAGTTAAACCTATCAGTTTTGTCAGTCGAGACGGGATCAAAATAAGTGGTTACTTAACATTACCTCATGGTAAAGAAGCCAAGAATTTACCCTTAGTGGTAAACCCCCATGGAGGCCCATATAACGTCAGAGATTGGTGGGGCTTTAACGCACAAAACCAAATGTTAGCCAGTGAAGGGATGGCGGTACTACAAGTCAACTTCCGTGGTTCAGGTGGTTACGGTAATGCCTTTGAAAAGGCTGGGTACCAAAAGTGGGGCACTGATATTCAGTATGACATCATTGATGCTACGCAGTACGTTATAGAGGAAGGCTACGTTGATGCAAAGCGTATCTGTATTGCCGGAGGCAGTTTTGGTGGTTATAGCGCCTTACAAAGCGCCATTATCGAACCGAACATGTTTAAGTGTGCCATTGGATTTGCCGGCGTTTACGACTTACCACTCATGTTTGAGGAAGGTGACGTACAAGGACGCCGATCAGGTCTGAACTACTTAAAAGAGATACTTGGTGAAGACCAAGCATTATTAAAATCGATGTCGCCAACTTATAATGTGAGCAAACTCAAAACCAACATTTTATTAGTTCATGGCGGTGAAGATGAAAGAGCTCCCATTGAACAACTTGAATCATTAGAAGATAGTCTCAAAGAAATCGATTATCCCTTTAAAAAGTTAGTGATGGATGATGAAGGTCATGGATTTTATGATGACGGACATAGGGCAAAATACTACAGTGAAATGCTCAGCTTCTTAAAGACCAACCTTAAGCTGTAATCCCTCAAATAGAAAAACCGACTAAATTAGTCGGTTTTTCTTATCGCAAGCGAGATTTTTGGTGTATATTTGCATCAAATCGCTGTGCCTCCGTGCATCTTAGCGCCAAAGCAAAGCGTTAACGCTCTACTATTACTGTTAAGCGATACCTGTCAAATTGCGAACCGCAACTAAGATCACCAGAGACAGCACCACTACCCATTAAAGTGGAGGACATTATGACATCAAAAGAAGCTATCCTCAGCGAATCAGCACAATTAGTACAAGCTGCGCTACTTGAACGCGGACTTGAAACCCCGATGCTACCCTGCGAATTTAGTCCTGAAGAACGTAAGGATAAAATTGAGCATCATATGCGCGAGATTCTAACGTTAATGTCGTTAGATCTACGTGACGACAGCTTGACCGATACGCCACGTCGCATTGCAAAAATGTACGTTGATGAGATATTTTCAGGTCTCGATTACGCCAATTTTCCAAAAATCACCGTGATTGAAAATAAGATGGGCTTCGACGAGATGGTCAAGGTTAATGACATAAGTCTCACCAGTACTTGCGAGCATCACTTAGTCACCATCGATGGCCTAGCACGAGTAGCTTACTTGCCGCGTAAAAACATTATTGGCTTATCCAAGATAAACCGTATCGTACGCTTCTTTGCGCAGCGGCCACAGGTACAAGAGCGTCTGACGCAACAGGTTTTAGTTGCACTGCAAACCTTACTAGAAACCAAAGACGTCGCCGTTAAAATGGATGCGGTACATTACTGCGTAAAATCACGTGGCGTGATGGATTCAACCAGCTCAACAACCACTACAGCATTAGGCGGTATTTTTAAATCTAACCCTGCCACACGGGCTGAGTTTCTTAGCAACTAGCCCAACTTTAGGTTCTAGGTTCTAGGTTCTAGGTTCTAAAATACTGCGCCAGAAACAAAAACGCTGCGTCATAAACGCAGCGTTTTTTAGTTTCTAGATAAGAAAATGAAATAGCCCGATAACGGAACGGCCTTCGGCCTCACGGAAAATCAAAACCGATGCTAAATATTAATTTGTGCTCCTGCTTTTCCGTAAGCGCAGCGCTCTGTAGCCAAAGGCGTTCTACACTTTAAATCCCGTATTGGTCGCGGTAAGCACTCACTGACGCCAGCTCTGTTTCCATACCGGTCTTTTCTGACAGGTAGTTAATCAAGTCTTCAAGTTTAATAATCGACACAATCTCACAACCAAAATCACGCTCAACTTCTTGAATGGCAGATAACTCACCTTTGCCTTTCTCTTGACGATCAAGTGCAATCAACACACCCGCTAACTTAGCATTGTGAGCCGCGATAATTTCCATTGACTCGCGAATGGCTGTGCCAGCAGTAATGACATCATCGACTAACATCACACGGCCTTTAAGCTCGCTACCGACTAGGCTGCCGCCTTCACCATGTTGTTTTTTTTCTTTACGGTTAAAGCAGTAAGGCATATCGATATCGTGGTGATCACACAAAGCAACCGCCGTTGTTGTCGCAATGGGAATGCCTTTATATGCAGGACCAAACAGTAAATCATATTCAATAGCTGAATCAACTAATGCCGTTGCATAAAAACGACCAAGACGCGCTAAATCACGACCGGTATTAAACAAACCAGCATTAAAAAAGTAAGGGCTAGTGCGGCCTGATTTTAACGTAAACTCGCCAAATCTAAGTACCTTGCGCTCAAGGGCAAACTCAATAAACTCACGTTGATAGGCTTTCACAATCTCTCCTTAAAAAATGTAGGGCAACTCAAATTATTTTAATCATTTTATTTATTATAAGCGCGGTCAAAAAGCACTTACAAAAAGGACCCCGTAGGGCCCTAGTAACAACAATACGATTTAGCTTAAAGACGCTTTTTGAATATCAACGATCTCTCGGATACCATGCTTAGCTAGTTCTAATAAGCTCAATAGCTCTTCATGACTGAACGGCTCGCCTTCGGCTGTACCTTGGATCTCAATCATTTTACCAGTTTCAGTCATCACAACATTCATGTCGGTTTCAGCTGCGCTATCTTCAATATATTCTAAATCGCAGATAGGCTCGCCTTTATAGATACCAACACTAACAGCAGCAATAAGGAACTTAAGTGGGTTAGTCTTTAAAATGCCTTTACCACGTGCCCAGTTAAGTGCATCAACCAATGCCACACAAGCACCTGTAATAGCAGCTGTACGCGTGCCACCGTCTGCTTGAATAACATCACAATCAATAACAATCGTGTTTTCACCCAGTAGCTTCATATCAACAGCTGCACGTAGTGAACGGCCGATTAAACGCTGGATCTCTTGAGTACGGCCAGACTGCTTACCACGAGCCGCTTCACGGTTCATGCGGCTATGCGTAGAACGCGGCAACATACCATATTCAGCAGTAACCCAACCTTGGCCTTGGCCTTTAAGAAAACGCGGTACACCCTCTTCAAAACTGGCGGTACACAGCACTTTAGTGTCACCAAACTCAACTAAAACCGAACCTTCGGCATGAGCGGTAAACTGACGTGTAATAGTCACTGGACGAGATTGTGCTGGAGTTCTGTCGCTTGGGCGCATAGTGAATTCCTGTATTTGAAAACATTGGGGTAATTTGGCTGCATATTATAGGGACATGTGAGCCAGTATGCTATCTGAAAAATAAAACTCATCTTAAAATCCCGATAGTAAATTAAGGCTAGATCCTGCACCTTCATGCTAATTGAGTATATAATCACAACTCACTTAGACGAACTACACTGGAAATTATTCATGATCCAAAGCATGACAGCCTATGCTCGCATTGAGCACAAAGCAGATTGGGGCACCGCCTCTTGGGAAATCCGTTCCGTTAACCAGCGCTACCTAGAAACCTACTTGCGTTTACCAGAACATTTCCGCAGCTTAGAGCCAGTGCTTAGAGATCGTCTTCGTAAACGTTTAAACCGCGGTAAAATTGAAGTTAACCTGCGTTATGACCTCAATGAAGGTGATAGCAGCGAACTGCAACTCAATAAAGAACTCGCTAAGCAAATTATCAACGCCGCTAATTGGGTAAAAGATGAAGCTAAGCAAGGCGAACTCAATGTCGTTGACGTGCTGCGTTGGCCTGGTGTGATGTCTAGCTCAGAGCAAGATATGGACGCCTTAGGTAAAGATCTATTGGGTGCATTCGACTTAGCTATCGATGAATTTATTGAAGCTCGTGGCCGCGAAGGTGAAGCAATCAATACTATGTTGCAAACTCGTCTCGACCAAATAGTGGAGCAAGTTGCCGTGGTTCGTGGTCATATGCCAACGATTATGCAATGGCAGCGCGATAAGCTTACTAACCGTTTAGCCGAAATCACCGGCGAACTTGATCCAGCCCGTATGGAACAAGAGATGGTATTAATGGCACAAAAAATGGACGTTGCCGAAGAGATGGACCGCCTTGACGCACACGTTACCGAGACACGTCTCATCCTTAAAAAAGGTGGCGCACAAGGCCGTAGACTCGACTTTATGATGCAAGAGTTCAATCGTGAATCAAACACCTTAGCCTCAAAATCTATCAGCGCAGACGTCACTGCTGCTGCAGTAGAGCTTAAAGTGCTTATTGAGCAGATGCGCGAGCAGATCCAAAACGTTGAATAGGGTTTAAACCATATCCCTATCAATTAGAGCCTTGCATATGCAGGGCTTTTTTATTAACTCTATATTCAACATATTGTCTAAGGGCTCTAGCTAGCGAGTCTTAATATTGAAGGCAAAACAGGTATACCGCTCAATGCTATCTAACAAGTCTGATTGAGTCGCTGACACCCGATATCGATTATCGCTTTTAATATTCTAAAGTCACTCAGCTTCTAACCAAGCCGCAACGGCCTGCACTGGTTGATCTCTTTGTTCTATCCACGCCACCCAAGCAAATTGCTCAGCCGTCCATGACTTGGTATCAATACGCTCAATTTCTGCTGTAAATGTACTTTGCTGCCTTCTATTCGATTTAATCACTTGATGACTCAGCACAGTAAAATCATGCTTCAGTTGTTTATTACGATTCTCACCGCGTTTAACCTCCGTTTCCAAGCCTGCCCCCACCAAAGCCAAGTGCAGCTCAATAGGTGCACTATTGCCTGTTTGGTTATCGAAGCTAGCGGTTAGTTGCAGGCCTTCAATAGAAACAGATAATGCTCCGACTTCCGGTTGTACTTTGCTAAAGACATCCCCTAATTTACGATCAAACCAACCCCGCCACTCTTGGCCGTTAATGACAAACTGCGGAGTGTAAACCTGGCCAATGTGCTTGGCGTTAAGATGATCATATTGCCGCTGACTAAAAGTTTTCGCTGCAAAAGGATCTTTCCAACCGATGTAATCCCAGTAAGTGACATGAAAAGCAATGGGGAAGTATTTATGCCAAAGTTCGGTCTGTTTGCTAAATGCAGACAGCCAAGTCTCTGCCGGAGGGCAACTACTGCAGCCTTGTGAGGTGTATAGCTCAATAAAGTATGGGCGGGTCGTCGTGCTTGTCTTATTAAACTGAGTCAACGTTTGCGCGGCCGCAGTGGTCATAACCAATAACGATCCACATAAAACAGCTACAACAATAGAATTCATTAACATTAGCTAAATCTCCTTGGCTTTCTACAATAGACCTAGCCAAGAAGAAAAAGCATTCACTACTAATTTTAGAGGTACCTATGCAGCCCTACATTACCGTTAATTGTCATTGCCATGATTATTTAGAATTAGCTTGCATGAGAGGCTATCAATTAAAAATTGAGTTACATAATAAAGCGCCACTAACTGCCCAGGCAGTAACCTTAGTCACTAAGGCTGACAAAACGGAATGGCTGATAGTAAAACAAGTCGTTAAGCAAAATAATAGCCTCAACGAAATACGCTTAGATCAAATCATCGCGATAACGCCCATTGATACCGCAGCCGATTTTAAGCGTATTACGATTGCGCCTTAGCCACCTCAACTTGGCTACCGCGAGTCCCTCGATGATAAAGAGCAAGTAGTAGCAGTGCAGCGAGCAGAACGATACACCACGACCATATCGGGTCTACCTTCAAGTTAATTAACTGAAAGCCTAATAACGCACTAAAGGCCGCAATCAACGCAAAAGGAAGCTGGGTAACCACGTGCGCGTGAGGCTCACAGCCCGAGCTGGTAGCACTAATCACACTGGTGTCTGAGATTGGAGAGCAATGGTCTCCAAATACTGATCCGGCCATCACCGCGCTTAATACTGGCAGCATCAAAGTCGAATCAACGGCGACAGCAATCTCGGCTCCGATGGGGATCATAATGGCAAAAGTGCCCCAACTTGATCCTGTGGTAAACGCCATTACAGCGCAGAGGATAAAGGTACCTGCGACTAACATATTGCTTGAGATAAACTGTTCTGCCCAACTGGCTAATAATTTAGCCACGCCTAAATCAGCAATGACGGCGCCAATCATCCAAGTGAATAGCAAAATGGATATTGCAAAACTGATGACCTTCATTCCCGCAAACATGTCCACCACAAGCTCCTGAGCTTTGCGACCAGAGAGCTTCAGCATAAAGACGGCAATAGTCATTGCTAAAATACAAGCATCGCGCATGGCAGCGCCAATATCAGCCGAAGTGATCCACTGGCTAATATCCGCTGATTGCGAATTAGATGCGCCTGACCATAACGTTAAAGCCACCGATGCAATCAATAGGCTTGCCATAGGAATGCCCAATAACCACGGATTACCCGCTTCAACCTCTGCAGATTCTGGTTCCGTTGTTGCGGTATAGGTAAAGCCAATACCAAACCAAGCCACCAATAGCGACAATATAATCACGGTAATCGCGTAAAAGTTGAGCTTTGCTATTTCAATAAAGGATTCTAGCGGCGAGAGAGGCAATAGCGTAATACTCGCCAAAATCGCCATGACATAAGGGCCCCAACTGGAGAAGGGCAACAATGCACACAATGGCGAGGCATTTGAGTCAACAAGATATGCTATTTGCTCTTTACTCATGCTATATCGTTGACTGAGAGGTTGGCATACATGACCCACCGCCAGACAACTAAAGATACCATCAATAAAAACCACCCACCCCAGCACAACAACACCGACCCGCGCCTGACGACCGCTTTTAATTCGGTGATATAGCCAATCAGCAAATGATTTTACCGCGCCGCCTCGGGCAAGCAGCTGTGTCATCATACCCAGTAACACCATCGCGGCCAGCACGTTAAGGTGCCAAGCTTGCCACTGCCCATCAGCATAAAATTGCATCCAAGCTTTTGACGATAAATATACAGTTGTATTAACAGGGTTAAACGCGCTGATAATAAGTGCACCTGAGATAATACCAACGCCTAAAGCCACAAGTGTACGTCGTAAAACTAAGGCTAATACTAAGGTTAAAACCAACGGAGTCAGCATTAAGATATTGCCTAACATGGCTGCAATTCCTGTAGAAATAAAGAGATGGATACTAACGAGTTAGTCACAAGTACAAAAAAAAGCCACTCTCACAACTTTTATCGTAAGATTTTGCTTCATTTAGCATAATTAACTATTCACTAAGACCCCGTCGCTGCTAGAATCGGAGCTATCATCATGCTACCAAAGGGACTCCCATGAGCCTTGAACTATTGTCAAAATTGGAAACAAAAATCCAAGCAGCACTTGAAACTATTGAGCTACTAAGAATGGAGCTTGAAGAAGAGAAACAGTCGAGCACAAGTTTGACAGAACAAAACCAACTGTTACAACAAGAATTGAACTCTTGGAACGAAAAAGTAACAGGTTTAGTTGGTCTGCTTAACGAAGAGGTTAGCTAACCTTTCTTAGGTGAGTTTACGTAATCGTTATTTTTGCAGTTGTGTCGCTAAGTAAGTTCACATAGCGACACCTGCGAAAATGATTACTACGAATACAGCTGGTGCGGCCAATCAAGGTCAGCCCTCGCCTTCTTTGCTGCTTCGTATGGAACTGCGAGCATCTGCTTTAACGTTCTAAGTCCGCTACTCGCAATAAAACCATGTTGCTGTTTTACCGATTAACAATGCATAAAGCCGTTGTTATGCCGTTTGCATGTCACTATTTTGTGTTTCAATTAAGCCATTGAGTTCCAATATAGCTTGTTTAACTTTAGGTAAACTTTTCCTTGGTAATAAAAATCGTCCTTTATCAAATTCAATTCGACCCAAATCTTTTACCCAGATCACTCCAGTTAAAAAGATGCGCGCATGTTTAACGATTAGCTTTGGTGCATAGACAGGAAAAACTCTCACTAGACCTCCCCACAACGTTGTTTATTGTTATCTGTGTTGCTTCGACAGGTGTTTTACCATGAGAGTTTCATTAAATCGAAAATTAATTTGTAAAGAATTGAATCAAATTTAAACAACTTATAAATTCTCATCCCAATCAAGCACCTAAATAGCATCGTCATCAAATTGTCGCTTGCCAATTTTTTGACACCCTGTTAACGTTTAGGGGTTACTCAGGGTAACGTTGAGCTTTTTAGCTCCGTAGCCGTGCTTCTTGCGACCAAGAAGCACGGTTTTTTTATGCCCGTAATACGAGGTTAAATATATCCCCACGAGCAGACACAAAAAAAGGAGCGCTAGGGCTCCTTAATATTTTCGAGGTCGTATTTACTTCATTGTGGTCAGGTAGTACGCGATATCAAGTAGTTCGTCGTATGATTTGATTGCACCTGTTTCAACACGGTACTTACCATTGACAACCAGTGCGGGTACACCAGATATTTTTGCATTCTCAGTCGCACGCTTCATGTTCGACATTTGAGCACTCACCATGAATGAGTTTGCAGCAGCATCGAAGGCTTTACCGTCAACACCATTAGCCACAAAAATCGCTTTTACATCATCACGGTTAGTAAAATGCTGTTTCTTGTCATGAATGGCTGAAAAAATTGCAGTTTCCATTTTCTCATCAACTTTTAACTGATGCGCCACAGCAAAAGCACGAGACATTTCCACGCCCATGTTGCCATTGATAAAATCAACATGGTTTTGCTTAAAGACAACACCTTCAGGCAAGCCAGCTTTAATTTTTGGCACTTCTGACTTGGCAAAGTTATAGCAATGTGGACAATAAAAAGAGAAAAACTCGGTAATTTCAGGCTTTGCCGTTGCAGGCCCTTGATTAATGACAGTGTAATGTACGCCTTCTTTGTAATCTGCAGCCATTGCAGCCATAGGCGCAACTAATAATGCAAATGCGACCAATAATGCTTTTTTCATGTGGATTCCTTGGTGATGCTAAATGCATCTTTAATAATTTTCACAATAACATAATGCCCTTTCGAGTCGACCTCAAGCGCATAAGTTCATTTTTCTGTTACAAAATGCGAGTTTTAATATAATTTAATATTGTGGCATTAAACTCAGTGGTGGCTCATCAAGTGCGGCAAGTTGCTCTTTAAAAGCTAAAATTTGTTGTTCCCAGTATTTTCCTTCAGCAAACCATGGAAAATTCATTGGAAATGCAGGGTCTGCCCAACGACGACTTAACCACGCATTGTAATGCAACATTCTCATCGCTCTTAAAGGCTCAATAAGTTGTAGCTCTCGAGTATCGAACTCACAGAACTCTTCGTAGGACTCTAACAACACTTCTAGCTGTAAAGTCTGTTGCTGCCTATCACCTGCAAGCATCATCCAAAGATCTTGTACTGCGGGCCCCATTTTCGCATCATCTAAGTCAACAAAGCCTGGACCATCAGGCGTCCACAATATATTGCTTGGGTGTAGATCACCATGAAGTCGAATATTGCGGTACTTTTGTGGCTGCCACATCGCGCTAGATTTCTCTAAGATTTGCTCAACCACGGTAAAGTAAGGTAATGCTAAGCTTTTGGGAATATGACCCGACTCTTTTAGCCACTTAAGGGAATCATCACCCAGCAGCTGCGGCGACATAGTATCGCGATAGACAAAGTCTGCCTGTTTCGAGAACTGGTGAATGCGACCGATAAAACGGCCAACAGACTCTAACTGTTCAAGGTTATCAACTTCAAATGCTCGCCCACCAATAGAGGGAAATAGCGCAAACCTAAATCCTTTATACTCATGTAAAGATCGACCATCAACAATTACGGGAGTGGCAATAGGCACTTCTTGCTCCACCAGCGCAGCAGAAAAGTCATGCTCCTCTTGGATCTGTTGATCTGACCATCGCTCAGGCCGGTAGAACTTCACCACATAGCGCTGACCGCTATCACAACGGAATTGATAGACGCGGTTTTCGTAACTATTGAGTGCCAGTAAGCCCGTTTCAGGATATATGCCTAACGTTTCAATGGCGGTCAAAATAAGATCCGGCGTCAACGCTTGGTAATGAAATGCTGAATCTTCATCTACAGCGGCTATCGCTGTCTTAATCGGCTCTATTCTATTCATCTATAAATGCTCTAGCTAAAGGTGACTCGGTGTAACTCAGGCTAATGTTATGCTTGCGCCACAATGTAAGACTGCATCAATTCGGCTAGATAGACCAGCACATCGAACTCGTCTTCTCTCTCAGTTGAAAGCCAACATATGTCGCCATAAAATTCATAATGAAGTTGTAGGTGGGTGCCTTCAAACTCCAATAACCATTGATGCCTATCTGCTCCCCATTGTCTCTCTACGACCCTGCAATCAATCGCCGCTGCAAAAGGTTCAGCAAATTGGGCAAACAGCTCAAAATCAATATCTGCTTGTACCGACAAGCTCAAGGTTTGACGATCTAACGTAATAGCATTTAGTTTCATCTAGCTAACTCTCGTGACTCTTTTGTATGGGGTGTACTTGTCGAACGTTATCGAATTCCATTTACTCGGCAGACGATATCTGGCTTTGACAAACCAATGTTTTACCATCGGCAACACACAAATGGCCACACACATAATCGGCATTTTTATCGTCACTCAGGCGCAGTAAACCTTTGCCTTTGGCATGACATTGATCAACCGACGCATAGTAACCACTTATAAAATCTGCAGACTGCTCGACACTCGGCTTTGCTGCCGCGCTAGGATAATAGAGCAATGTCCACTCTGGAGAGTCAGTGCATGCTGTTAAACCAAAAGATAAAAATGAAATGAAGCACACTAAACGCAATTTCATGCTGAAGATCCTTTAAATAAAAAAAGGCGAACAAATGTTCGCCTTTATCGTAAGCAATTTAGCTTATTCTACACCGCTTCGTCAGCGATTGATGAACTTTACTGACATCGCTTTATTTATTTGCTTTGGCTTTAGCCTTGTCAATCCGAGTAACACGGCCCTCAAAGCCGGTCACTGTACCATCACTAACATCATGTTTAATCGCTGTTTTACATATCGCGATAGCCGCATCAAACTCACCATTGTCGTTGAGCAAGGTCGACATGTGCATTAGGCCAATCCCTTTGACTTCAGCATCTGGATTATCAGTCTTAGTTTCAGCAGCATAAACGGTAAACAGTGCTGTATATCGCTTAGATAAGTTTGCACCATACGTTACATATTCAGCTTGTTTACGTTGCTTATAACACTCCGCAACAGTCGAAGACATTGCAATATATTTTGCCGCGGTATCTGTGGCAGCGTCAGTATCGGCTATAGCCTGAGTTAACTTAGCATTTGCCCAAGCAACATCAACCTCTGCGGCTTTTGGCTCTGGCTCTGGCTCTGGCTCTGGCTCTGGCTCTGGCTCTGGCTCTGGCTCTGGCTCTGGCTCTGGCTCTGGCTCTGGCTCTGGCTCTGGCTCTGGCTCTGGCTCTGGCTCTGGCTCTGGCTCTGGCATGATTTGAACAACCTCCCCTTCAATATCAAGCTTTTTATCAATACTCGCCCCTTCATCAGACGAGCTCGACAATTCAGCCGTCGCATCTGGAGTCACGTCTTTAACTTCGGGCTCAACGGCTTCGTTTTCAGCTCGTTCATCCTGAGCTTCTTTTTCATTTTCTTCATTTGCTAATCGCTGAGTACGCTTATAGAGATAAACGCCTATTATAACGAGCAAAATAATGGCAATTACTTTCATTGTGTTCCACCAGTGGTTGGCCAGAGACTCATATGTGAGTCTTGTTATGCATTTTAAAACGCGTAAAAATAGAACGTTATTATTAATGCATTCTCTTTCATACAATCAAGTATTTATATCTCTTTTTTAACCGGGTATCAAAATTAATGCACTATATTGGCCAAAATAGCTCAAAAGACAGCTTTATGAGCAAAATCTCAGCCTATTTTTACAAAACAGCTATCGATAAACCTAATCGTGCTTAAAGCGCTATTTTGTGCGCACCTTCAAATTTTCAAGCATCCGTTTTGTTTGTCGCGCTCTAGACTTTTATGATGTCAATAACCCAGTAACTGACTAAGGTATACCATGGCTTTCGAACAACTTTTAAGTGGCAAATTGCTTAGCGAGTTTAGAACCATCGTTGCTATGGTCGAAATCTATTGCAAAGCACACCATGAAGGCGGTAATGCTGGCTTATGCCAAGACTGCCAAGATTTTACTGAGTATGCTCATACCCGATTAGATAGATGCCCTTACGGACAAGATAAGCCGACATGCAACAAATGCCCGGTGCATTGTTATAAACCCCATATGAAGGCCAAAGCCAGAGAGATAATGGTCTATGCTGGCCCTAGAATGTTACTGCCACATCCGATTATGGCAATAAGGCACCTGTTATCTGAACGTAAAGACGCACCGGTAAAACCCCCTGTAGAATGTTCAAATCGGCACCATAGAATCAAAGTTAACATTAAAGATTAATGCCTTTTTAAGGCAAGCGCTAAAGTAAAGCTCCTCAAGATATTTACAGCCCCATATTCATCTAATTTTAAAGAGATACAATAATAGCGCGCACGATAACTTTAAATAGTATCGTGCGCTTTCTTGTTGGATCAGAATTTCACTACTAGACTTTTGCAAAGTAAACGGACTTATTTGAACAACGGCGCATTGTAGATGCCGCTCGTTAGGAACGTTCAGCATGGAGACTGCCACTTTGACGAAAGAGATCCTCCTCGTAGAAGACAACAAAGTCATGCTGTTGATGATGTCGCAAATGTTAACTTCTCGTGGCTATCAAGTCGTTACCGCTAAGCATGGTTTAGATGCACTCACTCAACTAGACTCGCATCCCAATATTCAATTAGTGCTCAGTGACTGGATGATGCCCCAGCTCAACGGCATTGAACTCTGCTATCACCTTAAGTCCCCCCAATATTGCCGCTACATATTCTTCGTACTGCTCTCTGGCCGCGATGATAAAGACTCCATTGTTGAAGGTATCAACGCGGGGGCCAATGATTTTGTAGCAAAAGATACCAATATCAATGAACTAGATGCGAGACTCAAGGCAGGGTTCAGAACATTAGAGCTGCACAACCAACTCGTTGCCAAGAACATTGAGCTCGACCGAGCCTACGCAACCATTAAACAAGATTTAGAGTCTGCCAATGATCTCATTCAACGTATGCTGCCTGAGCAAACCCATTTTAAAGGTGCTGACATTAACTACACCCATATTCCCAGCGCACAGATTGGCGGCGATATGCTTGGCTGTATGCAGTTAGATGAAGAGCATATTGCTGTCTACTTATTTGACGTCGCGGGTCACGGCGTCACCTCAGCCTTAATGTCTTTCTCGATTCAGCAAAGTATCAGCTCTAATTCAGGCACCGCCTCGAATGTAAAATGCAAAAAAGACACCGAGCCCTTTTATAGCCTTATCGAGCCAAGCGAAGTCATTTCACACCTAAATCAAAGCTATATAAGCCAAGATCAAAACAACCTTTATTTCACGATGGTGTACGCCGTGCTGAATACTAAAAACGGGTTACTTTCTTACTCTTTTGCCGGACACCCACCGATGATCTGGCTACAGAAATCAAAGAGTCACTGTGAATTTATAGAACAAGACAGCTTTGTTGCAGGCATGTTCGACTTTGCAGACTACCACACAGACCAAGTGCAACTTCAGCCCGGTGATAGAGTTTTCCTCTATTCCGATGGGATAACAGAAGCAGAAGATCAACAGAAAAACCAATACTCTGAAGCGGGGTTAAAACAGCTCGTTCTAACACTAAGTAATGAGCCTAGCGGCACACAGACTGACACCATTGTCACCAGAGTCAGTGCTTGGAGTGGCGCAATGCAGTTTGATGATGACATAAGCCTGCTTGCCCTTGAATGGCAAGGCGAATAAAGAGGAAATATTATGCAATTTGATATTATTGAGAAAGGTCAATACACCATAATTCAAGTGAACGAAGGCAGATTTGATGCAAAACTGGCTCCCGCATTCAGAGAGCAGATAGCGCTAATCAAAGGTAATATCCGCGAGCAGTTAGTCCTTGATTTAGGTCAAGTTCGCTTTATGGATAGCAGTGGCCTAGGCGCTGTAATGGGTGCTTATAAAATGCTCAGCAACATCAAAATTAGTATTGTGAATCCACAAAAAACGGTAATCGATCTTCTCAAGCTAACCCGTATGGATAAGCTCATTCTAAGCCATCCAACCATTGAAGATGCGCTGGCTTCAACCGCTTAAAGAGGTAGATGTTATGAAAGGAATGATTCTCGCCGCAGGAAAAGGCACTCGTATTAAGCCAATATCTTACACAATTCCAAAGCCAATGCTCCCTATACTCGGCAAATCAGTAATGGAGTCTATGAACCAATTATCCGCTAAGAATGGAATAGACAAAATAAATATCAACATCAACCACTTAGTCGGAATTATTGAAAACTATTTTGGAGGCACCCACCATTTCAACGTGCAGCTTTCCTATCCATATGAAGCAACTGAAGTTAGCTGTAAATTTGTCAGCCAAGCGTTAGGCTCTGCTGGGGATATGCGAAAAGTACAAGATCCACGGAGGTGTTGTGACAAACAAATATGAGCAAGTGGTTAGCTTTCAAGAAAAACCACTAGAGTCAGAAGCTCTTTCTAACAAGATTAATACCGGCATCTATATCTTCGAGCCTGCCATTTTTGATTTTATTCCTAAAGACATAGAATTCGACATTGGCAGCGACCGGTTCCCTCTACTTGTAGAAAGAAAGGCACATTTTTATGCCGTTAATATGGACTTTCAGTGGCTAGATGTCGGTAAAGTCAAAGATGTTTCGGAAATATTTTAAACGGCAAAGTAAAGGGCTATCCCATTCTGGGGACACAGCTGGCCCCTAAAGCTAATCCCGTGCCGCTACAGCAAGTTAAATAAGGTTAGTTTATGGACGTGAACACAAGGAAGTTTCACAAAGAATATCTCAGTAGTTTAGAGGCTTCTAGAGAAGTCGCTGATGACATAGTGCCTTACTGGAATAGCCTAGGGCTTGATGAGTCAATAGTCGGTCAAATGGAGCTTTGCCTGGTTGAAGTCGTTAACAATGTTTTTGAGCACGCCTATGGCAATAATGAGGGTCACAAGTTTGAAGCGACTTCGTATCTGACCAATACCAAAGATCTTATCGTTGAGATCTCTGACTTTGGTCAATCCATACCTCATGGTGTTCTTGAAGAGTTACTCAAAACGGACTTTATTGAGCCCCTAGCAGATGATCCCAAAACTTGGCAGCAAAGCCGAAGAGGACTGAAGATCATTCTAGAACTGTCAGACAAGTTAGAATATTTTTCGCACCAAAATCGCAATACCTTAAAGCTACAACGTAGCGCAAGCTAACCCAATACCTAACCACTTTTCAGTCGACAAGACCCGACTTAATGCTACCGGAAGATGGAAATGTGCCTTATCGTACCGATAAAAATTAGTGCACCAGCCACAATTAATGAATGCATCAATGATCCGATGGATGACAGGCATATTTGGGCCGCGACTCAACCTCAGCTTAAAGAGACCACTAGCGTCTCCAACACGTCTTCACAAGAGAGGACTAAGCCAACGAATCGGCTTCGCATTATTAACCAAACACAAGAATTGAAAGTAGAGTCATTGCAAAAACCACAGATTGAACCCATTCCGCTGACGAAAGAAATAGCACCTTGCTGTTTTACCAATCTATTACTACATTTTAATAAGCTTGATGTTAGTGCTGTATCAGCACTCAAGCGCTCAGGAAGAGTTAATCAATGAAAGGATTCATTATGAGAATACACAAAGAAGATCTCGAACAAATTTGCCGCGCCGCGAGCAACCAATTTGACTTAACTGAATCCTCCCACCAAATTAGCCTACTCGAGCTGGCCGACTCTCTATTGGATCTAAAATACACCTCTCCAGCGCAACTTGTCGCATTAGCACAAAAAGAAGATTGCCCACTGGCATTTAAGTTAGCCGTTAAGCTGGTGCAGTCGCGCAAATACTTACGACAGATAAACACTCCTATCTCGATTGGTATCGTCTTTGCCATGTGGGGGGAACATCATCGTCTACTAGAAAAAAGTGCCACTAATATCAATGGTGAAAACTCATTGCTGACTAAGGTGACCCAACTGATGTGGGCGTGTAAAGGCACCAAAGTGGACTGGCATTTATACCCCGTTGATGATGGCTGTCCTCACGGCAGTTTCGATATTGCTAGCCGTATTGCCAATCGCAGTACCCAGCCAGAGAAAATATCCGTACTCAACCTCAAAGATGGAATAAGTAACAACCATGGCCCTTTAGCCACACTCAATGATGTTGATGATTCTAGAAAAGGCGGCGCTATCATTTATGGTTGTATGCAAGCCCTCTCTGATGGTGTTGATGCGGTTATTTATACCGATGCTGATAACTCTGTCCATATGGGGCAACTCGGGCTAATACTGGCGCCTTTTGTGGCAAATAACTCTCAAGTTGTGCTCGGAAATCGTAAAGATCCCCGATCTATTGTGGTCAAACAAGAACAACGCTGGGGGATCGGTATTAAAACCCTCAGACACATGCAAAGAATGGTTGCTTCACCCATTTTTTCCAAAGGTATTCACGACACTCAAGCCGCTTACAAGCTCTTCAGCCGTGAGGCACTGCAGCATATTTTAATGAAACCCAGCGTATTTGACTTCTCATTCGACACTGATTGGATTCTAGCCGCGATGCAACACCAACAAAGCATTGCCACCGTTCCTTTCGTCAGTATTGACTCCGCCGCCGAATCAGCCTCTATCATCCAAGGGCCAATGAGTACTTGGTTAATTTTATTAAAAGGTTTAGTCAAAGCGCTTCGAGCAAGAGGTGCTGATTACAACAAAGAGATGGCTCAGTTAATTGATAACGAGGTACAAACGACTGAAGATTTAGAGCGCATTATTGATTTACTTCCAGATGAGCTCGTAAATGCAAAAGATGATGAATTAGGTGATGTTCAACTTATGAGCCCTAAAGCATTAGCGTCTTGGCTAGCTAAGGTTAAAGCTAAGCAACTCATTACCACCGCTTAACTGCGCCTGTATGCCAATATTTGACTCACTGACACCTCATATCAAACACCCGGTTTCAGTCAACAGATAAAAGCAAAGGATGTAACAATGATAGAGGTTAATGAATTAAGAGCGCTATGTGGCGACGATGACTCCATGGTGAAAATGCTACTCACCATTTACTTAGAAGAATATGGCGAGAGTGATAGCATACTCAAGAATCGTTTCTCCAGTGACGATGTCGACGGCTTGTTTCAAATATCCCATGAGCTTAAAGGTATGTTTAGTAATTTATGTGCCAAAGAAGCAATGACATTAGCTCAAGTAATCGAATCCAGCTCTCAAGCAGGATCACTTCCTGACCAAACCGCAATCAACGATTTATGTGGGAAAATAAAAGAGATTAACCAGCAAATTGAAAGGATATTGCAATAGGTCCTACATTGCGACGACTCATATTGAAGAAAGAGCATACTCCATATCGCAGTGTGCTCTTTCGCTATATTGAGCACTGTTAACGGTCAATAGAATCACAGAGAGTCCCAAGCCTTATATTGAGTGCGAGTTATTCCTAATAATGCTTATCAAGTATTATTTAAAACAGTTTCTGACGATCAATCCTCTTTTGCTCTACACCCTTGAGCTCTACCACTGAGTCTTTTAATAGCATCAGCGTATATAAGCTTTACGAACTATTATCCATAATCAAAACACAAAATTAACCGTGAGACTCAGTAAGTCGACATCATCTTTTTCAGCATATACCAGTGGTGAAGTGACAAACTGTGCTCGATTACCCGGTTCGTGTGAAAAGATAGATTGCATCTCAAGATTCAGTGAAAGGGTCGAAGTGGCATCGTAACGAAGTCCTAAAGTCACTCCTTGACTTTCTCTAAGCTCGTGACTCTCGGCATATACTAAGTAAGGTGTAAAATCATCGAGTGCATAACCGACACTGGCATACCAATTAATTTGCAGCTCGTCATATTCTAACTCCGCCATCCACTGCCAAGCATCCAAACTGTACTCCGCTCCCACAGTGTAAACATTAAGTTTATCGGTGGTTGGGGAAGGTCGTTGAATATACTGTGATTGCATAAATCCTGTATGAATCCGATAATTAAAACCAATTAAATCAATGTACAAACCCGTGATATAGTCGGTATCGAACTGTAATAAAGTGCCTCCCAACTCCACCTCATTAAGTCGCTCAAACCCATAGTAAGGCGAGATAGTGAGCGATATTTCATCCGATATTTCATATTGCCAAGCCAAAGAAATACCGTCGTAGGAGGTAAAGCCCAAAATAGCATCGTAAACCTCTTCTGGCGGTCGCGCCCATGTATAAGCCTGGCCAACATAATAAAATTCAGAGACGAGAAATAACGGTAAACGCAGTCGTCCTGCCCGCACTTCAAAATCAGCAAACTCATAGCCTAAATATGCCCACTCCAGTTCTGGATCGCTCCAGTCATCTTGGGTACGTTTAACCACTTGAGCTGATGCGTTAACCCCCTCAAAAATATCAATATCAAGTTGTAAGCCAAACAAGGTATCGCAGTCATAACAAATTTCATCGCTAATCTCGCGGCTAATAAATAACGGGGTTTTATTGTCTGTTTTGCTGATCGACGTCGAACCAAAACCACTCAGCAAAATGTTATCTGTAAGATCTATTCCCGCTTCTGCATTTGCTGTAATGCCTAAGCTCAATAATAAAATACTGTACTGACGGTTTAATAACATGGCTACTCTCCCTGTGGCACGGTAATTAAGATATTCACTTCATCCGGAACCGACTCAACCGGCGCATACGCGATACCATTGGGGTTTTCATTTAGCCACTTTAGGATCTGTTTTATATCATCACTATCGAGCTCTTCGGGTGGTGAGCCTTTGCCAGAGAAAGCTAATCCTGCCCAATAGCCATTCATCTGTGACACAGATTTACCCAGCAACATGCTGTAGAACTCTTCGCGATGCATAGAGGTTTCGGGTAGATCAACCAACACAATTTTGAGACTGCCGCCGACTTTTTTAGACTTACCTCGATATAACATTCTGGCTTTGCTTTTACTCAAGGGAGGTAAATCATTATTGAGGCTAAAAATTGCAAACTCGACCTCGGAGCTTTCATCCGCGTCAGTTTCTAACGCCCAGAGTGAAGGGGATAGGGAGAGAGTCGCCATCAAAATGACTAATTTTGTATTAAAAAAAATGGCACCAAAGTCTAATCCATTAAACATATAAAAACCTTCAATCCTAGATAGTTTTTTGTACTTTTGTACTATGCTGAATATAGTCAAGAGTCATGCAATACACAAGGACATGACTAGCACGTTCAATTCAAGGAGTAGAAATGAACTTATTGAATCGTATTTCAATAAAAACAAGGATGTTGGCATTAGTATTACTACCTTTATTGTTTACGGCATTTTTATCCGCATTGGAGATAAAAAAGCAAACCAATAATGTCCAAGCACTCAACATTCTCAACCACAAGATCTCCTTTTTAGAATCATTTTCTGCACTCAATATCAAAATCAACCAAGCTAGAGAGCAGCTATACGCTCAAGGTGATTCATTCGTATTGGCTGACTTCACGCCGATAGTCGCGGAATTTCCTCTGATACTTCCCAAGGCATTCACCACAAAAAATATCGATGATATCCAAGCATGGTTTAATAGCACTAAAGATGCCTTAACAGAATCGCCTGAGCTGACACAAGTAAGTATTGTTGATTGGTCTACTTGGATAAACGAGTTGCAAACACAAGCGCTAATGGTGCTAGAAAAAGATAAGCTAGACGTACCGGAGCAGATTAACCAAAACCTCACCATATTATTTCAATTGCAATGGCTATCGCTTTGGTCCGCAGAAGAGAAGTGGCTTATTAACCAGTTACTCATCGATAGAAATAATACCGAGCTGTTGACTCAATTAAACATGAGCACAGAAAGGCAACAGCTCTATGTGGAACGCTTTATCAATATTAGCGCCAAACCTGAACAAGTCGATCTTCTACTGACGACATTTTCAGACAAAGCATTTGAACAAAGCTACCAACTGCGCCGCAATATTCTGCATGAAGATATTTTGGTTGATAGCCCAGAGTCTAATTTGAAAGCCTTTAGTCAACGCTTAAGCCTCATTCAGTTTGTAGTGACCAAATTTTCAGATCAATTGACCACTAAAATCCACAGTGAAATATCACAATCAAAAAAGCTGATCATCATTTTTTGTACTGCTTTATTTGCATCGTTAATCATCATCGGAACCATTGGCGCCAACCTCTATCGACGCATTCTTAACTACCTGCATCATGTAATAACAACCATGTCTAACATAGAGGAAACCCGTGACTACTCCAATAATATTAACGAAAATGGTAATGATGAACTCAGCTTGTTTTCCAAAAAACTGAATAATCTAATCCATGAACGTTACTTAAATGATGAGAAAATTTTACGAGCTAAATCTGATGCGGAAAAAGCTAACCAAGCTAAAAGTTCATTTCTCGCCAATATGTCCCATGAAATCAGAACGCCATTAAACGGCATTATTGGGATGTCTGAAATTCTTGCTGGCACCAAACTGACCCCCGTACAAAACGAGTACCTGCAAACGATCGAAACATCATCACATACCTTACTATTACTGATTAACGATATACTGGACTTGTCTAAGATTGAGTCTGGAAACCTCTCCATGACCAACACCGATGCCAATATCGCCGAGGTCGTCTACGACACGTTAACCATGGTGTTAGCGAAAGTGGTGGAGAAAAATCTCGACCTGCAAATTGATATCCCGACAAATACTCCTTACCTCATTGCACTCGACGAACACCGCATGCGGCAAGTCCTGATGAACTTATTGTCGAATGCAGTCAAATTTACCAGCGAAGGCTTTATAAAAGTGGCTATCAGCAGTCGTTTTGATGAAAAGCCATATGCCAATATGCAAATTAAGATTTATGACAGCGGCATAGGGATAGCAGAAGATAAGCAGCAACAGATATTCTCTCCATTTACCCAAGAAGATGGCACTATCACTCGCCAATTTGGTGGCACAGGCCTAGGTCTTGCGATCTGTAAGCAGTTGGTCGAATTAATGGGCGGTGATATCAAAATCAGTTCAAAAAAGGGCAAAGGCAGTTGCTTCTCCGTTGAACTAAAAGCGCGAATTATTGCGCAAGAAGCGCCAGGGAAAGATGAGTTCAAGCACCTTACCGCGGCATTAGTATCCAGTAACAATCACATTATTGAAACCATTGAGGATGCCTGCATCAGACAGGGGTTTAGGCTCAATTATCATTATTTATCTTGCTTTGATCTCTTACAAGATAAACAAAAGTTTGACCTGCTTTTTATTGATAATGCCTCTATTACTAGAGACGCCTTAACGACATTACCTGAGTTGTTAACTCAGCAAGATATCTTTACGATTGCCATCAACACCCCATCAGAGCAGCGTACGCTTGATAATATTGACTCCACCATCACACTTCCATTACTCGGGAAACGACTTGGCAATGCTATTCGTAACGGTATAGAAAATAGAGTACTGCGCGCAGAAAGCGCACCTGAAGCAGAGCAAAATACCAGTGACAACAACCCCGATGATACAAAAATAAACGTCGTGATTCTTATCGTCGAAGACAACTTGGTCAATCAAAAAGTCGCTTCACTGCTTGTGAAACAAGCTGGGTATGACTTTGTTATTGCTAATAATGGACTCGAAGCATTCGAGTTCATCAGTAAAGGGGAAGTCATTAACGCTGTTTTAATGGATTGTATGATGCCCATTATGGACGGTTTTACCGCAACTGAAAAAATCAGGGCATGGGAGGAGTTAAACTCAGAACAACGACTCCCTATCATCGCACTGACCGCCAGTGTATTAGATCAAGATATTGAGAAATGCTATGAATCCGGCATGGATGACTACCTCGCTAAACCCTTTAAAAAGGATGCGTTGATCGACAAGCTAAAGCAAGTCTCTAAGGTTGCCAGCTAAACCTCTTCAAATATAACGCCCCACGTCGGTGATCCCCTCAACTACAATGTCATTATGAGTCAAAAATAATCCCCTTTCAAAATGAAAGGGTACCCATGCTCTGGTTCAATATTCAACTTGCATCCCGATGATTAATAGTATGAAATAACAGCAATATGAATGAGTTTAATGACTTTGTATCACAAGGATATTGGTGGCTCTCTTTGCTTGGCGGTCTTCACTGCTTAGGCCTAGGTTTATACATCCGTTATATCTATCGCGAAAAGAACGGTAACCAGAAGATTTTAGGCAGCATATTCAGCCTAATGGCGCTGTATTTTTTTACCGGTCTACTCACCAAAGATAACGCTCCTGCGCCAATCCATTTTATCTTTATCTTGATTATCCCAATCTACTTTTTATTGATGCCGATGCTCTATTTATACTGTCATCGAAGTTTAAACGACGCAAAAGCACCCAGCGGATTTTCACCTCACTTCTTTCCTGCTTTGTTCGTCGCCATGACGGTATTAGCAACAGTCGGTTACCGTGTATTAAACCAAGGGGAACTGCCAGACATATCATTGAGCTTCAATTCAGGTTTAAGCCATCTAAGTCACCTAAGCCTTCTGGGAGCTGCGTTGCCAGGGCTGTTGTTTATCCAAACGGCGCTCTATTTTTACTTTATTTTAAAAATGCTTAGTCTCTATCCAAGCCGTACATCCAGATTACATCAAGAGAGCCTTAAGGACATAAAATTCCGCTGGCTGCTGGTACTGACTCTGGCGTTAATGAGTAATTGGATTGTCAGAGCCGTACTGGTCATCTTACCTTTTTATTTCGGCGAAGAACTTATTCACATTAACCATGTGGCGGCAAAATTGGTCCTGCTGCTCACCGTTTATATTCTGGCCATTTATGGCTTAAAACAGATCACCTACGCCGCATTTTTACGTGGAAGATTAGCACAGTCGCAGCAAAAATCGCCGATGAAGGCCAGTCAGCAACTGCTCAGTTCAGAAGAACTCGCCTACTTGCAAAAGTTAATGCAAGATGAAAAAAAATAAGCTAAATACCTGACATATTTCATGGATTTCATAACGCTAGTTGCGATAGGGTGTCATACCAATTGCACTAAGTATCTGTTCATTCAGTGGGAACTCAAAGCACTAAAGGCAAGCTGGGAACTCGATGCTAAATAGTTATTCGATATTAAGCGTTCCCCACGTAACAGGCTGAGCTTTGAACCCACCAGAAGCATTCCATTGCGGCTTTGCATTGACTTACAAGGGACAAATCATTTTCTCACCAATGCGTCTGGAACTGAAAAGATTGAGCATTTCTGAATTAACACTCTATTTAATGCAGCTGGTATTAGCGCTTATCTCATTATAAAAATTATAGAAAGACCTTGAAGGGTAGGAACAACCACATGAAAAAATTCAACAAGCTAACCCTGCTTGCTACCGCAATGGCAACATTGCTCGGTACCAGTATGGTGACCGCTGCAGCAGAAAAAACGCACGACATTATTATCGATGACTTTTTTGATATTGGTGGAATGAGTTCAGTGACATTAAGCCCCAATGGTAAAAAAGCACTTTGGCTAGAGACCCGCTGGGACAAAGAACTGGATAAGAGCCAGCGAGATCTCTGGCTGCTGGACACTGAAAGTGGTAATTCTAAACGCCTCACATTCACCAATGAAAGTGAATCCAGCCCACAATGGAGTCCAGACGGGCAACATATCTACTTTCTCGGCAAGGTAAAACAAGAAGCGGCCAAAGCACCTTACAACGGCAAGACACAAATCTTCCGCATCGCTGGCGGTGACATGCAACCGATGACTAAAGAGGTCGAAGGCGTTAGCGGATTCCAGCTAAGCCATGATGGTAAGAGCGTGTATTTTTTAGCCACTAAAACAGTTAAAGATAAAGATGACTGGGCCTCGATGCGTGCAGACCACTCAGCCCCTAAATATGGCCATGGCGAACGTAAAACGAACCCGCTATACCAACTTGACCTGCAACACTTTAAGCAACAGCTATTAATCGATGACGATAAAGTGGTGTGGGAATTTAAAGTCAATGAAGATGGCAGCAAAATTGCCCGTATCACCACTGACGATAATGAGTTAGTTCGGTTAGAAGGTTGGTCTGATGTCGAGATATTCGATACCAAAACAAAAACCAATAACACCCTCGCCGATACGCAATGGCGCGACCAAGCCCCTTCACCTTACGGCTGGTTATTAGGCTTAAATTGGCGAGAAAACAATAACCAACTCGCCTTTAGAATCGATTTTGACGGCCATCCAGGTAAGCTCTTTATTGCCAATGCGAAAGCAACAGAAGCCCCATCGCTCGAAGTCACACGTAGCGGAGATGTCACCTTAAACTCAGGCGATATAAAATGGAGACCCAATAGTGATGAGATCTGCTATCGCGGCGCAGATCATGCTCGAGTAAAGCTATTCTGTACTGAAATTGACGGTGACGAACAGGGCGACACGCGCACGGTCATTAATGGCGATATGGTCATTGGCAGCTACAGCTTTAGCCAAAATGGTAAACGCGTTGCCTTTAGCCACAACGGTCTAGATCACTTTGCTGATATGTTTATTGCGGATGCCAATCGCAGTCGAGCCAAAGCAGAACGCCTGAGTAATATCAACCCACAAGTCGAGAGTTGGAAGCTCCCTCAAATATCCATCGTGAGCTGGAAAGCACCTGATGGCAGTGTTGTCGAAGGGATATTGGATTTGCCAGCCGACTATAAAAAGTCCGACGGTCCGTTACCATTAGTGGTGCAAATTCATGGTGGCCCAACATCAGCAACCCCCTATGCTTTACAGCATCGCTCTTATGGCCGTTCAACATTCACCGCCAAAGGTTGGGCATTACTGTCACCGAACTATCGCGGTTCTACCGGTTATGGTGATAAGTTCTTAACCGATTTAGTCGGTAAAGAACACGACATTGAGGTAAACGACATTATTGCAGGGGTCGATCAGCTTATTAGCGACGGTATTGTTGATGGCGACAAAATGGCAGTGATGGGCTGGAGTAACGGCGGTTACCTAACTAATGCCTTGATCAGCACCACTGAACGTTTTAAAGCAGCAAGCTCTGGTGCCGGTGTTTTTGATCAACGCCTGCAATGGATGCTTGAAGACACCCCTGGCCACGTAATCAACTTTATGGAAGGTCTGCCTTGGGAAAAACCTGAAGCCTACACCCAGGGTTCATCACTCAGCCATGTCGATAAAATCAAAACACCAACGCTTATCCATATAGGTGAAAATGACCAGCGAGTGCCAGCGGGTCATGCACAGGGGCTATATCGCGCTCTCAAGCATTATCTCAATGTACCAGTTGAGCTCATTGTTTATCCTGGCGAAGGCCATGGATTAAGCAAGTATCAACATCGTAAAGCCAAAATGGAGTGGGATCAGAAATGGTTCGAGCATTACGTACTCGACAAGCCCATTAAATAGCAGCTCCAACACATAACAAAAGCGCCTATATTGGCGCTTTTTTGTTATCCATTCACCTGCCTTTACATCAACAACAATGACTTTAGCCTTGGTTAATGCTAAAAATGACTGCCATGGTTAACGAAGTTTGATGGGCCATTCATTTTCGGTTCAGCTTAACTATGCTACAACTAAATACTGACACATGAGCAGCTAAAGGAGATTGAAATGAAACACTTATTCAGAAAAATAACCGGCACTCTTTGCTTAGTTGCCAGTCTCGCCGTGGCGCCACAAGCCTTAGCAGAAGATGGCTATACTCAAGCTAAAACTACTTTCCAACAAGCCAATCAAACTCAAAAATTCTTCGATAGCGCATATGGTTACGCGCTTTTTCCGACCGTAGGTAAAGGCGGAATTGGTATAGGTGCCGCTTACGGTAAAGGACGCGTCTATCAAGGTGGCAACTATCAAGGCGATACCAGCCTAACCCAAGTTTCTTTCGGTTTTCAGCTCGGTGGCCAAGCTTACAGCGAAGTTATCTTTTTTAAAGATAAAGCAGCTTATACTGATTTCACTAGCGGCAGCTTTGAATTCGGCGCACAAGCCTCTGCCGTCGCGATTAACATTGGCGCCAATGCACAGGCAGGTACGACAGGAAATTCAGTAGGAGCAGGTAAAAAAGCAGCATCAGCATCTTATATCAACGGCATGGCTGTGTTTACTGTCGCCAAAGGTGGCTTAATGTTTGAAGCCGCATTAGCTGGACAGTCTTTTACTTTTGAAGAGAAATAGGCTCAACGGAATGCAGAGACGAGGGCGTGACTTAGTCACTTCGTAATAAGCTAAGACGGCAAGACTCGGACAATAACTCTAGGTTCTAGCAATTGAAAACTAGAACCTAGACGCATCACATCCCTTCACTTAAACAAAATGCCTTACTTATGTCCCCAAGGTACTGGTGGCAGCGTAACAGGCTTTGTCAGGTCAAAATCGACTCTGAAATCTCGCTCGTCGCGAGTCAAACGATAGGTGAATTCTGTTGGCTTGGTGTACATATGCCAAACATTGGTAATGGATACATCCAGTCCGTTGTCTCTAAAATTGTTAATTGAATAGGCATCGACAGGAAAGGACTGCTCAGTCGCACTGCCCATACCAGCTGTCATGCCACCATACATAGTCACCTTGTCTTCGCTACCATCTTTATGGCGATGATCATGGGCTAAATGCAAACCATATGAGGTTTTAGTGATCACCCAAGTGCGAGAGTGATCATCACCAACGTGAAACGGTACTTTAAGTTCAGTGTCACTGCATTCGCGTACATGCATAATCAGTTTCTTACCGCTAAAGGCTGAATCGGCAGTATTACCCGCTGTAACCGTCCCTTCAAAAGCTTTACCACAATGCGCTGCGATGCTATCAAAAAAAGCTGTTTGCTCTGTGGTTACTGCCATCGCAGGCAAGGCAAAAGTCGCAGCCGTCAAAAGGCCAATCTGTGAGTATTTTGTTATTTTCATTATTATCTCCAATGATTTGCGACCAACACTACCATAAAGAGATAAATTTTAGCTTAAGCAGCGAAAAGCCCCTCAGCCAAAAAGAATACTGAGGGGGAAATGTTGCAGGATGAAATGAGTTACGCTTGTTTGAGGTGTAAATTTATCGCCGGAAACATCTAATTTAGACGCTAATCTGTATAACGATTTAAAAACGCCCCCGAAGTTAATCTGCGGGGGAGTTTGTCTTCAATAGTATTTAAACTTTCTCTACTCAGATTGGAATGCCATGACGACAGTTGGTTCCAGTCCAATAATCATTGAGCATACTGGCACTTTGTTTGCGCGTTGGATCTGAACCTGAGATCACCTGCTTAAACACTAGCAAGTATTACAATGCTCAATAGATCCCTCCCCTCCAGATGTGAGAGGGATCCACGGTTCAATCGTAATTAAGCTTTCTCAACGCGAATTGGAATACCGTGTCGGCAGTTAGCACCGGTCCAATAATCATTGAGCATACTGGCATTTTGTTTACGCGTTGGATCGGACGGGATCATTTGATTAATCGCGACACCGCCAGCACGCTCTTTTAAGCCCGCCAACTTTTTACCATTAATCACTCGATCGTCACCACCAAAGCCCTTTGAATGACCAAAGCCATGAGACACACATACCGCCCCTCTTGCCACGCCAAAGTCTGTTTGCAATAAACCCTCGGCAGGCTTGCCATTGGCGGTCACTAATCTCACTGTGTCACCGTCGGTTAAGTTTTGGGCTTTTGCCGTCTCTTCATGCATATAGACAAAGTTAGTCGGGCTGATCTCAGCAATACGTTTGTAGGCAACTGCATAGTTTGATCTCACCGTTGCTTTGTAACTTGAAAACAGCAATGGATAGTCAGCTTCTGGCCAGTGACTTTCCCAGCTATCGCCATTCCAGAATCGATGCTGATGATAGGTAATAGTGCCTGGGTAATGCTCACCAGAATAGGCATGACGTAGCTGTGCAACCGCTTCATGGTAGATCTGCAGACATTTTGCCCCTGCACCCTTCACAAAATCACCTTCATAGCGTTCATCTGCCACATAGTAGCCACCACGAGATAGCAGTGCTTCAACTTCACTAGCCTCGTTAGGGTTGAGTCTTGGCGTCAACGGCTTCATTGCATAATCAAGTCCAGCCCATTGCCTATCTTCAGCCGTAACCGTCGGCAAGTTTTCGCATTGTGATGCCACATTTGCCAGATATTTAGCGTGCCAATCTTCAAAACAAAGCAAGTCAGCCTTGCTGCCATCCTCATGATCAATCGCGCCTTTACCAAAGCCGGGAAGCGCCATATTGAGTGCGATATCGACTAACAACTGCTCCATACAAACATGTTGACCCGCTTCGTTTTTAACGGTTCTTGGTGTCACTAATGGCGCTGCTGCAACCACGCCCAACATATGCGAACCCCACATACGGTCTGCGGCATACTCTTCTAGCATTGAGCGATCAGGAATAAAATAATCAGCGTAACGATTCGTCTCATTCATGTGGCAATCAATGCCAATAATTAACGGTAAACGTTTAGGGTCAGCAATACTTGCAACCACTTCTTGGCTAATAGAGGCTGCGCTATAAAGAAAGTTATTACGCCAGTTAAACAAGACCTTAGCTTGATACGGGTCGTTATTGGCATGACTCGTCCACTGCTCTGCTGCATTCATTGCCGGCAGAACCTCATGCCACGGCGTGCTAGCAGGGTATGGGTTTTCACCTTTAGCGAGTTTTTGTTTATATTCAGTCGATGACTCATAAGCACCATCACGACAGGCATTAACCACCCCGTCCAAGCTCACGCCATTGTCGATATTGGCTAAATCATAGCGACCTTCCATTCCACCAATCGGCCCGTTACCGTAAATAGCACCACCCTTAGCGTCATGACTGCCCACTAGGGTATTTAATGTTGCCCAGATCCAGCCCATAACGAAACCGTCAGACGAATTTGTGCCACCATTACCAGCAACACAGGCTTTACGACCGTAACGACCTAAATCTTTTGCCACTTGGCGCATATCTTCAATCGCAATACCCGACTTAGCGGCGTACTCTTTCATGCTGGTACGTTGTGTTTCTTCTCTTAACAAATACAACGAGGACGCTAATTTAACCCGACGACCCGATTTGTCTTTAACGGTTTTACTGACAAAGAGCTCAGCCTTGTCACCTGATTCAACAGACACGAACTCTTGCGTATCGGCATTAATAATCAGCGCTTCGTCTCCACCTAAACCAAAGTCTTTTGCCTTTGCAAAACGGCGGTAATCGGGGTGCTTCGCATCAACAATGACTAAGTGACCCGCATTGGTAAAGTTAAGCTCGCCTGCAGCTTTAGCCGCTTTCTCGCTGGCGCCTTCAAGGTGGGTTTTATTAAACCAACCCTCTTCTAGCATGGTACGAATCACACCAAAAGAGAACGCTGCATCTTGTCCAGGTTTAACCGCTAACCATGTTGCATTGGTATCGGCTGCTACTGTGGTTCTGAGCAGTGGATCAACACACACATATTTGAACTTTCGATCGACTCGACTATCAGCAAGTCCACGACCGACGCGGTTAAGGCTTGCACCTGAAGAACCAGGGCTGGTGCCCATAAACAAGCCATATTCGACATTATCCCAATCAACATCATTGAGCCATTCTTCAAAGCCTGAAGCCATGCCTAAGCTATAACCCGTCGCTTGAGCTGCACCGCAGTAAGCATGCTTAGTGCCTAAGTTACTCGTACCCCAAGACTGTTGCATAAAGCGAGCGTAGAAGCTGCCGCGTAAGGTATCTTCGGCGCAGTAGGTGGCAAACAGGTGGTTCGCCGCACTGCCAAACTCAGGGAAACCAGGCTTAACCGGTTTGTCGAGTTGACGTAAACTGCGTAAACCTTCGACATGGCCTTCACCAAAGAGATCGCCGCCTTCTAAAATTTCTTTTAATGCTTGCTCATAACTAATGGTGACCCACTTACCTTCACCCCGTTGACCATCACGCTTAAGCACATCAGTGACACGGCGTTCGTCATCAACAGAGTCGGCACAACTGGCTCCTTTAGCACAGGTAGTGGCACGGTTTTCGAGTCCAGCCTCACCCGCTAAAGCAATATAACTTTGCTTAACAGCCATCGCTATCGGCAATGGAGAACCAGAGTTATTCTCACAGTATGGATTACCACCGACTTTGAGCACTTTGTCACTGGCTTCGTCAATGCGCACTCGAAGACCACAAATGTTATAACAACTGAAACACCTAGAATATGCTGTACGTACACCTTTAGTGAGTTGCCATTGCCCATTAGCATCTTGCTGGCACTCTGCTGGGATCGGATGACCAAAACGACTGACATCTTGGCTGCGTTCAGAATCTGTAGGTTGAGCCATCTTGCCACAACCCACTGTAGCAGCAGCCACAGAAACAGCGCCCGCTTGCGTTAAAAATTTACGTCTGTCCATTACCCGCTCCTAGCGTTGCCATTCAAGGAAATTAAGTGACAAGATCTGCTTGTCTTTCGGTTGTTCAGGTAAACCAATATAGAAAATATTTGGCTTAGTTCCCTCACCCGCCAGCATGGCGTAAACCGAGTTATCGCGAACCAGTTGCGACACTTTACTGTTCGGGTCATTGAGGTCGCCAAAATTACGCGCTTCACCAATGCAGGTTTCAACACATGCAGGTAGTAAACCTGCTGAGACTCGATGAATACAGAAGTTACACTTCTCGGGAGGTGATTCTAACGTTTCATCTTTGCGTCTTGCCCCATATGGGCAAGCATCGACACATAACTGGCAATGGATACACTCATCATGGTCAATGACCACAATGCCATCCTCTTTACGTTTGTAGGTTGCTTCTACTGGGCAAACATCAACGCAGGGTGGGTTATCACACTGATTACATTGATTGGGTACCGCCAAAGTCGCAAAGCCACCGTCCAGCTCAATTGCTGCTTGGTTGACACGAGTTCGACAACGGCCAGTATCGGTTTGGTTTTCCATTGCACAGGACACAGTACAAGATAGACACCCTGTGCAACGGCGAACATCAAACACCATAGCCAATCTTTTACCTGGGGTTTTAGCTTGAAGTTGAACGCTTGGGATGAGCGTTAACATTGCACCACCAGCGGCCATTTTTAATATGGAGCGTCTATCCAACATAATTATTCCTTATTATGGATTCAATAAATAATTACTGAAACCACTTATAAAAACTCTATATATAAAATACACTCAAACATGTAAACATATATACAAAGGAATAATTAAAGCTGCAAATATCAAATAAAGGTCACAATAGAAAAATAATTATTATTTTTGTGAAATTAAATCGATAGATGATTTTTCGATATGATTTATAGAGTGCAAAAACATACTTGGCGGTATGTCTCACTTTGATTTCCCATTAAAGTGACCCAAAGGCATCGGCACCATAAGTAATTAATAAATAACAATTTAAATAATAATCAGCATCAAGACTATTTAGTACCAAAGTACAACTTAATCTGTATAAGGCATAGAAACCACATCTATAGAGATGTCCAGAGCAAATATCACTATTCGACATTTGCGAATGTTAATATGTAAAACACGAGAGCTATATCAAAAATATAAAAACAAGCTTTTTAAAAATGTGACTTATAACACTGAACATCACAACTATTATATAGATGATACCAATCAATTAATTCAGCCAGTGAATTTCCATGAACAAAATAGACCAACTAAATTATAATCAATTAAAAGTGTTTATTGCTATATATGAACATGGACAAAGCCATCAAGCCGCAAATGAATTGGGCATGACGGCTTCTGGTGTGAGTAGAACCTTGAAAATATTGAGAGATATCTTTAAAGACTCTCTTTTTATAAGACGCTGCTCTGGCTTTGTGGCTACCGAGAAAACTCATCAACTTATCCCAATGGCAAAAAGCCTGGTTGAACAGTACCAAAAAATAGAGATGCAACATTCAGTATTCACCCCAGCAGAGTCAGGTGGGCAGTTTGTTATTCATGCCTACGATGAGTTTGTCTATGCAGTACAAAAAGTGGTTCGCGACGACATTTTGAAAGAAGCACCTAACTTAAGGTTTGATGTCAGAGTATTAACCCACGACTGCTCTACAGAACTTGCCAATGGCGATATGGATTTTGTGGTCGTATACGAAGGGTTTAATGGCAAAAACCTCAACTACGAAATGTTTTCAGAAACTGACAGCCTCTATATTTTAGCTAAACGTGCGCACCCCATTTTCAATCAGCCGCTCACGCTTGAAAACCTCTCTCGTTATTCCTGTTTAGAGATTGATAATTACGACGACCTTGTTTGCCCGCTGTTAGTTAATTTATGCCGTGAACAAGACTTATGCATGGAGGTCGAGGGCTATACCGACAGTCTAGCCTCCGCAATGCGACTGCTAAGTGAAACCAATGCCATCACGCTGAGCTGTAACCAATTTACGCGTCAATTCGTCAATATGTTACCCGGCATTGACTATGTCAAATTGCCTGAAGATCTGGCACAGAAATGTCGAATACGTCGCCGTGAAAATCGTGAAATTGGCAACTATGTACTATTTGGCAATACCAATCATTCGGCCGCATTCAGTTGGGTAAAATCTAAATTAATTTGTGGGCTAGAAAGAGAGTGGCGTTTAGCAAGTGAAGCCTAGTGACATATTCATAGGAGAAGTCAAAACCAGTGCCGATGAGAGGCCTGATTTGACCGTTAAAGGAGTAACACCAGAACTAAACCGTTCAAAAAAGAGTAAGTACTAACTACGCCTGAAGTTAAACTACTCACAGTAATATTAATGTCGTCAACGCAAAAAATATAAGTAGTGAATAAACACTATCAAGATGGGGAACACATATGAAGATTAACAGACGCACCTTCCTGCAGGGAGTCGGAGCCAGCTCCGTTGTAGGCTCTCTGTCAGGCTTGATGCCCGGCATTGCCAGCGCTACGGAACAACGTGGCGGCGCACCAGACAAATTACTCAAGCGCGAAGGTGAGATCAAATATCACACTTGCCAACGTAACTGTGCTGACCGTTGCTTACTTAAATGTACCGTACAAAATGGCCGTTTTACCTATGTCGAAGGTGCTTCAGAGATGAAGAAAATGGGCACCTCACCTTGTGTAAAGGGCCATGCCTATGTGCAGTACACTTACGCTGCCGACCGTATCTTACACCCAATGGAACGTGCGGGTGAAAAGGGCGAAGGCAAGTGGCGTCGTATTTCATGGGATGAAGCCTATGAAAAAATTAGCTCTCGCCTGAAGACAATTATTAAAGAGCACGGTTCGGATTCGATCCTGCCATACAGCTACTCTGGTCACGAAGGCGTTATCGGTAAATACGGCGGACCAAGCCGCTTCTTCAATGCCGTTGGTGCACGTAAGCTCGACCGTAAGGTGTGTGTATTTGCCGCCTATGAAGGTCTTAAATCTGTGACAGGTACTTACCAAGGTCCAGATCCATACGACAACATCTACACCAACTGTTATATCTCTTGGGGTCAGAACGAGACGGCAACCAACGTTCACGGTATTAAGTTCATCAACCAGGCACGCGATAAGGGTGCCAAGCTGTTAGTTGTGAACCCGATGCGTACGCCGATTGCGTCACAAGCTGATATCTGGCTACAACCAAAGCCAAGTACCGATACCCATCTTGCTGCCGGTATCATGAAATACTTGATCGAAAATAACTTAGCCGATCTTAAGTTTATCGAAGCTAATACTCTGGGTTACCAAGACCTGCTAAAACGTCTCGACGAAATGAGTTACGACGAAATAGAGAAGGTTACAGGTGTACCAAGAGAGAAGATGTTCAAGTTTGCCAAGGTCTACGGTGAGTCTGAGCTATCGGTATTACGTCTAGGTTACGGTATGCAGCGTAACTACAACGGCGCTCGTATGTCTCGCGCTATCGCGATGATGCACGCTGTTGCGGGTCAATTCGGTAAGATTGGTAATGGTTTTGTTTACGATAACACCCAAGCCGATGACAGCCTGAACTACTCTAAGGGTCGTGCGGATCATATCCATCCCCATGGTGACACGGTAGGCCATGTCAACATGACGGAAATCGCCAAGGCGCTTCACCCGACTAATCCGACTGGCTATGGCAAACCCATCAAGCCTATTAAAGCTGTGATTAACTACAATGGTAACTTCGTTTCAGTAGCGCCAGATTCCAATGCCTGTCGCCGCGGTGTTATGCGTGATGATCTGTTCTTAGTCGTCCATGATTTCTTGATGACTGATACTGCAGAACTTGCCGATATTATTGTGCCATCAACCACGCAGTTCGAGTTCCCAGATATGGGTACTGATTACAACTGTTACCACATGCAAACTTCTGAGAAAGTGATTGAGCCTTTAGGTGAATCTAAAGATAACTGGGTCTTCTTCAAAGAGTTAGCCGCTCATATGGGACTGGATCACCATCCAGAGATGCGCGTCGATTATGAACAAATTCTGCGTGACTTCTTAGACACTGAAGAACCTGCGTTCAAACACAACAACATCACCTACGAACAGATCATCAAAGAGAAGTTTGTCACAGTCTACGAGCAACGTCCCTATTTTGGTGACGGCAAGTATAAGACTGACAGTGGCAAGATTGAATTCCATTCTCAGATGATGATTGATGCCGGCTACCACCCAGTGATTGACTTCGGTTTGCCTGAAGATGAGATGATCCCTGAAGAGAAGAACTTGCCATTCCGCATGTTATCTCCTGCGATCCCTCAACGTGCAAACAGCGCCTTCTATAACGTGAAGTATATTCGTAACTTCCCGGCGTATTTTGCCAAGATTAATACCGAAGACGCTAAAGCGTTAGGCATTAAGAATAACGACACAGTCCGACTCAGCAACCACCGTGGCGAAGCTTTCTTCACCGCACAGGTTTCAGGTCAGGTTGGCCGCGGCACCGTAATGGCGCCCAAGAACAACTGGCGCCGTATGGACCCTCAGGGCAGAGCTAGTTGTACCAACAACCTCACTACCGACAAGTTAACCGATATGGGCGGCTGTTCAGCCTACCATTCGACTAATGTCGCGTTAGAAAAAGCCTAAGGAGTAAAAGATGTCTATTAATCAAAAAGTGGGCTTTGTCTTCAGACAAGAGAACTGTGTCGGTTGTGGTGCCTGCACCGTGGCTTGCCAAATTCATAATGAACTACCAGAGAACCATCGTTTCCGCAAAGTCGACCGCTATGAAGTAGAACGTGAAGACGGCGCGATTGATGTGTGGTTATCTCACTCTTGCATGCACTGTGAAAACCCTGCCTGCCTAATGGTTTGCCCGACTAAGGCCTACCATGTCAGAGATGACGGTATCGTGGTGCTAGATCGTGAGAAATGTACTGGTTGTGGCCTATGTGTCAGCGCCTGTCCATACTCTGCGGTCAACATTCGTGAAGACGATGGTAAGGCTGACAAATGCAACATGTGTGTCGAACTACTAGACCGTGGCATGGCACCCGCCTGCGTTGCTGGCTGTCCAGTTGAATGTATCCAAGTCGGTAACATCGATGAAGTGTTAAAGAAACCATCTGCCAGTAAAGAAGGTGTCGGTTACGGCGATTGCATCACGAAACCAAACATGGTGATTATTAAGGAACGCGCATAATGACAATGCAATATGGTCCGATGGCAACAGCATATTTTGCCTATAAATCGATGATCTTCGCGCCCTCTGGGACAGAGGCGTTAACCGGCATGATCGCATATCTCGAAGCGAATCGTCCCGATAGCGCTTTGCTCACAGAAGCAAAGAAATTTGTCGATGACTCATCGGAATTGGAGTTTGACTTCAACCGCATGTGTATCGGGCCATATAAGCTGTTGGTTGCTCCCTACGAGGGCGTTTATCGCAGCGGCAACCATGTCATGAATACAGACGAAACGGTCAGAGTTGCCGAGTTTTATCAAGAGATTGGCTTGGTCATTGACGATAAATTCAATGAACCTGCCGACTTTATCGGTAACGAACTGGAGTTTCTCTACTGTGTTCACGCGTTAGCGAGTGAGCAGAAAGCAGCCAATAATATCGACGCCTTCGAGGAACTCACAGCCATTGGCGACGAGTTTATCACTAAGCACCTTGGCACTTGGATCACGCCCTTCTGTGAAGGGATAAAGAGCCATGCCCAGCAAGCTTTTTGGCGCGAGTTTGCGACTGAACTGCACCTTTTGATCACCCAACAAATGCAGTGATGAGTTGACTTTATACACGATAAGTTAACCCATTTTGTACCGAGTGAAACGGTAATGTCCGTCGATACCTGAATCTATACCCCTCAGATATTCGACGGGAAGTACCCAATAGGCGACCTAACATCGCTAAAGGAGTTACGAATGAACAGAGCAATAAGATTGTTTAGTTTTATTGTCATGAGCCTGTTTGTCTCAACAGCAGCCATGGCTGCTGACGTTGCGACATTGCAGCCTCAGCAATGGCAAGAAATTCAAGTAGAAGCTATACCAGGTGACATCCCGGAAATACGCGGTATGCCGACGCAACCTGAGTTATTGATGCCAGCATCAATACCTGAAGATGCTGACGAAACTATTCTGGGTTACTTAGCAGCCACAGAAAGTATCGCATTTTTGGTTTTTGCTAGCCTGTTTGGCGTCATCGCCTTGTTTATCATCTTCATCATGGTGAACGGCATTTCGCGTCTGGATAAAGGCTTCTCGGGTAAGATGATCAAACGCTGGTCAGGCTTAAGCATCAGTGTGCATTGGCTGGGAGCGATTGCCTGCATCCTGCTTATGCTAACGGGTTTAGTCTTAGCGGGGGGTCGACACTACTTTGAGCCAAGCATGAATGCCTCTAGCTGGGCATCGCTGGTCGGTCTTTCTAGCGGCCTGCATGAGCTAATGGCGTTTCCCTTCATCTTAGGTTACATCCTGATGATATTGATGTGGGCACCAAAGCAAATTCCAGCCAGCTATGACCTTAAGTGGTTTGCCGTACTTGGTGGTTACCTCAATACCGGTAAGAAACATCATCCAGATGCAGGCTTTGCCAACGCTGGTGAAAAGCTTTGGTTCTGGGTGTTTGCACTCTTTGGTGGCTTGATGGTGATTTCGGGTCTGACAATGATGTTCCCTGAAACCTTTGCTGTTACTAAGAATACCGCTAATTTGATGCTAGCAATGCACATTGTTTCAACCATCATCATCAGCGCTTTCTCAGTGGTACACATCTTCATGGCGACAGTGATGTCCGAAGGCGGCATGTCTAACATGACTTCTGGTTATTGTGACGAGAACTGGGCTAAGCAACATCACAACTTATGGTTCAAGAAGCTGAAATAATACCAGCTCACTAAAGGACTCACCCTGCTCATCAGCTAACAAAGGCTGATGAGCATTTCAAACCAACACTCATTCATTCGTGCTGCATTGCCACTCTACTCGCTAGAGAAGGTGAATTTTTGCAGCCGAAATATAGGGAAATACACCGATGAAAACACTTAAGTCACTGGTCGCGATTGCGGTTAGTTTATGCTGCGCTAACGTTTACGCTGCAGAAGATACCGCCTCGCTTGAAGCCCGTATCGCCCAACTAGAAAAAAATGCTGCACCTTCACAATTTGAAAATAGCCAAGTCAGCCTTTATGGCTCAATTCGTCCGACATTAAGTTACTTAGATGACGGCCAAGATAAAACCTGGGATGTACGTGATGCACTGTCTCGTATCGGTATTAAAGCCAGCACTGAGTTTGCTGATGGCTGGACTGCGATAGCTCAAGGCGAATGGAGCGTTGATATCGCCAACTCAGGTAATTTTGGTAAAGCACGCCAAGCTTATGCTGCTATTGCTTCACCTTATGGCCAAGTCGGTATCGGTAAGCAACGTCCTGCGCAATACACCCTCGTTGCTGAGTATGTGGATATCTTTAACCACGGTAACAGCCCTTACGCGTATGACCATGAAAGCCCATTCTTTGTCGATAACTTTGTCACTTACCAACTCGTCACTGGCGACTTCACTTGGATGGCAGGTGCACAGTTTGATGGTGATAGCGGTGAAGATGCAACCGACATGATCAACGTGGGTGTGGGTTACGATCTTAATCAACTGCACATAGGTTTAGGTTATGTCGCCCAAAATACTGCCGATACTAGTGGCGTAGAGGGTGATGACAAAACAGTCGGTGGCGTAGTTGCTTATACTTTCAGTAACGACATGTATATGGCTGTTAGTTACCAAGATAAGCAGTATAACTATAATGCTGGCAGCATGAATAAAGATCGCAGTGGCAGTACTTTAGACACCGCATTTGCCTATCCTATTAGTGATGACTACAAAGTTAAGCTCGGCTACTTCCAATTTAAAGACGGTATTAATGACACCACCTCAGCCGACTATGACGGCTTTAATACCACCTTGGAATGGAACCCTCTCGCTAACGTGCGTGTTCACTTAGAATACCTTGATAAAAGCTACGACAACCGTGAAGACGACCAAGCCGTGACTATCGGCTTTAGATACGACTTCAACCTAACTTGGCAAGGCTAGTTTAGTTTAGTCGCACGTCTGTAAGATCCCACCTAAAGAGGCCGTTCCCCGGCCTCTTTTTATTCGCGTCATATCGTGGAGATAAACAATTGCTAGGATTTAGAAAATCGCTCATCGCGTCAATGGTGACTTTAGTCACACTTTGTCTTGTGATCTCAAACTGGTTGTCTTACATCGAGCTCAAACAAAGCACCATTGCCAGTACCAATGAAAAACTAACTAACGTGGTTAAATATGAGTCAGCTAATATTGAAAGCTGGTTTAAAGAAAAAGCCGATGCCATAGACGCCTTAGCCAAGCACTATCACAGCGGCAGTTATCGCGATAACTATGTTAATGCGGCAAGATTATCGACCGATGTAGGCGGGGTTGCACGGATCTACTTTGGTTTTGACGATGGCAGCGCCTATTCAACCGAGACCAGTAGCAAGTGGCTCAACGGCAAAGCAATAGCTGAAAAATATGACCCCCGCACTCGCCCTTGGTATCAACAAGGCAAGTCTTCTAATAATCTTGATATCACCGATATTTATGTCGATGACGGCACCGGACATGATGTAATTTCTATTCTAAAAAATCTCGGGGATGGCGTGGTACTTGGAGACATAGAACTCACTTACCTTAGTGATACCGTCAAAGCCGTTAACTATCCGGGCGCAGTCACCCTAATTACCGACCAAACAGGCAAAGTACTGGCATCAGAATCTCAGACTCTGACCACAGGAACCCGCTTTTCTGACTTTGGCTTAGCGCAAGTACAGCAGACATTATTGTCGAATGATGAAACCATGCAGGAATACACTCTAGATGGCATAGATAAGCTCGCGGTTTCAAAAGCCATTAATTTAGTCAATGGTAAGAAGTGGTATTTGTTTGTTGCTCTTGATAAATCAGTAGCCTATGCCGCTGTCGACAGTGCACTTTATCGCGCCATGTTGTCTTCCGCTATAATGCTAGCGCTGGCGATCAGTGTGTTACTCGGCGTGTTATTTGTACTCTATAAGCCCATTCTGTCCCTCAAAGAGATGGTCATCGAACTGTCTATGGGTAATGGTGACTTGACTCGACGTCTAGACGTTAAAAATGAGGATGATTTAGGCCAGATCTCAAAAGGTATTAACCTGTTCATCGAAAGCCTGCAATCGATGATGTTAGAGGTACTGCAATCATCAACCCATATCGCCAGCAGTGTTGAACGCTTAAAATCAGAAACTGACGCCAATCGCTCGATTTTAAGCGCACACACCACTGAGACCGAACAGATCGTCGCCGCCGTTGAAGAGATGAGCGCCACTGCCAACGATGTCGCGAGAAACGGCGCCGAAACAGCCTCTTTCACTCAAGTCACCAAGAATCAAACCATGGAATCAAAGGCCATTGTCGCCAAGGCAACCAGCACCGTGGCTCAGCTCGTGCAAGAAGTCGAAAATACCTCAACCAATATTGAACAAATCAATAAAGACACCATAAACATCACTCAGGTACTAAAGGTGATAGGTGAAATTGCCGACCAAACCAATCTATTAGCACTTAATGCCGCCATAGAAGCGGCTCGAGCGGGCGAACAAGGACGCGGTTTTGCGGTTGTTGCCGATGAAGTCAGAGCACTCGCCGCCAGAACCCAAACAAGCACAGCTGAAATTGAAGTAACCCTCAATAAACTCAGAGAAGCGTCTAATGCGGCAATGTCCTCCATGGATGCCACCAAGAATACCTGTATAAAAACAGCTGAAACCACCGAAATCGTCGCCAGCGATCTAGATGCCATTGGTGACTCAGTCAATCAAATTAATGATCTTAATACTCAGATAGCCACCGCCGCAGAAGAGCAAAGTTCGGTATCGAGTGAAGTTACTCGTAACATGTCTGCCATTTGCGAGATGGCAAGTGAACTGGCCATGAACGGCGAAACCACCAGTAATGAAACCGTCAACCTCGCCACAGCCAACCATCAACTCGAACTAATAGTGAGTCAATTCAAACTTAAATAATGACCAAACAATGCCGCTGGATACAGCGGCTTTTCTAGTCTAAAAGCTGAAAAATTGAAGCCTCTTTGGATTAAAACCACCTCAGTATTGCTACCTAGCAAATTAAGACTCTTGTTTAATCGGTTCTACACGCTGCCACAACTGTCGTTTAGTCACGACTTCCCACGCTCATTATTCAACGCTATCTCACCACACAATTCGGCAACAAAAAACCAACAAGCACCACACATGTAACCTATTGTTATTAATCAGGTAATCAGCTACTATTTTAGATATTATCAAGTATTCCCTCTTATAAATTAGCCAACTACTTCATTTAACAGGACGTTAAAATGGACTCATTTCCGAAATCTCAAATTGTCGAATTCAATCGCACCAATATCATAAGTATCGAGCAAGCATTAACAGAGTATCAGTCGCTGTTAGAAGGCCATCAGGCCTTTAAAGACAGTCAGTTTGATATCACTTTTATGGATATCAGCTCAGGTCAAAGGCTTCACCTTCAACTGACAGACACCGCCAATGCCACATTAGCGTTACAAGCCCTCAATCTCACGCCAGACGCCGGCTATGACTCAGATGATGTGGTGAGTGAACAGAGCAGTCTCTATATCTCAGAGGTCCTACTGTTCGCCATCGCACTAGAACACGACGCACTTAAGTCACAGCTTCGCCGAACCGCTCAAGCTATGGTTGATTATGCACGCTATGAGAACGATACCAGCGAAATGTGGGTCGATGACATGCGCGTATTCGGCGCCGAAGCTCTGTATATGATGGCCATAAAAGATGCTGATGACGCTGTGTATCTGGCACAGTTTTTTATCCCCTATTGGGACGATGAACACGCCAATGGCTATGAGGATATGTTGCTCAGCCTGATCAAGCGTCACGGCTGGTGCGATGCCATGATGAAGGCATTTGTTTGGTGTGATAACGCCGCCTTCCGTTTTGCCTTTTACGGTTGTAACTGGGAAGAACCATCTCCCGAGTATCAGCCACTAGGTGTATATCTCCAGCAAAACCCGCAGCACTACCAGCGCTTTATCGAGTTGATCAAACAGCGTTTTACAGCTCAGCCTATGCTTGCTTACAGCGAAAGTGATGATCTGAACAGCCAAAGTCCAGTATTGGCGATTTATAAGAGTTTGTTCCCCGAATTCTGCGGCTGGGAGCAGGAAGAAGAAATAGAGCTGCAACTCGGGCGTCACTTTATCCATGGCACTCTCGAAAATGAGGCGATGGACTTACAACGACAACTAAAAAATGAGCTTGATGAGCCACTCATGAGCTATGCCCAGAGTGTCTTTAAAAAACGGGAGGATGAGCGCTTAGACGAAGCACGTCAGGAAGCGCTGGAAGCCGAGCAGGGTGGCATTCGTATGCTGACCGATTTTATCGCGACACTGGACAATAATGAAGCCCTACTGAAATATGTGATCGTTAACGAAAATCCAAGTGTGCTCGATACCCTTAAGCCCTTCGATATTTGGGCGCATTGTAAAGCCCATGCCCCAACGCTGTACTTTGCGATGGATAATGCCTGCTGGGATACAGACGGCCTTGATAACCTGCGGGAGAACATACATCGGGTGTTTGCTTACCCCGCCAATGACCTGCTCGCAGAGGAAGACAGCTTTGTCGACGTCGAGTTCGAACATGGCACTCTCTCTAAAGCCTTCGTCGTCGCCGGTGAAAACAGTATCAGCCATGTCCAATCAGCGCACATCATGCTGAGACTCCTCGATATTTTTTATCGTTTATTAGCTCAACAAACCTTATCTGCCGAACTGTGTGAAATGCTCACTGGTGAAGGAGACTATCAGGCTATTATGACCACCGAGGCTTACTATGCCCGCTTTGACCCCGCTCCCAGCACCCCGAAAGGCGAGCTCAGCAAGCATGATAAACGTAAACTCGAACAGCTCATTGGTTGCTTTTCCGATCTCGATGATCCCATCACGCGTACCATGCTGGAGGAGGCTGATAATCTATTTCGTCAGCGTATTTGCTGTGATACGAGCCAATGGGATGAAGATGATCTGGGCACTGATGCACTCAAAGCTTACCTGCTGTTGAAAGATACTAATAACCAGATTAATGACACCTACACCGCCGAGTTACAAGCAGGCTTAAGTGAGGTATTCGAGCGAGCCTTAGCATTGCTACTCGAGCGAGCGCATATCCAAGGTCAAGGTCATTCCAAAGAAAATGGTTTTAACAACACTGAGCTTGAGCAGGTCAAAAACTTTTTCACTGAAGATGATGCCGAACTTAGCCAGCAAGCGATCATCGCATTATTTGACAAGCATCTGCACAGAGACGAAGTCTGTCGCCAGTCCGATCTTTACTTCCCAAAAATCAGCGAAAAGCAGATTGGCTATCACTTCTTTAGCGACCACGACGATGACTATCAACGGGTGGCTCTTATCTGTTTCTGGCTTAAACAGGTTGCAATACCTGAGGCTAAAATCGCCGAGCGGCTATGGCAGTTACTGATCACCATGGCGCCGACAAAAATGATCCGCCATATCAGTCGCCTCTATAGTCATCACAATTACAAGTTAGAGTTTGGCAATCAGCTCGATGAGATAAACTTCTACGAGATGCTTAATCGTCATGGTATAGCCCAAGACTATACTCTGGCGTTTGAGGTTGAACAGTCCATTGACAGCCAATTTCGCAAAAAAGAGTACCTTGCCTTAGTCGAGCTTATGGGGTCAAACATACCGTCCAGTCATGAACAGAGCAGCATGATTGGCGCGACTCATAAACGCCAAGCACAAGCCTTACTGCGGGGATTAGACTATACCTATCAGACGCATAAGCTGGAGTTTCATCAGGATGTTGCGCTGCGCTTTCCACAGCTTCCGTTCGCATTAGACTATGATTTTAGACAATGCTTGCATCAATTTATAGCGTTGAATAATCAGTCATGGGAGACAGTCATAGCGCACCAATTTAGCTCATCGACACTCTTCTTCGGCTTTATGTCCGATCCGGACGATCTCCCTAAAAAGTTGAGACTCCCGCTGCGGATGCACCCCGAAGCTGATATAAGCCAGACTCGTCATCGCGACGGGATGAGTTGGATCGGCGTCACGATAGCCCAACGTGTCGGCGATGAATTGCTGCTATTGGTTGGTGATAAAGACATTGCCGGGCGTGAACAGCTCCACGTCCGTGGGGAGGTGCTTGTCTTAGATAGCAATGTTGATGCAAGTGTGGTGATCGATGCCGTGCATAAGCTGCCAAGCCAAACGGGGCGTCAACATCTCATCGAAGAAACACTATGGTCCTACCTTCAGGGAGACACCCGCTATGAGGTTATGGCCCCGCTGTTTAATGCTTATATGCTTGAGGCTACTATCGTCGATTTGGATGAGTATCGAACTTACAGCCTAGGTCAGTTCCTGTGGCGCATCGATACTCAGCGCAGTGAACGACTGCTGTTACTGCTGGCTAACCACAGCTATCGTGCTTACAAGGTGATCATGGAGCTCTTGGTCGAAGGCGATATGGATAAGCGGGTGCAAGACGGTAATATTGACCTCGAAACCCGATTAAATTTGGCTCACGATGACTATGAAGAACACGCCTATAACAAGCTGATGGACTGGCTAATGAGCCATGATGTTAAGCGTGAACTAATTGTGCTGTTTGCCATTAAAAACTATCGCAACTGTATGGGAGAGCACCTCGCCGCGCTGGCCCGTAAAGGAGAGCTCAAGTCGATACTGCCCTACCTCCATGTGAATAATCGCGCTGCCTTAGTCGATATTCTCGCTAAGCAAGCGGATGCAGCTACATTGCTGGAGATATTTAAGAGCGATAAATCACGTCAGGTAAGGGATCGTATAGAATCAGCCACCCGTTCAATGACCAACGCCTGATAGGGGTATTAATGAGTGGTAGCAGTAAGATCACGCAACACTGTGCTTATGGATACTATTGAGCATAAGTATCTGCTTCTACTCGTCACTCACCACTTCATTGGTTCTGTTTATGGATCAACTTTAATCAAACCAAGCGGCTGATTTTTCTGCCGCTTGGGTTTTGACCTTGTCATCGACATACATCGACACCATGGCCAAAGCCGCAGCAAGTGCGCCTAAATCATCTGAAAAACCAACAACGGGCGTTAAATCAGGTATCGCATCAAAGGGGGCGATAAAGTAAGCCAGTGCACCAAAAATAATGGTTTTAGCCCATTTAGGAGTATCGGGACGCTGCGCAGCATAATAAAGGCATAACGCCTTATCGATCACCTCTCTACCCGCTTTTTGAGCAAACTTTTTTACTTTTTGCCAAAAGCTTTCGTCACTATAATCAGTGGTGATGTCATCTGGATTGTCAGCCATTGTTCACTCCAATAGAAAGGGAATATCCAATGATATTCCCTTTTTATTATTTAGCTAGCACAGTGAAAGCGCGCAATTATTACCTTTGATGCTTTGGCGTGGTGCCCCAGACATTTTTCTTAACCGGACGCTGGCCAGCAGGTTGTGCTTTTGTTTGGGCAGTTTTCGCTTGCCCTGGCTTGTTAGCACCGCCAGTCTTGCCAGCGGCTTTCTTTGCTGTGCCGCCCTTCTTGCCATCTGCTTGCTTACGATCATCAAACTGATCGGCAGAAAAACGGGTGAAAGCTTTCTGACCTTTTCCATCATCTTTAGTGACGAGCTTCTTTTTACTGCGCAATGCTTCTCGCTCTTGACGCGATTCAGCAGGCACTAAGCATGATGGGCTGTTACCAATGAGCTTCTCTTTACCCATTTCAATCAAAGCTTCACGGATCATCGGCCAACCTAAAGGATCATGGTAGCGCAGCAAGGCTTTGTGCAGTTTACGTTGACGACCTTTTTTCGGTACCGTCACCTCTTCACTCGTATGCTTCACATTCTTTAGCGAGTTGAGTCCGGTATGATAAATCGTGGTGGCATTTGCCATCGGTGATGGATAGAAGTTCTGCACTTGATCCAGTTTGAATTTTTCACCTTTTAGCCACAATGCCAAGTTAACCATGTCTTCGTTGGTCGTGCCTGGATGCGCCGAGATAAAGTATGGGATCAGGTACTGTTTCTTACCCGCCTCTTTCGAATACTTATCAAAAAGCTCTTTAAATTTATCGTAACTACCCATGCCGGGCTTCATCATCTTGTTTAGCGGTCCATCCTCAGTATGCTCTGGCGCAATCTTAAGATAGCCACCCACGTGATGGGTTGCGAGCTCTTTAACGTAGCGGGGATCTTCACTTGCAAGATCATAGCGAACGCCCGAGGCGATCAATACTTTTTTAATGCCGGGAACATCGCGCGCAGCACGGTACAGATCGATGGTTGCTTGATGATCAGTATCTAAATGGCCACAAATAGCGGGGAATACACAGGATAGACGGCGGCAAGTACTCTCAGCTTTTACACTAGAGCAGCCTAAGCGATACATGTTAGCCGTTGGGCCACCAAGATCGGAGATGACCCCAGTAAAGCCAGGCACTTTCTGTTGAATATCTTTTATCTCTTTCACAATAGACTCTTGTGAACGACTTTGGATAATACGGCCTTCGTGCTCGGTAATAGAGCAGAAAGAACAACCGCCAAAACAACCACGCATGATATTGATTGAAGTCTTAATCATGTCGTAGGCAGGAATGATATCTTTGCCATACGATGGATGCGGCACACGTTTATAGGCTAAATCGAATACGCCATCCATCTCGTCAGTATTCAGTGGCCATGCCGGTGGATTGACCCAAATAGCACGCTCAGCATGTTTTTGAAACAGCGCTCGAGCACAACCTGGGTTTTGCTCTTGATGCAAAATACGCGAAGCGTGGGCATATAGAAATTTGTCTTCTGAAACCTTTTCAAAGCTTGGCAGTAACACATAGGTCTTTTCCCAAGGCTTAGGTCTGGCAGGTTGCACACTAATGGCTTTAGGGGCGTCGTTATCAAATATCTTCTCATCCGTTGGGCCTGAGAGATTTTTGCAACCCACGTCATCGGCACCATAAGGATTCGGGATTGGCTCAATTTTATGTAGCTGATCGAGCTTGCGCGAATCCATCCCCTTCCACTCAGGCAGTGGCTCTTTACGGATCACGGTTGTACCGCGAATATCATGTAGCTGACCGATAGGCTCGCCACTGGCTAAACGGTGCGACAACTCCACCAGCGGGCGCTCAGCATTACCGTAAACTAAGATGTCAGCTTTGGCGTCTAAGATGACACTGCGACGCACTTTGTCTGACCAGTAATCGTAATGTGCTATTCGGCGTAGACTCGCCTCAATACCGCCAATCACGACAGGCACTTGCTTGAAGGCTTCTTTACAACGTTGGGCATAAACAGTCACGGCGCGATCAGGACGTTTACCCCCTAAGTTGCCCGCGGTGTAGGCATCGTCATGACGCATACGACGCTCAGCGGTGTAACGGTTGATCATCGAATCCATGTTGCCCGCAGTAATGCCAAAATAAAGATTAGGTTTACCTAACTTCATGAATTCATTTTTGTTAGACCAATCTGGCTGCGAGATGATCCCGACTCTAAAGCCTTGGGCTTCGAGCATGCGGCCAATAACAGCCATACCAAAGCTTGGGTGATCCACATACGCATCACCGGTAACAATAATAATATCGCAGCTATCCCAACCTAACTTGTCCATCTCTTTGCGGGACATAGGTAAAAACGGCGCCGGGCGAGTAAGCTCAGGGCGATACTTGGAATGAGTAAATAATGTGGATTCTACTTGCATGGATTAGACAGCCTAACTTAGAAACAAAAAATACGGGTTAAACGCCCCGATTCTAGCTCACATCGGGGACGCGGAGTATAACAGGCTCCGCGCCGCAGGTGTGACTAAAAAAGCATCAATACGATGCTTTTTTTAGTATAGTCTATATGCCCTTTAATTGGCTGTGGGTATTGCTAGGCGGGACTTGTCACCTTATAGATAGTCAATATCTACCCCCTGCTGAACGCTATCTGCAGGGTTAAAGACTCGCTACAAATGCAACAAGATTCACCACCACTAAGCCCACTAAAACTGCCCATGTCATCAGTACTCCCCAGAAGCGGCCAAAGTGATAACCCCCCTTGCCTTGGGTTAAACCGATGGCATGCATCAAGCGTGACACAATCCAAAGCGTACCAAAAATATGCAATACCGCGGCGCTAGTACCGTTACTTTCGGCAACCACAAATAACAACATCGCTATCGGTGCGTTCTCGAGTAAATTTTCATGCACCCGACAAGCAAGACTCAGTGGCTCGTTACCAGCAGTACCAATGCCAATTTTATGTGTTTTTCTTATTTTTATGACTCGATAGGCTAACGCTATAACGAGTAATGCAGTAAGGCTAATATACAGACCTGATATCGCGAGTGGCATGGAACATCCTACTTGTAATTATGATTAACGACACAGCATTACAATTTATGAACATTAAGTAAATAAATCGCAACTTTTTTTGAGCAAATCAGGTAAGATGCGCTCGTCAAGAATCAGCCAATAAATAGTGGTGCATTGCAGCGATATATAAGCTCAATGAGACCGTGTTTATTGATAATAATTAAGCCTTACAATTAAGACATAAATAGCGAATAGCCATTGTGAACAATCAAGAGTTTCTAGAAAAGCGACGTTTTATCATTCGACTCGGTAAAGCACTGCATAAGTTTGGTACGCCCGCCTACCGGCTTGAAACACACCTGCAAGCAGTGTCAAAACTGCTTGGTATAGAGGGTTATTTCTTGGTGTCGCCAACAGCAATGACATTCGTGCTGCAGCACGATGAAGATCAAGAATATAATCACGTGGCACGGGTTAACCCAGGTGAACTCGATTTAGGCTCATTAGCGCGAACCGACGAACTCGTTGAAGAGCTAATGTCTGGCAAACGCACATTAACCGAATCACTTGAGCGCTTAGAAGAGATATCCAACAAGCCTAACCCTTACGGTACAGCCTTAACACTATTGGCTTTTGGCAGCTCAGCCGGTGCCTTTGCCATGTTAATGGGCACCAGTTGGAACGATGTTTTTTGGTCAGGTATATTAGGCCTTATGGTTTACGGCTTGGTCTATCGCGCTGAACGCTCTAAACGTATGGCTGAGATGCTTGAACCCTTAGCCGCGATTTTGTGCGCAATTGCCGCATGCGGTATTGCTAAGTTTGATCCCAGTATGAACATTCCAGTGGTCATACTCTCAGGCATCATCATCTTTATTCCAGGCTTAGCATTAACACTCGGGTTAGCGGAGTTAGCCGCACGAGATCTCATCTCAGGTACAGCAAGGGTGATGGATGCATTCATGCTGCTATTTAAGCTCTATTTCGGGGTTATTCTTGGCTTAACAATAGGTAAAGCACTGTTTGGTGAAACCACCTATGTACCGCCTGAATCACTGCCTAAATGGGCCGTTTGGTCTGCTGTACCGATTCTTTCTATGGCACTCGTGATTATCTTTAAAGCGCGCATGAAAGACTCTCCTTGGGGGGTTCTTGCGGGGATTGTCGCCTTTTTCTCAGCCATGCTCGGCGGCATTTACTTTGGTGACTCTATTGGTATTTTCTTTGGTGCATTAGCGGTAGGCATATACTCAAATCTCTATGCTCGCTGGATGAAAGCACCCGCAACGATTGCGCTATTACAAGGTATCGTCATCTTAGTGCCGGGCAGCAAAACCTATATTGGTCTTAATACCTTAATTTTAGGTGAAACCATGTTTAATCAATCGCACCTTGGCACGCAGGTATTTCTTATTTTCATGTCTATTGTTGCTGGATTAATCTTTGCCAATGTCGCCGTACCACCCCGTCGCACCTTATAACTGTTTACGAGTTACAAATTAACACATGCGGGCGCATCAGCGCGCTCGCATCCTCTGCGTTATATTCGTCTATCCTCATGTAAAGCCATCATCTTATGCTTGACTAACCTGCCTGTTCCATGTGTTATAGCTATGTAATGTATTTGTAATCATCGTTATCTCATTAGGACTCCTCTAGCCTATGACTCGATTTAGCTGTTCGACGTTAGCCTTATTAACTTACGCACTGACCAGTGCGGTTGGTGCTGAAGAGATAACGACAAAAAAAGCAGACGCTAAACCTCAAGACTATGAACAAAAGAAGCATATCAACAGTATTGTCGTTAAAAGCAATGACATCTTTGATCTGTCTGACCCCGACACTTTCTTTATTCACCGCTGGGCCAACTACCTACATATCAATACTCGCGACTACGTCATTCGCGACAAACTCAGCTTTAAAGAAAATGAAAGTGTAAGCCAAAAAGACCTCGATGAAGTGCAACGAATATTACGCGCAGAGCCCTATATTCGTGATGCCGACATTCAGTTTGCTGAGCCCGCGCCAGATGCTGATGTCATCGATGATGGTGGTGAAAACATTCTGGTTGAAACGTGGGACAATTGGTCGTTATTACCCACGGTGAGTCTCGGCCGCAGCGGTGGTGAGAGTAAGTTTTCTATCGGTATTAAAGAGGATAATTTACTGGGTTTAGGGATCCGAACGCGCTTCAAGTACCAGTCTAATGCCGATCGTACTGGTTACAAATTTGCGATTGAAGCTCCCCTCAACTTTATCGAACATGCCACCATAGCGGCTGACTTTTACGATAACAGTGATGGTCAAGCGACCCATCTATATTTTAAGAAACCTTTCTACACACTTGATGGCAGCAATATGTACTCGGCTGAATATTTAGATGATCTCCGAGTCGATACCCTGAAACAAAACGGCCAGGAGTTTAATGAATTTGAGCATGCTGTTACCTACAATAGTGCCCGTTACGGCTGGCTATTAAATCGCAGCAGTGATGAGCTTTCCCGCATCATAACTGGACTCACTCAAGATAAGCATGAGTTTGATAATATAGAGGAGTATCCAGCATCAGAACTACCTCAAGATCGTGATTTTCTCTACCCTTGGGTAGCCTATCAATATCTACAAGATGACTTTAAAGTCCTCAACAACGTCCACCTCATTAACTATAACGAAGACTTTAATTTAGGTTGGCAACACTATGTCAAATTAGGACTTGAAACCCGCGATCTCAACGATGACTCCCCTGTTGGTTATCACATCAATTGGCAGTCTAGCCGTGGTTTCCAAGCTAAAGATCACTTACTGCTGCTAGAAATGGATGGCGAAGGTGTGTTTGCCACCACTCAAAAAGACTATTACAAGGTGAATGTTGCCGCTGAGTACTTCTACCATATCACCCCTAAGTGGACCGCTTATTCCAAACTCAGGCTCAGCACTTCGCAAAACAATTATATTGATAGGCCCTTCGCACTCGGTGATGACACTGGGATCCGTGGTTACCCTAACGACTATCAATATGGTGACAATCAATGGGCATTTACGGCTGAAGTCCGTAATTACCCCAATATTAATCTCTATCAATTAGCAGAGCTGGGCTGGGCTGCCTTTACCGATGTGGGTCAAGCAACGGGGGGCAATGATGGCAACAACGAGATCCCTGGCGTTATTGGAAGCGTCGGGATTGGTGCGAGGATCTATTCGTCTAAATCAAGTTATGGCAACGTTGCCCACATTGATTTCAGTGTTCCGTTTACCACTGGCGCAGAGGTGAATAGCTGGGAATGGCGCTTCTTGGTGAAAAACAGATTCTAATACTAAAATGCTAGTGACTTGCAGCTAACGAAACACTGTAAATATCGGCATCATTAATTCCTAACATACTCACCACAATGGTATTGTCATCCCCTTTTGCCAACGCACGTTGTCCGCGAATACTCACAGCGGGTAAAGTAAATAGTAACTGCTGTTGATTATCAGCTGCTATCTCAATAATTTGATCGCTGATGTCAGTGCGCTTTAAAAAATACAGCGCATCGTTTTGGTAAAAGAAGCTGCCCCAATCACTCGTCGACAGTTCGGCTGTTATCAGTCTTTCTTCACCGCCATCATTCGGATGGTAATAGATCCCAGCTTGGTTATCGCGGCTGTAATACAGGCCACCGGCGTTATCCTCAACACCATACTTAGCAGCATGGCCCACTACAAACTCAGATTGTTGACTATCGAGATGATAAGCATAGAGGCTCCAATGTCCATCGACATTCGATGAGTAATAGATCTTACTACCATCATTAGAAAATGAAGGATTTCTGACATCACCTTCAATGCCACTCATTTCAGTGGGCTCATCGCCCCCCACTGAACCTAAGTAGAGGTTGTAGTTCTTTGCCCCTTTCGGTTTTATAGGTAATACATATTGCTCATCAATCGGTGACGCTGCTGGCACACCAACAATCCCCTGCAAATGAGTCAGTTGCTTGCTGCCAGTTTCTTGATTAACCCATAACTCCCAAGCACCGCTACGATTAGACAAAAATAATACCTCTTGCGAGCTCGCCACGAACTGGCCAAACATGTCACGAGAAGACGATGCAAGCTGCTGCTTTACCCGTCCGTCAGATAAGGACCGCACCGTAATATGCTCTTGTGATAAATGGCGAGAATAGTACAAGCTGTTGTTCTTCTTGTTGATAGCAAGACTACTAATGGTACTGTCATGATGGAAATCAACAACTGACTGTGAAACAAAGCTGTATTGCTCGATCACAAAGGCGCCGTCACGTAACGCATTAAAATAGAGCATATTATTTTCTTGCTCCCATGCTAAGCCAATAATCATACTTTCACCCTCTACCAAAGGTATCGCCTCTTTATTGGAGTGGGATAGCACGATGATTGATGCGCTCATATCGACCCGGCGAACAATGGCGAGCTCACTGCTGGAAGCAGACCAGCTCATTAACAGATCTTCCTCTCCCGCCGCAGGAAATGAAAACTGACTGATCTCTGATGAGTCGAAGTTATAAGTGTATACCGCAACCTTTTCTTCATTCTTTTTTGCGTAAGCGAGCCATTTCCCATCAGGAGACCAATCAAGACTATGCAGATAGCCACTGCTAATACATCCCGTATCAATAAGCTTATCTTGATTGGTAATGAGTTCTCTGACGTGCAGCTCACAGCGGCCTGAAGCACTAAATCTGAAATAAGCTAATGCCTGCCCATCTGCCGACCAAGTCGGTGATGTTTCCTTATCTTCACTCATCGATACTTGCCTCAATGGCGCGTTAGTATCGGTTAAATCTTTAATGTAAATCTGAGATTTTTTCTGCTCTCGTCGCCATTGAAATGCCATAAAGCGACCATCTGGAGAAATAGCGGCTTGCTCCTCTACCCCTTCAAAATTAGTAATACGCTTGGCCTTAAGCGGCTCCGCGATATTAGTTACGGTGTCAATAGAGGCAAAAAAATAGCCTATGACGGCAATCAATATGACGCCAAAAAGTGTAACTACAGGTTTGATAAATGATTGTGATTGCTTTGGTGTTTCAGAGGCGAATAGCGATGACGGACGAGGTTTATCATTGATAGCTTCAGGTGGGGGTAATAGCTGATAGCCAATCTTGGTAATGGTCTTAAAGTAGATCTCAGGCTCTTCACCGAGTTCACTTATGGTTTTTCTTAACTGCCATATCGCATTGCCAGTACCGCGCTTGCCCACTTCAACATTACCCAGCCATACTTGCTCTATGGCGACACTTTTAGTCACCGTTTCTCCAGCGTAAAGGATTAACAACTTTAAGAACTCGAACACTTTGGCCGGCAGAGTGATCTCTATGCTGTCCTTGCTTATCGTCATGTCGTGGCAATTTACGATACATTGACCAATCTGATATTTTTGATGGGGTAACGAAATCATAGTGACTGGCGACACTCCTTTAAAATCCTGCAGAAACAACAATATCTAAGCGAACAGCCCGCTTAAAGTTAACCTTTACGTAACATCCATCTTATCTGTGCCTGTTGCTTAAACCAAGCCCTAACCTAAACAAGCGAAAAAATACAACGTGTGGGTCACTATTTTACGAACAAAGATATTGAAAAAAACTCAACAAGCATCATATCAATCAATAAGTTGATACAAATCACATTCATACATTATTGAGCTGTATCAAATTGTAATACCCAAAAAACAAAAAGAGAGCACCTAGGTGCTCTCTTTCAATTTGGAGGATAAATTCCAACCAATTAACGCATTTTTAACGACGCACTTTACGACGTAGACCCAGTAGCGCGAATAAGCTTAATAGACCAAACCCTAAGCTACCGCCGCTGTCACTTTCGTTAACAGGCTCTTCAGCAACTGGAGCAGGCGCTGTCAATGTCAATGTCATTACAAAGCTTGTTTCTGTCTTGTTAACTGCATCATCAGCGGTGACAACAATAGTGTATTCACCAGCAGCGCCTGATGCGGCGTTACCAGTGATCATGCCGGTTACACTATCAATGCTCATACCTTCTGGTAAGCCAACAGCGCTAAATGTCATGGCATCGCCTTCAGCTTCTGTAAAGTACATTGAAGCATCAATTTCTGCTGCGCCTGTTTCACTCATTGAAACCGCAGGCATTTCTCCAACCAGTTCAGGGGCGATATCGTTGACGTTGTTGATGGTGACGATGACGTTTGCAACAGCGGTATAACTATTGCCCTGTCGACCAATGACTTCTAGGTTATAACCCAAATTACCCGCGTCATAATCCAGTGCAGCAGGATTATTAACGATGATCTCACCGGTATCACTGACTGAGAACGGATCACCAGGCAATGCATTCATTAGGCTCAAGGTGTATTTAGACCACTGGGCGTCAAATGCTGCCGCAGCAAAGAAGGTTTCTGAATCTAACTCGATTTGAGCTACCACAGTACCCATTTCAGCATCTTCATCAACTTGATGCATCTGGCCATCTTTTGGATGAGCAGTTAAAGAGTAATCTCCCTGGCCCATAGGCGATGTCATCCCCCAGTTATCTTCTAAACTGATTAACATCATGCCATCATTGTTGCAGCCAGAACCGAAGCTAAAGTTACACTCACTCGCCATACCAAGCTCTGCGGTTTCACCCGCGGCTAGAGTCACCATAGGTTGGTAATCTTTTGACTCCCCCTCTTCGACTAAGCGTGAAATCAACGGTAAACCACCACCATTAGACTCTGATTCAAGTGTCTCACCGGTGAACCAGTCAAAGTAAGTTGATGTCTCAGTTTTGCCGTATTTGACCGGATTATATTGGATGATGGGTTCGCCAAGATCAGCCACTGCATCTCGATCTGTGGCAAAGATCCAACCGTGGTTTTGGTCGAAATCGTCAATGCTAGTCATGTTCTCGCCATGATAAAGATCTTCTAAACAGTACTGAGCCACAAAGTTCTGCCCATGGCCAGTCATGTAAGTCGGTAGTTTAGATTGAATGTAACGTTTACGTGGTTGCGTCCAGTCATATTCTTGGTCAAAATCGATGAACCAAGCTGCTGGAGAGCCATTTTCATCCGGCTCAATAAACCCGCCCATCACCACCTGAGTCGCTTCATCCCAAGCATAAGGTTCGCCATTGACTCCTTTATCAAATTCGTTATCTAACACAAACTGCTCTTGATAGACGTTCCACCAAACAAGTGCCGCGCCGCCTTTATCAAAATGGTTCGCCATACCGGCATCGTTCGGCTTAAAAAAACGTCCAGCAACCACAAGTTTTTTACCTGTGCTACACATGGCTTCCTCGTAAATACCACCACCGATAACATTCGGAATATTACCTTGAACGTTTTCTTTTCCGGTAGGAATTTGTGCTTGATGAAACATCGCAGGAAACACTGCAAAGGTAGTTTCGGTTGTACTAGTATTGGTAAACTGTTGAACATATGCACCCGCTTCAGGGCTGACCATATTGCTCAAGTCGCTACCGTACTGCTCTGCAAACGTACTGAAATCCCGGCTGATTTCAGTACTCGCTCTAGGCTTCACCAACCAGCTCATGCTGACAGTGGGTTTCTCATCAGCAGTCAATTGCAGCTGACCTGTTAACTCTACTTTAGACCAGTGTTCAGAAGTGAAGTCTCTCGCCATTTTAATAGGCCAGTTCTCTAACTTTGAAAAATCAATTGCAAGTACCACAGGGAACACAACAGTCTGACCAGCAGGAACACTAACACTGGTCGGCAGATCCCACACCAGTGCCATATCACCCATCTTACCCGATGACGTCATCGTAACTTCATAGGTCACAGTCGCGTCAGAAAGGTTCTTTAACTGCACTTCTTTAACAAAGCGCTGCACCCCCATGCCCTCTTCAAAACCAAAGCTGAGGTTAGGCTGGTAGGTATTTCTTTCCCACGCGACGGCAGCAGAATCAATTGCAGCTTCAATATTTTCAACACCGTTACCAATCAACACCAGTTCAGCTTGTTTATTGGCAAGGTCCATCACATTGTTATCGGCGGTGTTCATCAATAGTGCTTTGATCTCAACCATAGACAATTCAGGACGTTTTGATTTCAATATAGCTGCCGCCGCGGCAACGCGCGCAGCCGCCATCACGGTGTGCGACTCGGTATCCATTTGATCACCACCACCAACTACCGCAACATCGATGTTTTCAGCGTAGCTGACCATATCGGGCTTTGAGTAGCCATTGGCACCACGAACCGGCCCATGAGGCGTACTTGTCGTCACCATCATCTTGTCGTCACTATCCGTTGTCATACCGCCAACGGTCAGCGCGCTCGGTGCAGCGCCGCGCCAAGTCATATTGAAGCGGTTATCAAACCACTCACCACCGGTACCAGCATTCACAACGACAAGTGCACCTAGCCCTGACGCCATCTCTATCGCATGCGCCTCAGCAACTGCGCCTGAAATACCATCATCAGACGGTGCATAGAATGCGCTGCCACCCATAGCGTCAACCACGATGATATCGGCGCGGTCATCAAAGCTACCGTCTTGATTAGGATCAAGTGCGTATTCCAACGCCAACATAAAGGTACTGCTTGATTCAGGGCTTAAGTTATAACCATAGCCATAAGGGTCCGACACATTGGAGGTTTTAAAAGCGGCAATTTTTGCCCCTGGTGCCAATGCGTGAACCACGCTGGCAAGTCGAGTACCATGACCTGTATTGTGAGTTGCACCGTCATAATCACGAATGAAATAGATATTCTGATCGATTGGGTTTGGATCTAATCCCCAACCTGCATCACTGCTTAAGTCCATGCCTTCAACAACCACATCGGTAGGGAAGCCATCAAATGCGTTAATCGCATTTTCCATGGCTGCACCATAAGTTGCCGCTTCACCATCACCGCCAAGCCCTACGTGAGTGTAATCCACCCCACTACCAATAATGGCAACTTTAACGCCCTCACCTGCAGTGACATCATCAACTAACGCTGGTGCTTTAGCCTGGGTAGACGAAGAAGTTGTCGCCTTACGTACTGCGTTTGCTGGAAAAACTGCGGTTGTCACTTCAGCGACAACCGCTTTAACACCCGCGATCGCTTTAATCTTGTCTGCATACGCTGCGTCAGCTTGGACACGGACGAAGTTACCAAATATTTTTGCACCAGGCAGCGTTTTAATGTTGCCATCAAGCGCCATTATGTCGCTCAGAACCGTTTTTTGTTTAGCTTCTACTTGCTTAAGGTTAGCGGCAAATTTCTTTTTGTTGTTAACCGTAGCTTTAGTGAGTGAGCCAGTCTCTGCAAGATAGACGTTAAACGTCACTAATTGGCCTTTTTTAGCGGGTGCACTGTATACAGATAAAGTATCGGTGCTTTGTGCGACGGCAATCGTTGCAGGAACCATGGCGGCTAATGCAATGCATGTTGCCAATTTAGATTTTTTGAATGACATATTTTTTCCCTAAGATGTTGCGACATCACTTTTATTTTTAAGTCGAATTGTTTTAGGCCAACCAGTCACATCGCTACAGCCGGCTAACAACTTATTAACTTTACCCATATCGTTTTCTGTTAATTGCGGGAAAACAACAAGCATTTAGCCTTTCATTTTGTTTCTTTTCTCTTTCTATTAGTCTTCATTTACTATGAATTCAATGGCTTAAAATTAAATCTGTAAACGTAAGTAAACAAGAAACAACCACTAATCTGAGTTAAATGGAAAAGCAAACTCTTTTGGATTGCAGCTCAAGAGCACTTGAACAGAAGAATATGGCCCGCGATAGCAGCTTAAACCCTCAACAGCACTGGGCTAGGGCACCGTTCAGCCGCCAAATTTCATGCCTGCGTAACAACTTCCCCTTTCTGAGTTAACGGTATGAAAACATCTAAAAAACAGATACATATAGATACAAGAAGATTACGTAAGACATTGAATCAAAAGGAATTGAAAAAGAAATGAAACATAAGTGACGCCAAATAGTAGCGAGTCGTTTGCTCAAGATGGTTTCGATGGGGTATCAAGTTTACGTCGAATTAACAATTCTAATAAATTGACTGCTCGCGCAAGTTATTCGCAGCAGAAGAGAATACTCAACACAATAATTATAAATACGAGGAAGACCAGGTGAAAATAACTTACAAAAAAAGCCTCATTGCAGCCGCACTCAGCATTATATTAAGCCCGGTATCTCAGGCTAATATTACCGACACCCGTGGCCTAGACGTTGATGGTGGTCAACGCAGTAACAAACTACAAGCCAGCAAACGTAATACTGATAACCTGTACATGGTACTACTTGATGATCAACCGTTAGCCACCTATAAAGGCGGTATTGATAACCTTAAAGCCACCAGTTTATTAAGCAATAACCATAATAAGAACAATAAAAATGGCACGCTAAACGTGCAAAGCGCTGCCAGTCAACACTATCTCCAATACTTGGCACAGCAATCCGACTTAACTTTAAAGCGGGCGCAGGCCAGCTTAAAGCGTGAACTCACCATTGAAAATCAATATAAAATTGCCCTCAACGGTTTCAGCACCACATTAACAGAGCAAGAAGTAACCCAGCTACAGGGTGTCTCCGGTGTTAAGCACGTGCAGAAGGTTCAACTTCGCCACCTTACTACTGACTCAGGTCCTCGCCACATTCAAGCGCCGTCGGCGTGGGATGGCACAGCAACGGGCGTAGCGACTCAAGGTGAAGGTGTCATCGTCGGGATCCTCGATACAGGTATTAGCGCTTTTAATCCATCATTTGCCGATATCGGCGGTGATGGTTATGACCATACCAATCCTCTCGGTGAAGGCGTTTATTTAGGTCACTGTGCAGACTCTGAGTTAGCCAACTACTGTAACGACAAACTTATTGGTATTTGGGCAAACGACGGTGTGCTCGCTGATTACGTTCCTGAGGGCGATGATGTAATAGGCATCGATCACAACGGCCACGGTTCACATACCGCCTCGACGACTGCAGGTAACGTGGTTAAAAATGTGCCTATTTATAACGTGATGGGCGATAAAGCCGATTTTACCTTTGGTCATATTAGCGGGGTTGCTCCCCATGCAAACATCATCTCTTATCAAGTTTGTGCTGCCGATGCAGGCTGCTGGACTGACGTAACCGCTCAGGCTGTTGAGCATGCCATCGAAAACGGCGTTCAAGTGCTCAACTACTCTGTCGGTGGTGGCGCGAGTGACCCTTGGTATGACACTGATGCACTAGCATTTCTATCTGCCCGTGAAGCAGGGATTCATGTGGCGACTTCGGCCGGTAACTCAGGGCCCGGTCCTGAAACCGTTGGTTCACCCGGTAACGCCCCTTGGATCACAACAGTGGCAGCCTATACCCATGACCGTAGCTTTACCGATAAAGAGGCCAGCTTCACTGGCGGCGACAGTGCATTAACCAACCTTAGTGGTAAAGGCGCAACAGCGGGCTTCACTGCTAGCGTTGTCCATGCTGCCGATTACGGTGATGCCGACTGCTTGAACCCTTTCGATATTGACACTTTCAGTGGCGAAATAGTCGTTTGTCAACGCGGTGACATCGCCAGAGTGACAAAAGGAACCAACGTACTTGCTGGCGGCGCTGGCGGTATGATCTTAGTGAATGTGGACGGCGGTTCAGAAACGGTCGATGCTGATTTCCATGTGCTGCCTGCAATACATGTTGATGCAGCTCAAGGAAATGAACTAACAGCTTGGCTAGCCAATGGCAGCGAGCATATAGCAACCATTACCGCCTCCGCGATTGAAAGCGATCCCGATAATGCTGACATCGCAGCGGTGTTTACCTCTCGTGGCCCAGAGCCCATCATGAACCGTTGGTTGACGCCTCATGTTGCAGCCCCTGGTGTTGCCATCTATGCAGCCAACTCTGAGTATCAGCCTTGGCGCGAAGAAAAGACTGAATCGCCATACACCTTTATGGATGGCACATCGATGTCTAGCCCGCATGTTGCTGGTGCAATGGCGTTAATCGCGGCACTTAAACCTGCATGGACGCCTGCCGAACTGCAATCGGCATTAATGCTCAGTGCAGAGTTTAATACGCGTAAAGATGATGGCGTCACCGCATCAGACTTTTTTGATTCCGGTGCAGGTAGCATCCGCATCAGCAAGGCGCTCAATACTGGCCTCATCATGAACGTGACTAACCAAGAGTATCTCGATGCCAACCCAGATCTAGGTGGCAAGCCAGAAGAGATGAACATGCCATCTGCAGTGCAGCAAAACTGTATGATGAGCTGTAACTGGACTAGAACCTTTACCGCTACCTCTAGCTCAACCTGGACCACCAGCGGTGATGCCAGTGTTGATGACTTAACAGTAAGCGCGACGCCAAGCAGCTTTACCCTCGCCGCAGGTGAAAGCGTCACTCTTGAGGTGACAGCAACTATCTCGAATGGTTTTAACTCTGAATATGGCATGGGTAGATTGTTACTCACACCAGCCGATGCAAAGCTAACTCCTTCTGCAATGCCGGTGATAGGGACTTTTGTTGCGGGTAGCTTCCCAGAAAGTACTTACCTAGTAACCAATAAAAGCAAAGGCAGTGCTAATATCGAAGGCATCACTACAGTCGGTACTAGTGACCTGCAAATTGCCACATTTGAACTCGCTGAAGTTGAAAGTATCACCACCAGCCTGCCACGTGATGATAGCGACACTGCTAGCTGGCCAGCTAACGTCTATAACGACAGCAGCTTTTTCTATTCGCAACTAATTAATGTTACGCCTAATACCAAGCGTGTCATCGTACGCATTAAAGACACCACATCACCCGATCTGGATATATTTATTGGCCGTGATGCGAACTATAATGGCAAACCTGATAATGCCATGGAAATGGACGATATGTTGTGTCAGAGCGCGACTGAAACCGCCTATGAAAGCTGCGAAGTTAACGATCCACAGCCAGGTAGCTATTACGTCACTGTGCATAACTTTGGTAATACATCAGCGCCATCAGACACCATTGATGACCTAACGATTGAGATAGCCGTTATCGATAAAGATGATTCGAGTGTCACGGTAGATTATAACGCACAGTTAGGAGCCAATGAAGATATCGGCCTAGTACTAAACTGGGACAAGGACTTAAAACCTGACACCCTTTATATCACTGCGCTTGAGATCGGTACTGGTCCCGATGCGGCGAGCAACATTGGTCTGATGCCAATAGAGCTTTACAAGAATGCCACCTATCTAACAGGTTCAGTAGATAGCGAACGGGTTAATACCGGCGATATGCTCACCCTAACGCTTGAACTTGCTGCCAATGCCAGCGACGAAGAGATGTTATTTGATATCCAGACCAGCATTCCAGAAGGCCTTATCATCGACAGTGATAGCCACATGGGTATGCTCGAGGGACAAACACTTAGCTGGCAGGTAACTCAGGCCGCTAACAGTGAGCTACAGAGCATTGTTTTAGTGCTTAATACTGCGGAGCAAGTGATGTCTAAAACATTGAGTTTTGATGTATCGCACACAGTAAATAGCGTCAGTATTACTGAAACCGTCGGACCGGTACAACTTGAAGGCGTGCCAGTTGCGCTAATTAATGGCGAGAGTGCCATTAGCGTTACCGCTGACGAACAGACAGTTGTTGCTTTATCTGCTGTAGGCAGTACTACGCCGAATGCAGATGACGTAATAACCTATAGCTGGGCACAAGTTTCAGGCCAGGATATCACAATGGACGATGCAAGCTCAGCAAGCGTTAATGTCACCTTGCCGGATGTAGAAGCTGACAGCAGCGCAGTTGTTGAGCTGACCGTCAGCAATGGTAGCAAGACGACTGTTGCGACTGCAACGATTGCGATAACGGCTGAAGTGGTTGCTGTTGAACCTGAACCGACACAGTCAGATAGCGGTGGTGCAATGGGAGTATCAGTTTTGCTGCTTGGGTTATTCGGCTTACGTCGTCGTACGAAAAAGTCATCAACCTAAAGTAAGGTGGGCGCTATTTTGAAGTGATAACGCCCAAAACGTAAGGCTTTTTGTCAATTAGGATCGCTAGCTGAGGATCTTTTAGGGTTAATACTTTTGCCGACTGCATTACAGTCGGCTTTTTTCTGTCTTATTCACTAGAACTTATAATCAAGCGTCAAGTACACCTGCTGACTGTTATCAATAGTGATCCCATCGCGTTCATAATCTTGTTCTAGATAGCGATACCCGAGATCTGACGAAAAGTGTTCACTCCATTGATATTGCACACCCACTTGGCCACCCCAGACTAAATCAGTATCTGCACGTCCCGCAATTTTATTGTCATTAGCGCCCACAGTAACACCAGCAAATAAGTTAACGTCTTTATGGACTGGTATTAAATAATCATAAGAGAGCAACCAGCTATATTGCTCCTGCTTATAATCGTTGCCCGCTTGAGAGAATTCGTCCTCCATATAGCCAAAGGTACCCGTGATCCGATGCTGTTGCTCAATCAATACCCCCATTCGCCCTTGCCACGACATGTCTTCGGTGTCGTGTTGTATATTGCCGTCCACTTTATCGGTTTGATAACCCGCAGCCGCACCCACGAAAAATTCAACTTCAGCGGCATTTACGCTGCTGATGAGTAAACCGGAACATAGAACACCTGCTAGCATCGTCTTAATTTTCATTGTAAACCTCACTCATAACCTGATAAATAGAGAATCTTGTCGGTGTCATTATCGACGTTATGAATAGATTACCGATTCCCTACCGCATGAAAAAGTGCCTCACACCAACAAGTTTGTATCGAATAATGAGACAGTCAACATATTGAGGCCACTAAAGAAAGCTGAGGTTAGCTTTATGCTTAAGGTTAAAATGAGATCAACGCGGTTAATGCTTTGAATCAGTGACTATGGCCTTGTGAGAAGTTAATCATCATTACGCCAGCAGCGACTAATCCCATACCGATCCACGCAGTGAGATCTAGATGTTGGCGGTAAAATAGTGCCGATAACAAGGTGACTGTCACTATGGCTAAACCCGCCCACAGTGCATGAACGACCCCCACAGGCATGCCCTTCATCGCTTGGCCAAGAAAAATAAATGCCACCAAATGACCCAAAATAACCAATACGGCTGGCAATGGTCGACTAAAACCATCGGTCGCCTTTAACGCCACATGAGATAAGGCTTCAGCCATGACACCCAGTAATAGAAAGATCCAACTCATAATATAAGCCTTAAATGTAAAGTGTTCGGCAGGCAAAGCCTGCTGCATAGATTGAGATACTGAATTTGTTGTAGTGCTTAGTATATTGATAATGGATAGGATGATAATCAGCTAAAACTGCAAATCACTTTTACCAAATGGTAATAAACAGCTGCAATCAAAAACCAAGCATGAGCCGACAAATGAAACCATCAGTGCAAAGCATCAATACCGCAGCAGCTCCGCCCATACGCATTTAAGCTTCAACTCTTAAAAACGAAGACAATCCCATTTCGATGCGTCAAATATATTTATTAATTCAACAATAATAATCGGCCTGATCAACAAATATTTTTACCATTCAATATAAGAAAAAACGATAACACCGGTCTAGATGGCTGCTTTTTTTGGGGGGGGATAAGTAGGTTAAACCCCTGCCAATAGACATAAAAAAAGCGCCGTAGCGCTTTCTTATAAAATCCACGATACCTATTTACTCAGTATCAATTAATGGCGCTTAGCTCTTGTTTGCAACGTGAGCAGCAATGGCATCCATCAATACTGGAGATAAGCAGTCATATGGCGCTAAGCCCAAGTCCGTTAATGTATTGCGAACATCAGCCATAGCTTCAGGTGCCGTTCCTGACTCAATGATAGAAGAGACAAATGCAGCGAATTCAGGTGCTGACCAACCTTGCTGTTTAGATAACTCAGTATGCACAAAGTCTAAACCATAGAAAGGATGCTCAGCGTTTTCGATACGGCCGTACATATGGGTGCCACACTCTTTACATGCATGACGCTGAATTGCCGCTGACGCGTCGATAATCTGTAATTTATCAGCATTAGCAGTCACGCTAACTTGGTCTTTAGCGACCACCGCTATCTGAGCAAACAGAGCGCCTTCAGGCTTCCAGCATTTGCTGCAACCGCAAACATGGTTATGTGCAGTTTGCGCTGAGACACTAACTTCAACAGGATGGTGTGAACACTGGCATTGCAATGAACCGCCGCTAAAACCATCGGCTGTTGCTGAGATACCATTATCGACCAATGGGTGAATTAACGTTTTCATAATAATTATTCCAAATAAATGAGGCTAAGCCCTGCTGGACTTAGCAGAACGACTTACATCGCTTGTTTAAAAATATTGATGATCTCTTCAGTGCTAGCCTTTCTTGGATTGGTTAAAGAGCACGCATCGTTTAAGGCATTAATCGCCATAAATTCAAGTTTGTCCTGTTTAACTCCAAGATCAGCCAGCTTTTGGGCGGTACCAACTGAGGCTGAAAGTCTTTCTATTTCAACAATGCCAGCTTCTGCAGCATCAGCGGCATTCATGCCTGTCGTATCTACGCCCATTGCTTTAGCAACATCGGCAAATCTATCACTGCTAACGACAGCATTGAAACGAGAAACATATGGCAGCAAGATGGCATTACATAAGCCGTGCACTAAGTCATATACACCACCTAATTGGTGAGCCATTGAGTGCACATAACCCAGAGACGCGTTAGAGAAGGCCATACCAGCCAAATACTCTCCGTACTGCATCGCATCTCGCGCTGCACGGTCTTCGCCGTTATCGACAGCCTGCTGCAAGTTCATTGAGATGAGCTCAATAGCCTTAATGGCTGACGCATCGGTTATCGGAGTCGCTGCAGTTGAAACATAAGCTTCAATCGCATGGGTTAATGCATCCATCCCCGTTGCAGCGGTAAGAAACTTAGGCATTGCCACCATAAGTTCTGAGTCATTCACAGCGATGATCGGCGTCAGATTTTTATCTACAATCGGGTATTTAGTCTGATCTTCCTCATTGGTAACAATGGCAAAAATGGTCATTTCAGCAGCTGTCCCAGCAGTGGTATTGACGGTAACCAACGGCAGTTGTGGCTTCGCAGATAGATGCACACCTTTAGAGTAATCACGAATATGACCACCATTGGCAGCGACTAAGGCGATGCCTTTAGCACAATCGTGAGGCGAGCCACCACCGAATGAAACGACAAAGTCACAGTCTTGAATTTTAAGCATCTCAAGACCTTGCTCAATATTTTTCTCTGTCGGGTTAGGCTGTACACCATCAAAGATTGCAAATGCGATATCGTGAGTAGATAACTCATCGGTTAGTCTGTCGACGAGTTTAATATCGACTAATGCCTTATCGGTTACGATTAGCGCTTTATTAAAGTTTCTCGCCTGTAGTTCGCTACCTAATTGCTTGATGGCATCGGGTCCCATCATCGACATCGGAGGCATATAGAATGTTGTGCTCATTTTGACTTCCTTAATTTAAATAAAAACTTACAGTCTCTTTACTGATATCTTGGATGACTACAAACTGAGACTGGATGACATCTTTGTCATTCGATGGCAGTGATTATATTCCTTACCCACTAGTTGATAATCCCACTTTTTAACAAATTACTTTTTACAGTGAGTAATAATAAATCTCACTTAAATACCCAGTTTGGTGCTAGAAATAGCGATTAGCCGTTTTAAATAAGATGTGATTTTGAATTGCATTTAGACTGAATTTGGTAATAATTAAGGGATATTTAGCAAAGATAATTTCTTGAGAGTAATAATGTTTAATTGGGAAGGTGTCAGTGAGTTTGTTGCAGTAGCCGAAGCCGAAAGCTTTACCAAGGCGTCACAACGACTAGGGATTTCGACAGCTCAAGTCAGCAGGCAGATCAGCGCATTAGAAATTCGGCTCGCTTCAAAGCTGTTTCATCGCACCACAAGAAAAGTATCGGTGACCGAAGTTGGCAGGATCTATTATCAACATTGTCGACAGGTGCTCGATGGATTAGAAGAAGCAGAGCGAGCGATCACTAATCTGCAAACGACCCCTAGAGGATTGCTAAAAATTACCGCTCCCTTCACCTATGGTGAAAAAACCATTGCGCCTTTGATCAATGACTTTGCCGTGTTGTATCCAGAATTGGAGATTAAACTCATCCTCAGTAATCAAAGGATTGATTTAATCGACGAAGGATACGATCTTGCCATCCGGCTCGGGCAGCTAGAAGACTCGAGTATGATGGCTAAGAAGCTAAGTACGCGAACCCAGTATGTTTGTGCGTCACCCGCTTATCTTTCCACTTATGGCATTCCCCACACATTGTCGGAACTAGAAAAACATAATTGTTTGCTCGGCACTATGGATTATTGGCGTTTTCAAGAAAATGGCAAAACCAGAAATGTACGCGTAAGCGGTTCACTCAGTTGTAACAATGGCCACGCTTTAGTGGATGCGGCAATTAAAGGCATTGGCATCGTACAACTACCCGATTTTTATGTCGCCCGCTTTTTAGAAGACAAACAACTGGTGGCACTGCTTGAGCATAACCGCCAGCCTGAAGAAGGGATCTGGGCGCTCTATCCGCAAAATCGTCACCTCTCACCTAAAGTTCGCATGCTGCTGGACTACCTGGGTAACGCCCTCAAATAGACACTTAACCGTACCCTATACTGACCTCTAGCTTATGCTACTGGTCAGTAGCCATTATTAACAATAAGATCAAACATATTACTTTCAATAACTTAAGGCACTTAAAGCGTTGATTGTTACTGTGTCGCAAAAGTAATTTACCTTTTAAGCTAATTGTTCCAAATATGATGATAACTATAATGAGCGCCATCTAATGCCCTGAGGACGAGCAGATACCTAGGGTATACCGCTGAAGTCACCTGGCGCTTGTTACACATTATTGCAGCACCAAATTGCGGTGCACTGAGGAATTGTTATGTCTCGTATCGTTATTATCAAACGCTTAAAATGTATGTTTAAGCCGGCTTAAAGCAGGTAAAGCCAAAGTCCAAGCTGAATATTGAACATAAAAAAGGCGGCTAACACCTCCTTTTTTATTGGCGTATGTAAATGCTTACTCACTCAGTCTTACAGCGCATTAGTCGCTAACAACTATGCCTGCAAACACATGTTTTCTTCACTCGTTCATTACCTTCTACCCGTTCTTTTAGGCATTGTTGTGCCAAGAGCGTTGGCGACCAACCGCTTTACTTTAATCAGCTTGCTGCGGCAGTCGCCTAGGCTGGATTGCGGGTCAGTTAAACTAAGGCAATAGCTTTGTCGTCGGGAAATACTAGCGGTTTGAGCTCCAATCTGATTTAATCTCGATTGCTACATTCTCTTTGAGACGAAACAAACTGAGCAGTAAAACCATCAAGGTAAAGTTAGCCATAGCCGCTACACACCAATCCAGAACAACATTAGCCATCATGCTGGTGCTGTTGCTGTGCCAGTTTTTTGTGATGAATTCAGCTTATTCAGTACAGTACCCCAATGGTAAACACCCTATGGGTAGCAGTGTTAGCCATCATCATAGCCATGAGAATGTGCATGCAACCTTTGCTCATGTGCACGATGTAGAAGCCCTGCCCGCTTTTAATTCCACCGAATTAATTGCCGATTTAGACGGCACTGATATTGTTTTTGCTAGCGACAGTAGCGAGCATGATCATAACAACCACTCACACACGCCATCACACCCGCCCTTTGAGTCGACCTTTAACAGCGATTTTTATCAGGCAGGCACTGTCGGCGACAATGATGTGCTTTATAACAACTACCGATACGCACCACCCAATCCCCCTCCACACCGCTAATTATTTATCTTTTAAATGACGGCTTGGTTAACTATTCCAAGTCGTTTAGCGATAGACCCATTTTGCGCTTCTTTGACTGACTACATTCAGTCTTTGATTCATGCGCTTAATAAAATAAATAATTGGAGTACATGTAATGAGCCAACCATTGGCTAACACCATAAGACTTATGGTGATTTTTTTGGGGTTATTGGCCTCTTTCTCTCTTTTTGCTCACGGCGTAGATGAAGGTACCAAGCAGTTTTTAGCTGCTAATCAAGGGGTTTCTATTCTGCCCTTTATCTATATCGGTGCTAAGCATATGGTCACTGGATATGACCATTTACTGTTTTTAGTCGGCGTGATTTTTTTCCTTTATCGCACTAAAGACGTGTTGCTCTACGTCAGCTTGTTCACTATTGGTCATAGCATTACCTTGCTGTACGGCGTGTTTTACGACATCCAGGTAAATCCTTATCTTATCGATGCGATTATTGGATTTTCAATTGTCTATAAAGGATTTGATAACTTAGGTGGATTCAAACGCGTTTTTGGTTTCCAGCCCAACACCAAAGTCGCGGTAATGATCTTTGGCCTATTCCATGGCTTTGGGCTGGCCACGAAAATCCAAGAATTCAATCTGCCTAAAGAGGGGTTAATGACCAATATTATTGCCTTTAACGTCGGCGTAGAAATTGGGCAATTTTTAGCGCTAGGCGTTGTGCTCATTATGATGAGCTTTTGGCGCAGGCATCAAAGTTATCTCAAGTTTTCAACTGCGGCCAACACGCTACTCATGAGTGGTGGATTGATGTTAGTCGGCTTTCAACTCACTGGATACTTTATCAATTAAAACAGATTGTTGAGTCGCTACCACAGAAAAACACAGCTCAATACGCATGCGTAAATACAAATTTAGGAACAACAATGACACAGCAAACAGACAACCAAGCAACTAACACCGAGAGCAACTCACTCAGTGCACCAGTCCACTCTAACGCCACCTTACTGAAAGCGAGTATCGTCGCAACCGTCATTGCTGCGGTTGTATTGGTCACGGCTATTTTACCTGCCGAGTACAACATTGACCCAACAGGTATTGGTCAATCGTTAGGGCTAACAAAAATAGCCACTGCGGCGACAGAACCAGTGATCGCGAGTACATCAAGTATTAAAGCCGGGCCAGGCGTAATGGTAAGTTCAGGCTCTATTGTGATAAACGATGCGCCCTCAGTGGCAGAGATCAAACAAACTCGTACAGAAATGATGGGGCTACGCCAAGATACGGTCGACATCATTATTGCGGCGGGTAAAGGTTTAGAATATAAACTACTGATGAATGAAGGAGCCCATTTAGAATATGAATGGCGCACCAATGGCGCACCCTTGTATTTTGATTTTCACGGCGAACCTCAAGGTGATAAAACAGGTTTCTTTGAAAGTTTTACTATCACCACATCCGATCAAGTGAAGGGGACGCTGACCACGCCTTTTGCAGGTGCGCACGGATGGTATTGGAAAAACAAAACCAGTGAGCCAATTACGGTGACACTTACTACTAAAGGCGCTTACCTTATTAAAGGCTAATGTGGCCTTAGTTAATATCCCCTAGGAATGGTCTGCAGTAAAAAGCCCGCCTATCGACTGATAGACGGGCTTTTTTATAGATTGATTCCACTCAGCGGTAAGTTGCCACTTTAATCGCCGCTAGTACTATTCGCCTCAGATTTTTTATTTTCTAACTTTTTCTCATCAACAGAGAAAGCGAGGATTTGTTGCTTTATAAGCTCTTTCTCCGCTTTATCTTTTATGCGGTACATGCGCTTAATATTGTATTTAAGCTGTGGGTTATCTCGAGTTGAGACACTATCAAAGCCAACTTCGACCTTACCAAGGGTTGATGTAATGAGTAATCCTTGGGCAAACTTAAGATCATTATTACCACCATTTAAAATCAACAGATAGATCTCTCTTGGCCTGCTATTGACTATCAGCGAATACTTATCGATCTCTTCCCAACCATCCATTCTAAAATTATCAATGGAATTAACTTGCTCTAAGTCAGGAAACTCATACATTGCCGCCCGCTCTTTTGAAGCTTCCGTTGCTGCACAACCCGCTAAAACTATCGCAAGGCCAATCACAACTATATTCCATAGTTTCATTGTTATCTCCTTATATGAATTAGCTTAACTCTAGCGCTAAAATAACAGAGTGCAAACACTCGCCATTCAGGCCCATAAAGCATGTAAAACACCAACCATGATCACTTTTATTGCTTGTCCTAACAAAACAAAGTCCATGAGGTGTACTTTTTTATCGAAAGGCTTGCTAAATGAACCACTAATAAGGTGAGCGATTCAGAGGGGAGTTAGTAACTGCGGCGCATAAAAAATGCCGCTATAGAGCGGCATTTTTATAATATAGTAATGTAACGCTAGTCGTTCAAGTGAGCAGCATGAAAGCGTAAGTGTTGTTCAATAAAGCTCGAGATGAAGAAGTAGCTGTGATCATAACCCTCATGCATATTAAGCGTTAACGGGTAACCACTTACTTTAGCCGCAGCCTGCAACATTTCAGGTTTAAGTTGCTCTGCGAGGAAGTTATCACCTTCGCCTTGATCAACTAACGCCGGCACAAACGCACTGGCTTTACGCATCAATAGGCTCGCATCGTAATCCTGCCATGCATTAGTGTCACGGCCCAAATAAGCCGTAAGCGCCTTCTTGCCCCAAGGGCAATTAACTGGGTTGCTGATTGGGCTAAACGCAGACACTGACTGATAAGCCTCAGCATTGCGCATCGCAATAACCAAGGCACCATGTCCGCCCATTGAATGACCCGCAATTGAGCGCTTGTCACTGACTGGGAACATAGACTCAATCAATTTTGGCAGTTCATCAACGACGTAATCATACATTTGGTAATGACGATTCCACGGCGCTTGCGTTGCATTAACGTAAAAACCTGCACCTTGGCCTAAATCATAACCGACATCATCAGCCACACCTTCGCCACGCGGGCTAGTATCTGGTGCAACAATTGCGATACCCAACTCTGCAGCGAGCGCTTGCGCACCGGCTTTATGCATAAAGTTTTCATCGGTACAGGTTAAGCCTGACAACCAATATAATACCGGAACTTTTTGGCCATTTGACGCTTGAGGCGGCAGATAGATAGCAAAGCGCATCTTACAATTTAACGCTTCAGAGTGGTGGGTATACTGCTTATTCCAGCCGCCAAAACTCTTGTTTACACTGATATTTTCGATTGTCATACTTGAGTCTCTTAAAGCGCTTTCGCATTAACTATCGATGACAGTTAATGCGAAAGCGGCTGGATAGGGGCTTACACCCTATCCACTTATTTTGATAGTTTACTTGTCGAAGTGGATAACAGTACGAATACTCTTACCTTCATGCATAAGGTCAAATGCTTCGTTAACCTGCTCAAGCGCCATAGTATGAGTAATAAAGTCGCTTAACTTAAACTCACCCGCCAAATAACGTTCAACGTACTCAGGTAGCTCTGAGCGGCCTTTAACCCCACCAAAAGCGCTGCCTCTCCATACACGACCAGTCACCAGTTGGAATGGACGGGTTGAGATCTCTTGACCTGCCCCTGCGACACCAATAACCACTGACTCGCCCCAACCTTTATGGCAACACTCAAGCGCGCTACGCATCACGTTGACGTTACCGATGCACTCAAATGAGTAATCAACGCCGCCATCGGTAAGTTCTACAATCACATCTTGAATTGGCTTATCGTAATCTTTTGGGTTGATGCAATCAGTGGCGCCCAGTTGGCGAGCTAAGTCGAACTTACTTTCGTTAATATCGATAGCGATGATACGTGACGCTTTAGCCATCGCAGCACCAATCACTGCTGATAGACCAATACCACCCATACCAAAGATTGCAACCGTAGCGCCCTCTTCAACTTTTGCGGTATTCATGACTGCGCCCATACCAGTGGTCACACCACAACCCAATAAGCACACCTCTTCAAGTGGTGCTTCAGGGTTCACTTTTGCCAATGAAATTTCAGGCAAGACTGTGTACTCAGAGAAAGTAGATGTGCCCATGTAATGGAAGATATCAACGCCATCTTTTGAAAAACGCGTGGTGCCATCAGGCATCAAACCTTTACCTTGAGTTTCACGAATTTTCTGGCAAAGGTTAGTTTTGCCTGACTTACAGAACTTACACTCGCCACACTCTGGTGTGTATAAAGGAATAACATGGTCGCCGACTTGCACGCTAGTCACGCCTTCACCAATAGACTCAACAATCCCGCCGCCTTCATGGCCTAGAATACACGGAAAAATACCTTCAGGATCGTCACCCGATAGCGTGAATGCGTCGGTATGACACACACCAGTGGCAACCATCTTGACGCGCACTTCGCCTTTTTGAGGCGGCATAACATCTACGATTTCCATAGTGAGTGGCTGGCCTACGGCCCAAGCGACTGCGGCTTTAGATTTAATTGTCTGTGCTGTCATCTTAAATTCCTAGATTGATAGAGTGTATAAACGGTCTTATCTGAACCAGCGCCGTAATGAATATGCGAGCATTATAGCGGGGACTTAATAAATGATAATCCCACCATTACGCAATTTACTTTTACCGTACGGTAATAATAATGTGTATTTTATTATCTGACGAACATGCGGCTATCAATATCAAACCCAGCCTAACACCGCACTTAACGTAATTGACTATCTTTACTGCCTCTGCGATTAAACAGTGCCATGTTACCGTGCCGTTTATCTCGCTCGCTTTGACATTCAACACACAAACGAACGCCTTGAACAGCTCGTCTACGCGCCTCGGGAATGGGTTTATCGCACTCTTCACAGTCGAACAGACTTTGTCCAACGGATAATTCACTGCGAATATGCGCCACTCCATCTTCGATACTATTATCGATTTGATCTTGCACTGCCCCGTCGCGGGCCCAACCACTTGCCATTTAGACTCCTTCATTTACTCAGCAAACAGCAAAGAACCTTGCTCAACTGCAGCACCAAGTAGATTTAAAGTTTAGAAGCTAACAGGCGTATTGCCATGTCAATTTTGTTGGGTGAATTATACTCAACTGACTTGGTTTGATAATGCACTCAATCTGAAAATTTCTTTTTCCGTACAGTAACAATCCTCGAGATTGCTGTATCCATCCACTTGTGATGGTAACAATTGTGGGCATCTGAATATCATTGTTGAAAGTTAACTGCGGTTTATTACGGTAGCGGTAACAGGGAACGTATTTGGCTTTGGTATCCTCGCAATAAGCGCCTCTCTCACAAGGTGCGTTGTGACCAAACGTCAGCTTAAATGACAATATCAACTCAGCTGCTCTATTAGAGGCATAGAGCACCCAACACGCTAAAAGGTCTTTCCTAATGTTAGGACGAATAAGGATATCTTGTGGTTGTAAGTTTGAGATTTGCTGTACTGCATTGGCCCGGGTCATCATGGTAGACAGCGACGCTAAAATGGCCAAACTGTTTTGTAATTCTTCTTTCGGTGCAAACTCGGAACCAATATCAATTGCAATATCAACACCCATCTCGCGTACCGTATCGGCTGGCATATTGCTGACAGTGCCGCCATCAGCCAGATACTTGCCGTCAATTTCAACCGGTTGCAATATTCTCGGCACCGACGCTTGCATTTCCCTTAATAGGTTACCAGAGTCAAGCATTGCATCACTAGTTCAACACCCACCAGTAACTGACAAGCACAGCATGCTTATCACCAATGGCTAGCAATCTACAGACGGCCAGCCTACAGAGCAGAACCAGCAGACTAATAACCGAACCAGCAACCCAACGGATATGCCAATAAGTCACGATTAGTTTGAGCTCTAATCACATTTATGAAGGCGTAATTGACTAAGGTAGCAAGTTTGAAGTACTAAACTGTTAACCATGCAACAATTGTGTTAATTTACGCTCTCAAACACTTTGTTTAGTCCTATTTTTGGTAATATGCTTGTCACATTACTGTCACCTGCAAGAATCGAAGCACAGCCCCTAGTTTGAACTCTAACCATTGTTAGTTAAAGGCTCGTGCGCAACAAACTCTCAAATCGAGCACGGAGCTCTTATGAAAAGTATAATTTTGATTGGCGGATTACTGCTTAGTACCGCGACACATCAAGTCTTTGCCGAAGAGCAATGCGGTAAAGTCACCATCGCAGATATGAACTGGAGTTCAGCTTCATTAATCGCCAATGTGGATCGCTTTATTTTAGAACATGGTTACGGTTGCGAAGCAGAGTTAATCCCTGGCGATACGATGCCAACGAGCACCTCAATGGTTGAAAAAGGAGAGCCTGACATCGCGCCTGAGATCTGGAGCAATAACGTTAAAGATCTTATCGAACGAGGCATCAAGGAGAAGCGCTTAGCAATTGCAGGTAAATCACTCTCTGATGGCGGCGAAGAAGGTTTCTGGGTACCCAAGTATATGGTCGATAAAGACCCAAGCCTGAAAACCATCGCGGGTATTATTGCCAAAGTAAAAACCTTTGAGCATCCAGAAGATCCAGATCGTGGTGCTTTTTATGGCTGCCCTGCGGGTTGGGGCTGTCAGATCACCGCTGAAAATCTGTTTCGAGCACTAAAGCTCAGTGATGCAGGGTTTGATCTTGTCAATCCGGGTTCAGGAGCAGGTCTATCAGGTTCCATCGCCCGTGCTTACGAGCGTGAAAAGCCTTGGTTTGGTTATTACTGGGCACCCACTGCAATATTGGGTAAGTACAACATGGTTAAGGTCGATTTTGGTACCGGTATCGATGAAGACCATTTTCGTGACTGTATCTCTAACGTAGAGTGCGCAGATCCTAAAGTTACCATGTACCCATCAGCATTAGTGCAAACGGTTACCACTGCAGCTTTTGCTAAAAAATCAACTCAAGAATTTGAGTATCTTGCTAAACGTTCTATCACCAATGCCCAGATGAACGGCTTGCTGGCTTGGATGGAAGACAATCAGGCTGATGGTAACATCGCCGCCGAGTACTTCCTGATGAAGCATGAAGATATATGGCTTAAATGGGTTCCTGCTGATGTTGCCGAAAAAGTAAAATTGGCAGTCAAAGCACTCTAAATCCGAACAAAACGCGAAGCCAACAAAGCTTCGCGTTTTTGTTTCTCATCTAGATTATTCCGTATAAAAAACGATAGAGGTACCAATGGCTGACTTTTCTTGGCTCAGCAAATTTCCAAAGATGGATCGTGAGACGTTATTGGAAATTCGCAAATATTTAGACAGCACCTTCCGGGACTTTTCCCGTGAGTATGGTGATGTCATCGAGTCTTTCTTTGATCCCTTGCTCGACTTTCTTATCTGGTTTGAAAAGCTGTTGGTACAGTCACCTTGGTGGGCTGTACTGCTGTCAATTACCGCATTAGTTTACTTAACTAGTCGTTCATGGAAATTATCTGTCGGCGTGGTGGTGTCATTTCTACTTATCGGTTATTTCGGTATGTGGGAAAATACCATGCGGACTCTCAGTATCATTACCGTGTGCACGCTATTAGCCATCGTACTCGGCGTACCCATCGGTATATTAATGGCCCGCAGTAATCGAACTCGCTCAATAGTGACGCCGATTTTGGATGTCATGCAAACCATGCCAGCCTTCGTGTACCTTATCCCCGTGGTCATGTTACTCGGTATTGGCAAGGTGCCCGGCGTGATTGCCGTGGTAATTTATGCCATTCCGCCCGTTATTCGACTCACGAATCTCGGGATCCGTCTGGTAGACAAAGAAGTACTAGAGGCTGCTACCGCCTATGGTGCAAGTCCCATGCAACGCCTTATGGGAGTGCAGTTACCACTCGCCTCTCCGACCATTATGGCAGGCATTAACCAGACCATTATGATGGCACTAGGAATGGTCGTTATTGCGTCGATGATTGGCGTCACGGGGCTGGGTCAACCCGTACTCAAGTCAATCACCAACCAATACTTCACCCTCGGACTCTTTAACGGTTTAGCCATTGTCGCGCTAGCCATCATTTTTGATCGCACTTCTCAAGCTTACGCCAAGCGATCTCAGAAACACACCCAGAGTGGAAATCATGACTAATCAATCACCAACGCAGCCACTCATTCAAATTAGAGATCTCTATAAGGTCTTTGGCAAAAAACCCGCTAACGTCATGCCGATGGTTAAAGAAGGTTTATCTAAAGATGAAATTCTAGCTAAAACCGGCCATACCGTGGGCCTTAAAGCCATTAACCTCGACATTCATCAAGGTGAAATTTTTGTCATTATGGGGTTGTCGGGCTCAGGAAAGTCCACTTTGATCCGTCACTTCAATCGCCTTATCGATCCTACTGAAGGGCAGATATTGGTTGAAGGCATTGATGTGATGAAGCTGAATAGCAAAGAGTTGGAGCAATTTCGTCGCAATAAAATGGCGATGGTGTTTCAACGCTTTGGTTTAATGCCTCATCGCACCGTACTGGAAAATGTTGCCTATGGTCTCAGTGTACAAGGGGTAGACAAAGCCAGCAGAAATGCCAAGGCCAATCAATGGCTAGACACTGTTGGTTTGAGCGGATATGAAGCGCAGTACCCTTCGCAGCTATCTGGTGGCCAACAGCAACGTGTGGGCCTAGCGAGAGCGCTGTGCACCGATGCAGAAATTCTGCTGATGGATGAAGCTTTCTCGGCGCTTGATCCCTTGATACGCAGTGAAATGCAAGACCAACTCATAGAGCTGCAAAAAGAGCTGCATAAAACCATTATCTTCATTACTCACGATCTCGATGAAGCGCTGCGCATTGGCGACCGGATTGCGATCCTTAAAGACGGCAATCTGATCCAAGTGGGAGCGCCGGTGGATATCTTGCTCAACCCTGCTGACGATTATGTCGAAGCATTTGTCAAAGACGTCAACCGTCCGCGAGCCCTAACCGTTGAAACCGTGATGAAGCCACCAGCCTTTCGCCTTACCGCCGATACCATCGGTGAAGCGCTCAAGCAGATGAAGCAGATCCCAGCCAACTATGCCTATTACGTTACCGATGAAGGTTTTCAGGGCGTAGTGTGCCAAGAAGCACTGGAAGACGCTGTAAAAACAGATAAAGATGCACCGATGGAAGACTTCCAGGTCGAGGAGATGACCCCGATATCACCAGATGCACTGCTTGAAAGTATTATTCCAACCACAATGGAATCAGACTTTCCCCTGCCCGTTGTCGATGCCGATGGTGACTTGCAGGGTGAGCTTTCACGTTCTCATCTGGCAGGCGTGTTATCAGACTTCTACACGGACGATACCGACAACACCGAATCACAAAAATCAAACTTAACAAACAAGGATAAATGATGAATCGCTATACACTTGCTGCTTCTTGTATCGCCCTTGCATTAGCTGCTAATGCAAATGCCGCCCCGGTAGACGAAGAGCTAAAAGCGCTAAAAGCCCGAATCGAGCAGTTGGAAACTCAACAGCAGAAGGAATCTGAGCAGTTAGTCGTTGCAGAGAAGAAAAAAGAAAACGCCGTCAAATTTGGTGGTGCCGTTCGTGTTAATTACTCTTATGAAGATTATAATGATGATAACGCTGATCGCGGCGGTGATTTTGATTTCGATCTATTTCGCATAGATGTTTCAGGCAATTACGAAGACTTAATTTACTCTGCCCAGTATCGTTGGTTTGAATACATGAATGTGATTCAGCATGCATGGATTGGTTACAACTTTACTGAAGAGCAACAAGGTAAAATTGGTGTCACTCAAGTCCCTTTCGGTATTCTAACTTACGCATCAAATAACTACTTCTTCAGCTCTAACTTCTACTTGGGCTTAGAAGATGACTACGATATGGGCCTAAATTACAAATACACTGGTGAAAATAATCGCCTCGATTTAGCTTTCTACAAAAACGATGAGCAAGGCGGACTTGACGGGTATGTCTCAGACCGTACTGACCGTTACGCATACGATGTTGTCGGTATTCGTTTAGAGGGCGAAGGTGCTTATGATGCTCCAACTGACGGTTATGCCGCTGGCGAAGTAAACACCTTCAACGCGCGCTATGCCCATAACTTCGCATTCAATGATGTTGCTGTTGAACTAGGCGCATCAGTTCAAGCTGGCCAACTTGAAATTGCCAACGGCACCGATGGTGACAACGTTGCAGCCGCAATCCACAGTGTCGTTAACTACGACCGTTGGAATGTTAAGTTGCAATTGACCGATTATAAGTACGACGTTGATGGTATGGATGTTGACCGTATTGTCGTGGCTGCATACCACTTCTATGACTCAATTCCAGCAGAAGCGACGACTTACATCGCTAACGTAGCATACAGCCTACCGGTTAATATTGGACCGATATCAAACCTAACATTCTATAACGACTACTCATTGGTTACTGATAAATCTGCGGATTTAGAAGATACCTTTATGAATGTCACAGGAATGGCGGTAACTGCCGGCGGACTCTACACTTATTTCGACTTTGTTGTCGGTGAGAACCAGCCTTTTATCGGCGGAACGATGGTCGGTAATGGTGACACTAACAAGCGCTTCAATATTAACTTTGGTTACTATTTCTAAGCATTAAAAATAGTATTGATAAGCTAGAGATAGCTTAAGCTAACAAAAAACCGCATCCCTTTAGGAGTGCGGTTTTTTTATTGGAAATAAGTGATGCTGAAGTCTAATAAGTCGTGGTTTACAAGCAGACAACCAATGTGGCACGTCATGTAGCACAGGTAGAAAAACAAAAGGCCTCACATTGCTGTGAGGCCTTTGGCTTGAATGGGTGAGTTGGCCGATAAGCCGGGTCTTGTCGTGGACAGTTATTCATCTAGGCCTGCAATCACTCACAGGCTCAAGCGACCTACCCGGTCCCAACGCGAGCAGCGCCATACGGGACCCTATTTGGTCTTGCTTCGGGTAGAGTTTACCTTGCTACGGACTATTACTAGCCGCACGGTGCGCTCTTACCGCACCCTTTCACCCTTACCAGCCCTAAAGCTGGCGGTCTTCTCTCTGCTGCACTTGTCGTCGGTTCACACCGCCCAGGCGTTACCTGGTACCCTGCTCTTTGAAGCCCGGACTTTCCTCCCCGTTCTTGCGAACGCGGCAACTGTCTAGCCAACTCGGCGCGGAGTATAGCCTAAGCGCAAGCAACAAACCAACTACTTTCACACTTAGTCTCTCGCAATGTGGCTAACGTTAGAGGCCGATCGCTAAACCGTGCTTATAAAGCGCATTCTTTTTAATGCCATAGATCTGCCCAGCAATCGCTGAGGCCTTCTTTAATGGCAAGTCTTCACAAAGCAGTTTTAGTGTTTCAATCACCACGGTAGAGAATTCTGACTCCTCATCACTGCGGTAGCCATGACACATCAACACGATTTCACCGCGTTGCTGGTTAAGGTCATCTTTAACCGTTTGTAGCACATCGCCTACGGGACCAGACAAAAAGGTCTCGAACGTTTTAGTCACTTCGCGTGCCATTACAATTTCACGATCGGCCCCAAGAGCGGCGACCATTGATTCTAAACTGTGGACGATACGGTGCGGTGACTCATAGAAGATTAAGGTGCGTGGATCTTCTTTAAGCGCAGTGAGCTTATCTAAACGTCCTTTCTCTTTAGACGGTAAAAAACCTTCAAAAGTGAAACGGTCTGAAGGTAAGCCTGAAGCGCTCAACGCGGTGATAGCTGCACAAGGTCCTGGCAGTGGGATAACATTAAAGCCCGCTTCACGTACCTGTTTCACTAGGTGGTATCCTGGATCTGAGATCAGGGGTGTACCAGCATCGGAGATAAGTGCCACCGATTCACCATAGCCCAGTTTTTGAATAATCCACTGAGCTCTATCACGTTCGTTATGGTCGTGCAGCGCGGTTTTACGCGTCTCAATACCAAAGTGACTCAGCAACTTACCACTATGGCGTGTATCTTCGCAGGCGATGAGCGATACTTGATTAAGCACCTCAATTGCACGGCTACTAATATCCCCTAAATTCCCGATTGGTGTGGGAACAATGTAAAGCGCGACCGACAGGTCCATATCTACCTCTGTAGTAACTTATAGCAAGAGTTTTTAACAAGACTTTCGCCAAGCGTAAGAGCAGGTTAAACTATTGACAGCATCTTACCAGAGTGAAGACCTGTGTTAAAAAGACTGAATTCAACTAAATTTATCTCAATCGCGATTTTATCTGCAGTTTTGTTCGGTTGTGGTACCTCTACGGCACCCGTAAATACTGAAAAGACACAAGTTTCTTTGTCTGCGGTGACAATGGCTTCATCACAGTATTTGGCGCTAGCCGCCAATGAAAAAAACCGTGAAACTCGTGATAAGTATGTTTTATTGGCAGCACATGCATTTATCAATGAAGGTAATGCCAACACTGCAGACAAGACATTAAAGTCTATCGCACAAGATATGACGCAAAAACCTGAGCTACTCGCAGAGCACAAATATCTTACCGCGCGGGTTTTAGAGGTGATCTCAACGTATGATCATGCGCTGAAAACGCTCGACTATCCTAGCACTTGGACATTGCCAAATTGGCAGTGGGTGAGCTATTACCAATTTAAGGCGCGACTTTATCAGCAGGTCAATCAGCCAATAGAGCAAGTTAGACAGCTGAGTTTATTGAGCCAGTACTTACCGCCGACACAGGCTTACGATGTTAACAATCAAATCTGGCGTTCACTGCAGCCCATTAACGAAAAAACGCTACTCAGTTTTCGCGATGATCGCACCAATCCTATTTTTGCAGGCTGGGTACAGTTAGCGTATATCGCTAAACATTACGCCATTAACCCAAATGATCTGGTTCGCCAACTCGGTAGCTGGCAGCAACTTAACCCTAATCACCCTGCAGCAGCAAAGTTACCAACCGATCTCGAAAAGGCCCTTAACACTAAGCCATATCAGCCTAAAAACATTGCGGTGCTGTTACCTCTCACGGGCCCTAGAGCCGTTGTTGCAGATACCGTAAAGCAAGGTATTATTGCTAATTACATGGCGACCGGCGATGACAGTGTTGCCGTTAATTTTTTTGATACCGCCCTAGGGGCACCGCTGGCTTATCAACAGGCGGTAACGGCAGGCGCTGAGTTTATTATTGGGCCATTACTGCAATCCGAAGTGGAACAGTTACAAGATATGCCCCCCGTTTCAGCAATAACAGCGGTCACCCCGACAACAGCAAGCGAATCAATTGCCGCTAAGAGTATTCCGCAGCTGTACTTAAACCATATTGATAACTTTACCGCACATGATGATAAATTTTTCTTTGCGCTGTCACCCACAGATGAAGCGATTGATGCGGCTCAACGACTGTATAATGACGGCATAGATCAACCCTTACTGTTAGTCAGTAATGATGCCGTCGGCCACCGTATGGCAGAGAGCTTTAGCGATGCTTGGCAACAACTGACGAGTAAGCCTGCCGAGATTCATTACTATGATGCTGGCGATAAAATGAAGGTCACAGTCCAAAAGGCACTGGGCGTTATCGACAGCAAGGAGCGTATTGCGCGCATTAAAGCTATTCTGAAGCCGAAGATTGAAGCTGATTTTCGTTCGCGCCGCGATATCGACGCGATTTATATGATCTCTGCTAGCCGTGATTTAGTCTTATTGAAACCGTTTATTGATGTCAACTTCAGCGTATTTGCACAGCCAGTGCCTCTCTATACCACCAGCCGCAGCCGAGTTGAAAGCAATACGCGTGAAACCGCGACCGAGTTGAATAACCTCACCATTAGCGACATTCCTTGGTTAATCACCCCCAATACCGAAACCCGTATGGTGAATGAGTTATGGCCTAATTGGAGCAACAGTCGCAAACGCTTATACATTATGGGCTATGACGCGCTTGATTTAGTCGGTAAACTTGCACAGATGCGTGCACTGCCTGGCTACCAGTTTTCTGGCCGTAGCGGCACATTATCAGTCCAACCCGACGGCACGATTAATCGTCAATTGAGCTGGGGTCGCTACCAACGAGGTAACTTGCGCCCGCTTTAAACTGACATGTAAATGTCCAACGCTGAGTAACAACACTTCGGGCTTTTGCGCTATATTCAAATACCGCCACAAGGATGCAGCGAATTTGACAGAGAAAACAGCAGTTAAAGGAAAAGCAGCTGAAGTCGCCGCGCGACTATATTTGGAACACCATGGGCTTAAGTTTGTCGAACAAAACGTACGCTATCGTTTTGGTGAAATAGACATTATTATGCGCGATGGTAACGATTGGGTATTCATCGAAGTTAAGTATCGCACCCATAGCCAATATGGTGGAGCCGTTAACGCATTGAGCTTGGCTCAAGTTCGGCGCTTAAGAAAAGCGGCGAGCCATTACATACAATTAAACCGAATCGACGCTATCTGCCGATTCGATGTTATCGCCGCCGATCCCTCTGGCATACAATGGATCCGCGACGCTTTTTAAACCGATTTAATTTTAATTTGCGCGTTTGCTAAAACGCTATATATAGATATAAGGTAACTCCATGTTAGAGCGCATTAAAGACAGCTTTACTGAATCCATTCAAACCAAAATTGATGCTTCAGAAGCATTGCCAGAGTCACTTGCCAAAGCGGCAGAAATGATGGTGAATTGTTTGTTAAATGGCAATAAAATTTTAGCTTGTGGTAATGGCGGTAGCGCAGGTGATGCGCAGCATTTTTCTGCAGAGTTATTGAATCGCTACGAAATAGAGCGTCCACCTTTACCCGCTATCGCACTGAGCTGTGACACATCAACCATTACCGCGATTGCGAATGACTATAGCTACGATGAAATATTTTCTAAGCAAATCATGGCACTGGGTTCTCCTGGTGATATTTTGCTTGCTATCTCAACCAGCGGTAACTCTGGTAACGTGATTAAAGCGATGGAAGCTGCACTTAGCCGTGATATGACCATAGTGTCGTTAACCGGAAAAGACGGCGGCGCTATGGCTGGCTTATTAAGTGTCAATGACGTTGAGGTTCGTGTGCCGTCAAATGTGACCGCCCGTATCCAAGAAGTACACTTACTTGCGATTCATTGCTTGTGTGACAACATTGACCGCACGCTATTCCCGCAGGACGAACCCGCATGATAAAGCGGCTGCCAATAATTGCCATACTGCTCATGCTACAAGGCTGTGCAGGCGCTGTAATGGTGGGTGCTGTTGGTGGCGCTATGATGGTCAATGATGAACGCAGTTTCCAAACTCAGCTGGATGACACCAATGCAGATTTCAATATCTCCAGTGCGCTGTCATCTCATGATGATCTCAAAAACCAAGCGAACGTAACCGGTGTGGTGATGAACAGCAACGTATTGATGATAGGCCAAGCGCCCAACTCAATGCTGAGAGATAAAGCCATTCGGACCGTGCAAGATCTTAAGATTGGCGGCAAGATCCATAATCAAATTCGCATAGGAAACCCTACTTCCTTTACCACTCGAAGTAACGACACCTGGATAACCACCAAGGTCAAAAGTCGAATGCTCAGTGAGGATAATCTTGATGTGACCAACATTAAAGTGGTGACCGAGAACGGTGAAGTATTCTTGATTGGGTTAGTTAAGCGACAGCAAGCCGAGCTTGCTGTGGATGTTGCGCGTAATACTGCTGGTGTACGTAAAGTGATTAAGGTATTTGAGTACACCGACTCATAACCTTAATCGACTCTGTGACTACACTAGCTTAAAAGATCATCGTGCATTATGTTCGATGATTTTTTTTGCATGGTTATTTTGTGACTTAACCAAGGAATAATAAGCGACGGTAGTACAATAAAAGCAGCCCCAACCCAGCTTAATGCATCCAGCCACTCCTCGAATAACAACCAACCGAAAAACACGCAAAACAATAATCCACTGTACTCAGCAATCGCGACTTTACTCGCCTCTGCACGTCGATAAGCCAATACACAAAACCACTGATATGCCAGTAGAAAGCAGTTACTTAATCCCGCTATGGCCACTAATTGCCAGCTTAACCCCTCTAATCCTTGCACGGCAACCATCACCATCACTAACGGAATGCTTAGACTGTTATAGAGTATTAGTGTCACTGTTGGATCTTCTGTCTCCGGTAGTTTTCGCAGTGCTAGTTGGTTAATAGCAAAGGTAAATGCGGCAATAAGTACCGCCACACCAAACCAATTAATCTCACTTGGCCTTAACAAAATTAGAATACCAATAAAGCCAAGTATAGTTGCCAACCACTGCGCTGGCGTGACCTTCTCTTTTAAGAATACACACCCCATCAACACGATAATTAACGGCGCCGAGAAAAACAGCGAGCTCACCGTTGCCATAGGTAAAGCCATCAATCCCATGATTAAGCACACTGCTCCCATAGCACCAGTATTAGCTCTAAAAAGGTGTAACTTAAGGCAAGAGGTCGTTGGACGGCGAGCTGCAAACCATAAAGGCAGTAACATCATTACCGACAGTACTTGCCGCAACAATAGAAACGTCGCGGCATTGCTCCCCTCTGGCATCCACTTAATGGATACATCGTACAGCGCACTAAAAAGGTTGCCGAACACCAGTAACCCTATGCCTATCATGACATTTGATCTCATTTTCATTTCCATCCACCCGCTTTATATTCGCGGATGATATAGGGCTTAAATTTCGACATGAAATGATGTTTTTTACGCATACATGAATTAAACTAATACTATGAACAAGATCACTTCTTCAGCTCATATTAACTAAGGCCAAATAATGCGAAAACTCCCGCCATTAAGAGCCTTACAAGTGTTCGAAGCGGCTGCAAGGCAAGCACATTTTTCCAAAGCAGCCAGCGAACTTTGCATTACCCAAAGCGCTGTTTCACATCAAGTGAGACTGCTAGAGGAGCACTTTGGTGAGCGTTTATTTAAGCGACAGGGGCGCCAACTATGCTTAACCAGCAAAGGTAAACACCTCTATGAGTCATTGGAGCGGATTTTTAATGAACTCAGCGATCTGAGTATGCAAATAAGTGGCGATAGCAATGATCAGCTGCGACTCGCGGTTTATAGCTCGTTTGCCATAAAGTGGTTAATCCCAAGGTTAAGCGGTTTTAGAAGGCAGCACCCAGAAATAAAAATCCGTTTAGATATGATCACTGATGATCCTGAACTTAGCGATAGTGTGGCCGATATGTTTATTACAGGCCAGAGCGGACAACCCGGCTATTACCACCAGCTACTACATAAAGAACGCTTGGTGCCTGTGATTAGCCCTAGCTTGCTGACAGCAGCCAGCCAACCGCTCAATGAGTTAAGCTCACATCCGCTACTTACCGTCGACGAAGGGGCCTTAGGCTTGGACTGGGATCGTTGGTTTGTGGCTAATAAGATGATTTTACCGCCGGAGCAACAGCAACATATCTTCAGCCATGTATTATTGGCGATTGAAGCGGCAATAGCAGGCCAAGGTATCGCGTTGGCATCTGACTTTATGGTGCAAGCTGATATTGAAAAAACAGTGTTAGTTGAGTTGGCGCTACCCGACATATTGACCGGGTTTGAATTCTATTTCAGCTGTAAGCAGCGCCGGTTAAAAGAGCCTGCTATTAACGCATTTGTTAATTGGCTCAGCAAGCAATCGTAGCCCACAAAAAAGCCAGCGTATTAAGCTGGCTTTTTATCACAATGATTTAGTTATTAAACTAGACAATCATGCCGATTTTTTCGTACACCTGCTTAATCGTCACTTCAGCACGCGCTTTCGCTTTTTCGGCCCCAGCTCTAAAGACTGAATCAAGATAAGCTTCGTCAGCTCTAAACTTGTGGAAGCGAGCTTGTAGTGGCTCAAGCATAGCAACAACAGCTTCGCCAGTGGCGACCTTTAAGTGGCCATACATCTTGCCTTCAAAGTCTTTTTCAATTGATGCAATTGATTGACCGTTACAGCCAGACATCAAGCTCATTAAGTTAGATACACCCGGCTTTTCTTCTACGTCAAAACGCACTACTGGTGGCTCTTGACCATCAGTCATCGCCTTTTTAATTTTCTTCATAATCGCTTTAGGATCATCAAGTAAACCAATAACGTTGTTACGGTTATCGTCCGACTTAGACATCTTCTTCGTCGGTTCTTGCAGTGACATCACCTTAGCTCCCATCTCTGGGATGAATGGCTCAGGTACCACAAACGTATCGCCATAAGCATTGTTGAAGCGAGTTGCAATATCGCGCGTTAGCTCCAAATGCTGCTTCTGATCTTGGCCAACAGGCACTTCATTCGTTTGATAAAGAAGAATATCGGCAGCCATCAGTACTGGGTAACCAAACAAACCAACGTTGATATTGTTAGCGTGTTTTTGCGACTTATCTTTAAACTGCGTCATACGGTTAAGTTCACCCATCTGGGTGTAACAGTTCAATGCCCAGCTAAGCTGTGTGTGCTGTGGCACTTGAGACTGTAAAAATACGGTGCTCTTTTCAGGGTCGATACCACAAGCAAGATAGATAGCTAAGGTGTCTAAACACGCTGCACGCAATTGTGCTGGATCTTGTCTAACGGTAATCGCATGTAAATCAACTACACAATAAATACAGTCATGAGTGTCTTGTAAACCAACCCACTGACGTAGTGCACCCATGTAATTACCAATACTCAGCTCACCAGATGGTTGAGCACCACTAAACACGATAGGTTTTGCAGTCATTCTTTTATTGCTCCATTGATTCAGCGCTTACATTTAGTAGCCCTGAAATTTCATTAAATTGTTCGCAAACCACTGTCGGGCTGCTCAGCCCAATATCTTCACCGTAGTTGTAGCCATAGGTCAAGCCTATTGATGCTATCCCAGCGGCTTTAGCGGCTAATATGTCATTTTTTGAGTCACCAACCATTAAGACCTGTTCCGGCTCAAGCTGCCACTGCTGCAATATATGCGTTAACGGCATAGGATCTGGTTTCATTTTTGACAATGAATCTCCACCCAAAACTATAGAAAAGTAACCATTGAGTTTAAAAGCTTCAAGCAGTGGAACGGTAAATTCATAGGGCTTATTGGTCACGATGGCGAGCTGATAACCTGCAGCATAAAGCTGCTGTAACACTCGTTCTACATCATCATATAAGCGACTATGTTGCTGTAAGTTCTGCTGATAGAAATACATAAACCTTGGCATACAGGCCGCAAGCCTTTCATCACTAACGGCAGTATTTAATGCAAAGCCCAGTGCACGACGCATTAACATTTCAGCACCATTACCGACCCAACTGCGCACCTGGTCTTGAGTACATAAAGGTAAGTTTAACTCTTGCAGTGCAGCGCTAGTCGCTGCAGCAAGATCAGGAACGCTATCAATGAGCGTCCCGTCTAAGTCAAACGCAATCGCTTTAATTTGACTAAAGTCAGCCATCAGTTAAGCCTCGATGCTTGCCAATTCTCTGCGCATTTCGTCGATAACCGCTTTATAGTCAGGTTTGTTGAAAATAGCTGAACCAGCGACAAACATATCCGCACCCGCAGCAGCAATGGCTGCAATATTGTCGACTTTAACGCCGCCATCAACTTGAAGACGAATGTCATAGCCACTGTCGTCAATCAGCTTACGCACTTGGCGTAACTTGTCTAATGTTGACGGAATAAACGACTGTCCACCGAAACCAGGGTTAACCGACATCAACAGGATGACATCGAGCTTATCCATGACATGGTCTAAATAATGTAGCGGAGTACCAGGGTTAAACACCAGACCCGCTTTACAGCCAGACTCTTTGATCAGCTGCAAACTGCGATCTAAATGCTCACTCGCTTCAGGGTGGAAGGTAATAATGGAGGCGCCCGCGTCGGCAAAGTCCGGGATCAGACTGTCGACAGGCTTAACCATTAGATGCACATCGATATCGGCTGTTACGCCATAATCGCGCAAGGCTTTGCACACCATAGGTCCAATGGTTAAATTTGGCACATAATGGTTATCCATTACATCAAAGTGAACAACATCTGCCCCTGCGTTCAATACCGCGTCAACGTCTTCACCTAGACGAGCGAAATCAGCTGATAAAATAGAAGGAGCAATCAAAAATGGACGCATAACAAACCCACCAGTATGTTTAAGAAGTGCACTATTCTACCTTTTGCAGCTCAAGCGCTCTATACCTGTATGCTTATTTAGCGAAATTGGTATGCTAAAAAATTCATCGCAGCGGCAAAAATGAATTTATATGTAAAATATGTTTAAAATATAACCTTGTTTGCTATAATGTTTCGACTGCATGAAATATAGGAGGACGACATGAAGGGATTACTCAAGAAAACAGCGACTTTTAGAGCCACTGCTGTTCTTGCTGTCGTGACTGCAGCCATTGGAACCATTAGCTTAACGTCTCAATCTTCTGATTCAGCCTCTATCGCTTGTGCATGTGATACCGCAACCAGTAGCTACAACCCAGCCCTACCCGCAAGCCACCCGAGCAACCGCTGCGCTTCTCAAGCAAATGATTTGAGTTGGAAAAGTTGGTTATCAGGTAAAAGTCAGACCAATCAATTACATTTCATCGATCTATTTGAGCTGCTCTATGGCCACCAAAGTGCGCCCATTAGCAATAGTTCACCGATCAAGGGCGAATAAAGAGTCATATGCTAAATCAATGGTGGCAAGTACTCTTGAGTACCTTAGCTGCCTTTATTGGCGTACAAACAGAGCAAAACCGACGTAAAGACTTTCAAGCCTCTTCGCCTATCCCCTTCATCGTGATGGGTATCTTGCTCGCTATTGTGTTTGTATTAGGGCTGCTATTTATCGTCAGTCAAGTCGTAGGCTAAATCTAGTCGTTTTCACTGTTATATGAATCATCGTATAACGCCATCAACTCATCGACTTTCTTACGGCTACTGCCTTTTTGACTAATATTACGCTGCACTTTAATCGAGTCAAACGTTGCGCCGTGATAAAGCTCTCTGGTCAGTGGAATATCATGATTACTGATCAGCACCGGTATACCACGTTCAATGGCGGTGTGGCGTGACTTCCTTGCCAGCAGCGCTTGGTCATCTAATGAAAAACCCGTACCAACATAAGTGGTAAAGCTAGCCGTTGATGACAATGGCGCATAAGGTGGATCGCAATAAACGACATCCCCATTTTGAGTCATATCGATTGCTTGTTCGTAACCAATGCATCGAAACTCAGCACATTGAGCCTTTACCGAAAATGCACGAATTTCGTTTTCAGGAAAGTAAGGTTTTTTATACGAACCAAATGGCACATTAAAGCCACCTTTACGGTTATAACGGCATAAGCCGTTAAAACCATGACGGTTCATATAAAGAAAATAAACAGAACGTTTGAAAGGATCTTTAGTCTCGTTAAAGCTGGTGCGCACCTTATAGTACGCTTCCTTTTCATTCATCTCTGGGACGAATAGGGCTTTAGCCGCCTTAATATACTTTTCAGGATCTGACTGCACAATCTTATACAAGTTAATCAAGTCTTGATTAATGTCGCACAATAGGTAGCGGTCATAGTCAGTATTGAGGAACACAGAACCTGCGCCCACAAAAGGTTCTACCAACCTATCACCTTGGGGAAGGTGCCCTGTTAGAAACTCAATCAGTTTAAATTTTCCGCCAGCCCACTTTAAGAAGGCCCTTTGTTTTTTAATCATTTAAATTGATTGAATACTAAGAAAAAGAGAGCTGGGGATTGTACTATGTTTATTCATTAATTTCACGAGTTGGAAGCGTATCTTGTAACTCATATTGCGTAAGATCTTGCCACTTTCGAATCCAAGGTGCAGAAATGATGGAGTTCGCTGTTAATTTAAGCGATTGTTCTCTCGCTTGCTTTGCCGAGTCAAACTCACCCATTAATACTACCCAGCGACTTTTATAGCGTGCGACCTTGACGCCCTTTTCCTGTTTCACGCTCTCTAACATCCTGACTAATGAATCAAAACGTTGCACACTGGCTAATTGCAATGTGTAGCCCTTGGTCGGCTTTTGCACTGCTTTCGCAATAATCTCTTTATTATTAACGTGAATAAGAGTTTCATTTGGCTTTGCTGAAAACGCCTCAACATTAGTCACCGCTAAAGGTTCGATAATCTCCGCTATAATGTCGACGGTTTTCTCAGGTACAACATTCATTAACCGCTGATATTCTGACTTCACAGCCACGACTAGCAAGGGTTCATCAGCGGCTGTAATTACCGTTTTCTGACTAATTTCTGCTTCAACTTGCTGTAATGCCATAGGCTCAGCCGCAAAATGTCCTGCTAAAAGCTGTTTACCATATGCCGCTAAAAAGGGCGAACTCGATACTGCCTCCGCAGCAAATACGACTGTGCTTTGCTGCTCAGCGAGAGACGGCTCATCATCGATGAAGAACCAAGCGAGCAAGGTGGTCGCTAAAAGAATAAACGCACCCATAACGAGTCGTTTTGTAGTGGATTTTACAATAGGCTCTTCAGCCCCTCCATTTAAGGCCAGTTCAAGCAGCGCAACAACCTCTTTAGGTGTACCGTTTTGTGCTTCTAATCTATCTTTAACGATATCTCGAGGCGTAAAGGGCTGTGCTTCACTACGGCTTAATAGCATGTAATAAAGCCCTTCTCTTTCAGTGTGATCGATCGGCTCGATATCTAACGGGAGCAACAGTTGCCGCTGGTCGATAGGCAGTTGCTGCAAAACATCATTTAGAAAACTAACAGGTGATGTCATGGTCACGCTGACTGTTTTCCCAGCAAAAGACATCTGGCTCAACACAATACATTCCGCCCAGATTTCTAGCGGTATATAGTGAGCATCATCAAGCACAATACAACTAGCAGAAGCCAGCGTAGAAGAGGCTCGTAGCATTGCTTCAGGCAGAGGTAGTTCATCGTCAAAGACTGGTTCAGCTAGGAGTTGGACCAGTATTTTACGTCTAATTTCAGCGCTGTCACAATGCTTCGGACAAATAACCAGAGCGGAACTAAATGCTTCAAGTTCTGTGAGTAATGCAGTGACAAGCGTGGTCTTGCCTGCACCGTCTTCACCAGTGAGTACAATAAGCTGCTGACCATACAAGCTAATATGCTGTAAGCGATTTAACAGTGCTTCTTGGCTAGGGAGTAAGATTGAACCGGTTAAAGACATTTATATCCACGCTCTCGCAAGAGAAAGCCCAAGGTATGACTGAAAATGGCGCAGCAAAAGCGGCCTATGTTCAATAAACATAGGGACTTCACCCGTTATATAATTTGGAGGACTAAATTTAGCTTTCACCGAACACCTGCTACATAGTTTATGCGCAGTCGATAACCTCTTGAAGTAGCTCGTCAGTAACATCGCTATAGATCCCCGCCTGGCCTAAGCCTTCGGGTAACACTAAACGCAATTGTCCTTTAAGTACTTTCTTATCTCGGCGCATATGTTTAATGAATTGTTCAAAATTCATAGTGTCTGGTGCAGTAATAGGGAGATCAAATGCGGTAAATAACGCCTTAATACGACAAACAATTGACTCTTCTATTAACCCCAGCTTATTTGAGGTGACTGCAGCAAGGACTGTGCCAGCAGAAACGGCTTCGCCATGTAGCCACACGCCGTAGCCCATTTCAGCTTCAATCGCGTGCCCAAAAGTATGTCCCAAATTAAGCAATGCTCTTACCGCTTGTTCTGTTTCATCTTTTTCAACTACATCAGCTTTGATTTCACAGCAACGCCCAATCACATACTCAAGTGCCTGGATGTCTAATGCTTTTAATACATCAACATTGTTTTCCAACCAGCAGAAAAACTCTGCATCCCACATAATGCCGTATTTGATCACTTCTGCCATACCAGCAGAAAATTCTCTTTTAGGCAGTGTGTTCAAGCAGTCGGTATCAATCAAAACATATTTCGGCTGATAAAAAGCACCGATCATATTTTTACCCAGAGGGTGATTGACTGCTGTTTTTCCACCTACTGATGAATCAACTTGAGACAACAGTGTGGTAGGGAATTGGATAAAGTCGATACCGCGCTGATAACTTGCAGCCGCAAACCCAGTCATATCTCCAATTACGCCTCCGCCCAATGCAATAAGTACCGTATCACGGCCCAAATTTTGTTGTAGCAAAGAGGTGAAAATTGAATCCATTTGGTTTAACGTTTTGTATTGCTCGCCATCAGGTAAAATCACGGGAGTGACACACACAAAATCCGACAGCATGGCTTGTACTTTTTCAAGGTACAGTGGCGCTATCGTTTCATTAGTGACAATGAGGATATTTTTGTTTTTAAGATAGCGAGCCAAAGGCTCGCCATTACTTAACAAATTCTGGCCAATTACGATTGGGTAACTACGTTCACCGAGTTCAACCAGAACCTGCTTAGTCATATCTTAAAAACCTAATTGCTCAATTATTTGGTTTGCAACTACTTTTGCGCTTTGCTCATCGGTTTTAACGATAACATCAGCGATCTCTTCATAAAGAGGGTTGCGCGCCTCGGCTAGAGTTTCTAGCACTTCTCTTGGATCATCTACTTGAAGTAGTGGACGACGCTTATCTCTTTGCGTACGTGCTACTTGTTTGTCGATGGTGGTCTCGAGGTAGACTACAATTCCACGAGCAGAAAGATTATTACGGATCTCCTTACTCTGAATTGAACCACCACCAGTTGCTAACACGATACCTTGCTTTTCGGTTAAATCAGCAACAACTTGTGTTTCGCGAACGCGGAAGCCTTCTTCGCCTTCGACATCAAAAACCCACGCAATATCAGCGCCTGTACGGCTCTCAATTTCTTGATCTGAATCGTGGAACTCTAAGTGCAGCATCTGTGCCAGATGACGGCCTATAGTGCTTTTACCAGCCCCCATAGGGCCTACTAGGAAAATATTACGTTTTTCGGCCATTGCGATATATGTCTGAATCTTATTTGAAGTTTGCCTACGCCAACCCGAAAACTAGAGTTGACCTTAAATGTTACCTTGCTCTATTGAGACTTGACCGCTGATTATCTCAGCTAACCGCTATTGATGGCAAGTGAAGTAGCACATTTCTATCAAAAATCTATTTCATCTTGTAAAAAGCCGGCGCTAAACGCAGGCTTTTACTGGTTTATTGCCATTAAAGTGATTCGGAAATAATTTTAGGGGTCACAAAGATAAGTAACTCTTGTCGCTCATTCTTATCCGATGTACTTCTAAACATGAACCCAAGGTAGGGAATATCGCCCAAGATAGGGACTTTACTTACACTACTTATCGATTGTTGTTGATATATCCCACCCAATACAATCGTCTCACCATGGTTCACTAGCACTTGGGTACCAATACGCTGTGTATCAATAGAGACTGCAGCTCCCGTTGGTGTGGTAACCACTTTACCTTGGGAGTCTTGTGTGATTTCTAAATCAAGGATAACACGGTTATCAGGGGTGATCTGCGGTGTCACTCTAAGAGATAAAACCGCCTTTTTGAACGTCACTGTTGTCGCGCCACTTGAGCTCGCTTCAACATATGGGATCTCGACACCTTGCTCAATGTAAGCCGACTTTTGATTTGAAGTCGTGATACGCGGGCTTGCGATAATCTCACCCTTATTTTCTTGCTCCAGTGCACTCAATTCAAGATCGAGTACCGTACCATCGGCAAGCTTAGCAACGTGAAAAGCAAGACTCGTTGCGTTCTTTGCTGCAGCAGGCAGATTAACGTTCAATCTGTCCCCTAGGCTCGGTATTATACCATTAGCAATGTCACTTGCGCCCTCTAGGCTGCCTGACGTACCTTTAGTACCTTGCTGATCGGTTATGCCCCAACGTACCCCTAAATCTTCTGCTACATCGTCTTTAACCGTTACCATTCGCGCTTCAATTAATACCTGTTTAATTGGGATGTCGAGCACTTCAATCAAGCGATGAATACTCTCTAATGTTTCTTCAGTATCTTTAACTAACAGCGTATTAGTGCGCTCATCCACGGCGACACTGCCACGCGTTGACAGCAAGCTTGAATCTTCACCTTTGAGCAGCACTGCAATATCAACGGCTTTAGCGTAATTAATCTGCAGATACTCTGAATATAAAGGCGCTAATTCTTTAACTTCTTGTAAATTTTTGAGCTCTTGGCTCTCTCTTATCGCAATCTCTTCACTGGGCGCAATCATCAAGATATTGCCTTCAATGCGCTTATCTAACCCTTTGGTTTGCAAAATAAGATCAAGCGCTTGATCCCAAGGTACATCATCGAGTCGCAGCGTGATATCACCTTCAACGGTATCGCTGACGACCAAGTTAAAATCGTTATAATCAGCAATGATCTGCAGTACGGTTCTAACTGACATGTTTTGGAAGTTTAATGACAATGAGCGACCGTCATATTTCTTTTCTTCTTTCACTATATCAAGGCGTTTGGCCTTTTCTATACTCAACTTAAATACACGACCGTCTTGTTGGTAGTCATACTCATAAGTACCTTCTACATCAATTAGAAAGCGACTAGTGAGTTCCTCATTAAAGGTTTCAAAACTCTTCACTGGCGTTGCAAAATCATGCACGTCCATGACGTAAAGCAGATCAGAGCGAATATCGGTGTTATATAATTTAAGCTCAAGTTTAGCGCCGACTTGTTCCACATTTGCCGCGACTGAACTATTTTCGAGCTTAATCAGTAGCTGGCCACCACCATTTGATGTGCGTTTAAAGTCGATACTTTCAATGCCGTTCATAAACGGATTGCTCGCCGCAGCGCCATCATTACGATTCATCACTTCATCATTGATAGTGAGTCTGTAGGTATTACCGACAACGCGACCTTGATAGGCTTTAACACTTTCTAATCCGACAAACACTTGAAGACTTGCACCACTCTGCACCGTACTGACGGTATCGACCCCAACAGTATCTATAGCAAGCGTTTGCTTTTGAAGTCCTGAAAGGCTATTTGCAAACCCTAAAATGATCTGTGCAGGATCAGCATTTAATTCAATCTCGGGTTGCTCAATATCATGTTCAAATACCAACTGTAATTCCAATTGGTGATCTACTATCGCATGATATTTAACATCGACTAACTTATTAGCCGCATGTGCTAGCGGAGCCATTCCCAATAGGAACGCAAGACTAATAATAACCTTAATAAAAGACGCGGCCTTAGCGAAGGCGCGATGTGTAATAGACAGTCTCATGAGCCTCTCAGTCATTCTTATTATTCTCCTGTTAATTCCATGCTGCTATTTCGTTCCGTCCAGCAGCCAGACCCGTCTGGAATCAACTCTATAATTTCGATCGTTTGCGGCGTTACTTTGGCAATTCGGCCATGATAAAGCCCCAGGTATTGGCCTGCTCCCAAGCGATAAACACTTCCATCACTAGTCTCAAGCAGAGCCCAAATCGTATCAACTTCACTCAATGTGCCACGCATTTTCAAGTTATCGAGTGCGTATGTTTCTAATCGCCCTTTGCGGCGTTTAAGATCGGGTTGTAAACAGTCCTTGGTGGTATCAATCACCTCTTCGGTCAACTCTCTTGACGGAGGGATATACGGGCTACGCATAAGATCTGCTTGATAATCAAAATGTTCAAACTTAGGCGTTTCTTTTAATGGCTTAATGTGCGCCACATGCTGCGCTTTAGTGGTTGTGACAAATAGCTCTAGATCGCTTCTGTCCCCTACGCAGCCAGAAAGCAGCAATACAGCCATCATTGCGGGCAGTATCTTCATCACTTAGCTGCCCCTTTTGCTGCAGGCAATTCAGCGCCCTCTTTAAAGCGATAAGTCTTCGCTAAAATATCCATAGCCAGTGAACCCGTCTCATCCCGCTTAATCACGAAATCATGTAAGCTCACAATGCGCGGTAACTTTGCCACACCACTAACAAGGTGCCCAAGTTGATGATAATCTCCGCTGACTGCAATTTTGATCGGAAACTCAATATAAAACTCTCTTATTATTTCAGAGTCCCAATCTAAACTATTAATTTTAAGTCCTGCATCAGTCGCCACAAAAGTAACGTCATCTAGCAAGCCTGGCATTTCATTTTGAGACGGTAACATCTTCAGCAGTTCAGCAAACTGCACTTCCATAACCGCTAACTGCTCTCGATATAACTTAAGGTTAGCTGCTAACTGATATTTAGACTTAAAATCCGTTTTAAACTGCTGCTCTTTTTGCTGCTCTGCATTTAACGCATCAATCGCATCTGATATAAACAAAAAATAACTGGCTACGAATACACACACTGCGAGCAGTGCAGCAAACACGCCTTTAACTAACTTAGGCCAAGCACCGATATTCTCAAAATCAATATCGTTAAACTGACTCAGATCGAGGTTCATTTACTCGCTCCTTTTGCCATGCTTAAATCCGCTATTTCACTATCTGCAATGGTAACCCGCAGAGTAAATCGTTGTAATTGCCTTAACTCTTCATTCTGAGCAATGATAGATTGCATATTAGGATCTTGTAGCCAATTAGAGGTCTTAACTTTGCGCATCATATTTGCCACATTATTGTTGGATTCACTGCGTCCTTCGATCCACAACATACTGCCTTTTTTCTCTATACTGGAAAGGTAGATCCCTGCTGGCACGATACGCACTAACTCGTCTAGAACATGTGTCGGCAAATTTCTAGATTGCTGAAGCCCTAGAATGATTTCAGTACGACGCTCAATATCTTTTTTACGTGTTCTAATTTCGGTAATTTCAGCTATTTGAGCTTCAAGCAATTGAATTTCAGACTGTAAATAGGCGTTACGACCTTTTTGGTCGTCAGATATCACATCGATTGCCATTAGAGATAGATAAACGATAAGACCAGAGACTAAGAAAACCAGTGCCAGTACACCGGTGTAATCTCGTTTTTGTTTTTCTCTCGCTTCTTCACGCCATGGTAAGAGGTTTATGTTCGCCATTCAGCATAACTCCTTAATGCCAGTCCACATGCCAACATGTATTTACCGATGTCTGGCTGGAGTTGTTGCCTAACGGCGTCATCTGCATGCAAGCAACCTTTAAAAGGGTCACCAACAATGGTATTTACACCTAACTCATTAATCATTAGGTTGGTCATACCTTCGAGTTTGGCAGTGCCACCACATAGAACAATGTGATCCACTTTATCTTTACCACTCGAAGTACAGTAAATCTGTAGGGTGCGTTTTATTTGTTGTAACAGCTGAGTTTGGAAAGGAGATAACACTTCAAACATGTAGTTCCGAGGAAGCTCACCCGCTAACTTAGCCTTTTCAGCTTGCTCGTAGGTCATACCGTAGAAAGAGAGTATTGATTGAGTAAATTGTTCACCACCAAATGCCTGCTCTCTGACAAAAGTGGTTTCACCATTTTCAACAACAGAAAAAGTCGTAATACTGGCGCCAATATCGACCAGCGCAATAACTTTACTTTTTGCATCTTCTGGCAGCTGCGCCGCTATCATTTCAAATGATCGACCCAATGCGTAGCCTTCAACATCGACAACTTTAACCTCAAGATTAACCTCATCCAGCGCATCTGTTCGAGTATCAATATTCTCAGAACGACAAGCACTTAGCAGTACATCCACTTTAGTTGGATCTGTTTTATTGGCACTGAGGGTTTCAAAGTCAATATTAACTTCGTCCAATGAATAAGGAATAAGATTGTCAGCTTCAATTTCAATTTGAGCTTCCATCTCCTCTTCACTCAAAGAGGCATCCATGTAGATGACTTTGGTCATAACGGCTGAACCAGATACAGCCACAGCAGCAAATTTGGTGGTTTTTGGCAGTACTCGTTTGACTAACTTTAACGCCTCGACAACGGCTTCGCGGTCTCGAATTTCATGATCATTGACCGCCCCCTTCTTTAGCGGGATAGCAGCATGGCTTAGTATTTTATATCCATCAGCAGTCTTGCTCAGCAGTATTGCTTTAACTTCATGGGATCCAATATCAATCCCAACCATCTGCGGAGCCTGACGCTTCCATATATTTGAAAGCATAGTCCAACGTCACTTTATTATTATTTTCAAAAATAGATTAGCACAGAATCTACACGTTATAGCTATTTGTACAAAATGTTTCTAGATTTTACAATTGCCATTTTATTGACTTTAAATAACTACTTATAACTCTTAGTAACGCGTCAGACTAAAAACACAGTTCATTGTTGGTATTCATACTACTTTTAAGCAAGTGGCAGTGATAAATATCGATAAAAACGCCATCAGAAGTGACTTATACTGGTGCCACTGTTCTGACGGCGGTTAATTCTCAGTCATATTTATTTTCAGGAACATCGAATACTGCACAAATTGAAATATTGCTTCGGCTTTTTATCGTGCTAAATATGACCATGTAACTCGAAGGCATCTGGTGTTAACTTTTTAACGAAACTCATTACGGCAAACTCAGTATCAAGGTTAACGAGTCACTTAGCTTTGTACTCCAACGACCGCCATCTGGGTTATTTTTATAATTAATAGACAACCATAAAGCCTTTTTATTAATCAATAACATTAATCCTTAGGCTTTTACTTCACCATTGCTTCAACGGCTTATATACTACGGGTCTTATTTACAATTCATGGAATCTTCCTTTGAAGTGGTTAAAACGTCTTGTTATTGCTTTTTTTAGCCTAGGTCTACTTGGTATTGGTGCTATTGCGGCAGCATATTTTTATGTGCTTCCAGATTTACCCGATGTCACCACACTTAAGACGGTCAAACTGCAAACGCCACTTAGAATTTTTAGTAGCGACGGTAAACTGATCTCTCAGTTTGGTGAGAAACGCCGAATTCCCGTCCACTATAGAGATGTTCCAGAGCAATTAATAAACGCGATACTCGATACCGAGGATGCACGCTTCTTTGAACATAGAGGCATTGATCCTATTGGTATTATCCGCGCGGCGGTTATCCTAGTCACTACCGGTAAAAAGAGTCAGGGTGCCAGTACTATCACCCAACAGGTCGCCCGAGGTTTCTTTTTAACTCGAGATAAAACCTACATACGTAAGACCAAAGAAATTTTCCTCGCATTAAAAATTGAGAAAGCGCTGAACAAACAAGAAATTTTAACGCTTTACCTTAATCGCTCTTTCCTAGGAAACCGCGCTTATGGTGTGGGTGCTGCTGCTCAAGTTTATTACGGCAAAGAGTTAAGTGAATTAACTTTACCTGAAATGGCAATGATTGCCGGACTACCACAATCACCTTCTGCAGCTAACCCCATTAGAAATGCTAGCCGCGCTCTTAATCGTCGTAATTGGGTGCTTAGCCGTATGCTTGAAAAGCGCAATATCACTCAAGTCCAGTATGAAGAAGCGATACAAGCACCTATCACGGCTAAATATCACGGTGCTGTAATCGACTTATATGCACCCTACGTCTCAGAAATGGCCCGCGACTACCTTGTTGAAAAATATGGTGAAGAGGAAGCGTACACTGGCGGCTACGATATCTATACTACCGTGGATTCTAAACTGCAGCTTGATGCCCAAAAAGCGCTTCGTCATAACGTTTACTCATACGACGAACGTCATGGCTATCGCGGCCGCACCAAAGTACTTTGGAGTGAAACGCCGCTAGAAGTTGAAGAGATAAAAACCAAGCTGAAACAAACGGGTTCGTTCCAAGGAATGTACCCGGCGGCCATAATGTCTATTGATCAACAAACTGCAAAAGTCATGACCGCTAAAGGTGATATATACACTCTCCCGTGGGATGGCATTAAGTGGGCTCGTAAATTCATCACCAATAAACGTCAAGGCAAAGCCCCTAAGCTTGCATCTGACGTGTTAACAGCCGGTCAGCAGGTATGGATCCGTAACAACGGTGATATTTGGCAACTGAGCCAAGTGCCACTCGTGGCCAGTGCGATTGTATCGATAGATCCTCAAGATGGCGCGATCAAGAATTTAGTCGGTGGCTTTAGCTTCTACATCAGTCAATATAACCGTGTCACTCAAGCTAAACGCCAATTAGGCTCTAACATTAAGCCGTTTATTTATACTGCTGCACTGGAGAAAGGTTACACACTGTCGACGCTGATCAACAATGCGCCGATTAATAAGCCCGATACTCGACAAGGTACAGCTTGGCGTCCCAAGAACTCTCCAGATGTTTATGGCGGCCCAACGAGGCTGCGTGTCGGTTTAGCCCAATCAATCAACGTCATGTCGGTACGTGCCATGCGTTATAGCGGACTTGATACTACGATTGCCCAGTTAGTTAAATTTGGATTTGATCCTGCCGATCTCCCTCGCAATGAGTCAATCGCCCTGGGTTCGCCTTCGGTTACGCCGCTGCAAGTTGTCACTGCATTTTCAACATTCGCTAATGGCGGCTACCTAGTTGAACCCTATTTTATTAAAAAGATAGAGTCTGCTAATGGCGACCTCATTGAAGCCGCGAATCCAACATTAGCCTGCACCCCGGTGGCCCCTAAGCAGTCTGTTGTGGTTGATCCATTTGCAGCGATGGCAAATGAATTTCAAAGTGACAGAGTCCCTGAACAAAAAACAGAGACTGAAATTAAGATAACAGGCACGGCGATTCAATGCGGTAGTGATGACTCTCGCTTTGCGCCAAGAATCATTTCAGAGCAAACTTCCTTCCTTATTACTGAAGCACTAAAAAGTGTTATTTGGGGCGGCGGGGATTGGCGTAAAGGGACGGGTTGGAATGGTACGGCTTGGCGCGCATCAAGAGTGGTTAATCGCCGTGATATTGCGGGTAAGACGGGTACAACCAACGAATCTCGCGATACTTGGTTCAGTGGCTATAACCCTACACTGGCGACCACTGTGTGGGTAGGCTTTGATGACCATGGTCAAGAGTTAGGTCGCACTAGCTGGAATGCGAACGGCGCAAAAAATCAAATATCACTCGCCGAAGCAGGTGCCAAAACGGCGGGACCGGCTTGGAATGAGTTTATGAAAGATGCCTTAGCGGGGACGCCTGTGCTGCCAACGACGCCACCAGAGGGCATTGTCTCAGCTCGTATCGATTTAGCCACTGGCAAGCTGACGCGTAAAACTGATTACACCAGCAAGTTTGAGTATTTTATTGCGGGTACCGAACCAACAGAATATGCCACAGAACAAGAGGTAGACAACAGTGATATCTTTATCGATAAGTCAGAGGAAGAAGATCTGTTTCAATAACGCTGTTGCACAATAAAAAGGCGGCTATTTCGATAAGAAATAGCCACCTTTTTTATCATCAATTTAGACCACCTAAATTCGAGTTAAGTGATCATTGGCTCGACTGTTTTACCGCTAATGCAGACTTTACCTGAATCAGTGATGTTCCACCCAGCGCTTCACGCTTTGTCAAGCACGACTCAATCGTTAAGCACTCATAAACATCAGCTTCGATGATAGCACTGAAACTTTGCAGCTCCTCTAATGGCAGTTCTTCAAGCGGTGTTTGCTTGGCCATGGCATTAACAACGGCTTCACCTACCACATGATGTGCCTCTCTAAACGGCATCCCTTTCGCCACAAGGTAATCGGCTAATTCAGTGGAGTTAGCATAACCTTGTTGCGCGGCTATCAATGTTCTTTCACGATTAACTTGTAAACCACTTAGCACCAAGGCTGCCATTTCGAGACAGATAGCCCAGCTATCCATCACATCAAATAGTCCTTCTTTGTCCTCTTGCATATCTTTGTTGTATGCCAGTGGTAGCGCCTTCATCGTAGTAAGAATACCTACTAGGCTGCCATAAACCCGACCAGTCTTGCCTCTAATAAGCTCAAGTGCATCGGGATTTTTCTTCTGCGGCATCAATGAAGAACCAGAGGTAACTTCATCATCTAATTCGATAAAGCCCGCTTCTCCACTGTTAAAGAAGATTAAATCTTCAGCCATACGGCTCAAGTGCATCATACTAATTGACGCATCACTACAAATCTCAATCACATGATCTCTATCAGATACCGTATCGAGGCTATTAAGCGTTGGTCCTGCGAAGCCTAATGACTCGGCAAGTTTAACTCTATCCATTGGATAAGCGGTCCCCGCCAAAGCACCCGTCCCTAATGGACAAGTATCGGCACGCTTTAATGCATCTTCTAAGCGGCTTATATCACGTTCGAACATTTCAACATAGGCGAGGCACCAATGACCGAATAACACTGGCTGCGCTCTTTGTAAATGAGTATAACCTGGCATGACAGATTCAATTTCACGCTCCGCGAGTGCAATAAGCGCCGATCTAAGTTTCGCAAGTAGCACAAGTTGTTGTTGGCCCTCTTTCTTACACCAAAGCTTAAGATCGGTAGCGACCTGATCGTTACGTGAACGTCCAGTATGCAACTTTTTACCTAAGTCACCCACTTTAGCGATAAGCGATTGCTCGACAAAACTATGAATATCTTCAGCGCCAGAGGCAATAATCAGCTCTGGACTCGCTGATGTTTCGACCAGAAGCTCATTGAGCGCAGCATGTAATTGTGTACACTCATCAGAGGTTAAAATCCCCACCTGAGTAATAGCACTGGCCCATGCGATAGAGCCTTGAATATCTTGCTCTATAAGTCGGAAGTCCACAGGCAAAGAGTCGTTAAAAAGTTTGAACAGTGCGCTGCTCTCTTGGCTAAATCTGCCGCCCCATAATGCCATTTTGGCTTCCTCTTAGATGCTGGGCGGACAATCTGTCCGCCACGATAATGTTGAATTTAGTGAGTAGTCAGTTTTGACTCTACTTATTATGACCGTGTAATGCTCTGATCCGGCTCGAAAGCGAATACAAACGGATAAAGCCTTCAGCATCTTTCTGGTTATAAACATCGTCGTCACCAAAAGTAGCAAACTCTTCTGAGTATAAGCTGTTAGGCGAACGTTTTTTCACTGCACTTGCTTGGCCTTTGTAGAGCTTAATAATAACCTCACCATTAACGAGATCCGCTAACGGCTTCGATGCTCCAAGCAATGATGCACAGAGGGGGGTAAACCAACGACCGTCATAGACTAGGTGCGCCATTTGCGCGCCAACTTGTTCACGCCATTCGCGGCTCGTTTTATCAAGCACTAACTCTTCAATTGCACGTAGTGCAGCAAACATCACGGTGCCACCTGGGGTTTCATAGCAACCACGAGATTTCATTCCGACCAGTCTATTCTCGGTAATATCGATTCTGCCGACACCATGAGCGCCTGCCAATTCATTCAGTACCATGAGTGCTTTGTAAGGCGAAAGTGCTTCACCATTCACTTTGGTGATCTTGCCTTGCTCAAGTTCTAATGCAACATATTCAGGCTTATTAGGCGCATCTTCAGGCGCGACCGTCATCGTCCACACACCTTTAGTTGGCTCGTTCCATGGATCTTCTAGCTCACCACCTTCGTGCGAAATATGCCAAGCATTAGCATCACGGCTATAGATCTTAGCTAATGACGATGTCGTTTCGATATTACGCTCAGCAAGGTAATCCAGCAGATCTTCACGACTCACCATCTCCCACTCACGCCAAGGAGCGATGACTTTAAGATCCGGTGCTAGCGCAGCAAAACAGCCTTCAAACCGCACCTGATCGTTGCCTTTACCCGTACAACCATGACAAACCGCATCCGCACCCACTTTACGTGCGACTTCGACTTGAGCCTTGGCAATAATCGGTCTCGCCATAGAGGTACCGAGTAGATAGGTTCCTTCGTAAATAGCGCCAGTCGCAATGGTAGGATAGATATAGTCAGCCACCAGCTCTTCTTTTAAATCAACGATATGGCACTCTGATGCGCCCGATTTAATCGCCTTTTCATATAGACCTTCAAGCTCTGCATCACCTTGGCCCACATCGGCGCAAAAGGCGATAATTTCACAGTTATCATAAGTTTCTTTGAGCCAAGGAATAATGGCTGAAGTGTCGAGACCACCTGAATACGCTAGAACGACTTTTTTAACGTCTGTTTTCTTTGCTTCGATTGACATATTTACTTCCTAATACTTGATATCTTCTCGTCGAATACTCAACGAAATATAAATTAATTAACTCGTTGTTACTGACCTAATAAGGTCACCAGCACTGCATTTTGTGCATGCATACGATTTTCTGCTTGCTGCAATATCAGCGAGCCTGCGCCATCTACAATGTCAGCGGTAGCTTCAACTTCTCGGTAGGCTGGCAAACAATGCATGAAATGCTTAGCGCCAGCGGCTGCCATTAACTCGGCATTCACCTGATAAGGTTTGAACTTAGCTTCAATTTCTTCCATTGAGGCGCCGTCACCCATCGAGATCCATGTATCGGTATAAATAGCGTCATGACCCGCTATAGCCGCAACATCAGAGCTTAGCACTAAGGTTCCGCCATGTTTTTCGGCTAACGCTTGCGCTTCGCAAACAACCTTGCCATCGGGGAAATGACCCGGCGGACACAATACGGTGAGATGAGCCCCAAGAATAGCCGCTGCGAACATCAATGAATGGGTCACATTGTTGCCATCTCCAACATAGGCTAATCTCACTTTACTGACATCTTCATATTGCTCAGACAAAGTTAGAAAGTCCGCTAAGCCCTGACACGGATGGTAAAGATCAGAAAGCGCATTAATGACCGGCACTGAACCATGTTCTGCTAACTGCTCTATTGTTGAATGCAAAAATGTGCGCGCTACAATTGCATCTGCCCAGCAAGATATGTTTGCTGCAAAATCTGATACAGGTTCACGTTTTCCGAGAGCCCCATTTTGCTGATCAAGGTATAAGCAATGGCCCCCTAACTTATTAATACCAATATCAAAACTGACACGCGTTCTTAATGAAGGCTTCTCGAACAACATGACAACACTCTTGCCGTCTAATGCTTTTCTATAATCAGCAGGGTTAGCCTTAATGGCTTTAGCCAGCGCTAACAGATCCAAAAGTTGCTGCTGTGATAAATCTTTAATTGATAATAAATGGTCCATGAAATCGCTCTCCTATGGTTGAATCTGTGTGCCAACGGTTTCACCGTTGCTTAATGCAATAAGTTGTTCTGCATGACGCCAAGAGGCAATTTGCACCGTTTGTCCCATCGATTCTGCAACATCTAATGCTGCTTCGACTTTAACTTTCATACCCTTGTCTATCACACCAATCTTAGTTAATGCGGCAACCTCTGCTCGATTCAAACTGTTAATCAATTGCCCTTTACCATCGAGTACACCCGATACATCAGACAGCAACACCAAATTTCCAGCGACTAATTTAGCCAAAGCCGTGGCGGCTTGATCGGCATTAACATTAAGCATTTCGCCTTGTGCACTAATTGCGATAGAGCTAACAATTGGCATCCAACCTTTAGCTAGCACAAACTCAAGATAGCTCGCATCCTTTGGTTCGACTTCGCCGACAAGTCCGAGTCGTGGATCTTTAATGCTTGCTGTCATCATATCGGCATCAGCAAGGCTCATGCCTAAACTGGTAATGCCCGCCTTAATGGCCGCGGCTTGCAGTATTTTATTTGAGGTTCCAGCCAGCGCACCAACAATAATGGGCACTTGTTCAGCTGGCGTGACTCTGAGTCCGTCCAATTTTTCCGTCACCATATTGTTTGCTTTGAGTTGCTCATCCACTAAGCAGCCTCCGCCATGCACCATAATAAGCGCTTGACCATTAGCAATGATTTTTGCAGCGGTCTCCATTAGACGCGCCATGCCCATTTCGCACTGCAACAATGCACCACCCACTTTAAGCACCATTACAGGTTTGGTTTTTGCATTCATATCAGTATTTAACGTTGCCATATCTGTTTCCAAGCCTGTTATTTTAACAATTGGTTAAAGTGAATCTTTATGCATTGCAGCGCTTGACTAGCAGCACCTTTCATTAAGTTATCAATTGCGCTTGATACCACCAAGTAATTTGTCTCTACATCGTACTTCCAACCGATAAGGCAATTTGGTGTTTGCACTACATCGTCAATCTTGGGAAATTGATTCTGCTTTACCGTCACCAGTGACGTATTGTCATAGCACTGATAGGCTACTTCTATGTCCTTGCTTGTCGTACCTTCCGCTAACTTCACCGTAATAGTGGCGAGGATCCCTCTTTTAAAATTGCCTAAATGAGGAGTAAAGATAACTTCCTGTCCTAGCTGAGTTGCTATCTCAGGTTGATGCCTATGACCGAGTACGCTGTATGCCATTAAGCTGACTTCACAAAAACTAGTATGAAGCTGCGCTTTTCTGCCCGCCCCAGTTACGCCACTGACAGCATTAATCACCGGTAATACGTCAGTAAGCAAGTGTGATAGCGGCTTAAGTGCCGTAAGCGAGGCTGTCGGATAACAACCCGGTACCGCAATCATTTTACTGCTAGCAATTTTCTCCGCGTTCCACTCTGCGAGACCATAAACAGCATCAGCGAGGACTTGTGGGTATTCATGAGTAAAACCATACCACTTAGGATACTGTTCTAACTCTTCGAAACGGTATGCGCCACTTAAATCAAAGACGACTAGTCCCCTTTGATAAAACCAAGCGGCGAGGTGCAAGCTCACGACATGATCGGTCGCTAATACGACCGCATCCGCCTGTTCGATGATGGCTGCTTTAGCATCATCGGTCAGCGGGCTTAAACAAAGATTAATATGACTATATGTAGGGTATAACTCAGCAAGCGGCTTGCCTTTATCTAAGCTATTTTCAGAAACATAAAGGCCTTGAATGGATAAGTCCGCTTCAGCATTTATGAGAGAAGTGATTTGTGCGCCGGTATAACCGCTAGCACCAATAATGGCTATATTTTTCATAGTCTATGAGTTTAAAACCTTAATCTTGAATTTAGATGACAAAACGAAAAAAAGAATGGGCACAACTTAAGCCCTGGCTGAACACCATAAAGACAAGATTATCGTCGCAGGAAGTGGGTATTACTGACCTTAATAATTAATAATTGAACTAGGTTAAACATATATACTCTCATTTATAGGTCATCAAAACATGGTACTTATCTTAGCTGTTTGATAGACTACCACACAAAACTAATTATGCAATATATTTGAATATATATTTGAGTATTTTTAATGAAAAAATTACCAGACATAAAGAGTAGCTTCACTCAGTTAATCGCGGCACCTTCAATCAGTGCATTAGAAGCACAACATGACATGAGCAATAAAGCCGTCATAGCGCTATTGCATAGTTGGTTTACCGATTTAGGCATGAACTGCCAAGCTCAACCAGTTCCCGACACCCGTAATAAACATAATTTCGTCGCCTCTTTTGGCAGCGGAAAAGGTGGGTTATTACTGGCGGGGCATACCGATACAGTTCCATTTGATGAGGGCCGTTGGAGTCAAGACCCTTTCCAATTGGTCGAAAAAAATGACCGTTGGTATGGCTTGGGAACTTGCGATATGAAAGGTTTTTTTGCTTTAGTGTTAGAAGCCTTAAAAGAATTGCCAATGGACCAGTTCAAACGCCCATTACACATACTCGCTAGCGCCGATGAAGAAACCACCATGAATGGTGCAAAAGCCTTTGCAGCAGCTAAGTCTATCAGCCCTGATTACGCCATTATTGGTGAGCCTACTAGCCTTAAGCCCGTCTATATGCATAAAGGGCACTTTACGCAAGGTATACAGGTTACGGGGCGAAGTGGTCATTCATCAGATCCCGCTAAAGGACTCAATGCCATAGAGGTCATGCATTTAGTCACCGGACAACTGCTCAAACTTAAGCAACATTTAGCCGACAACTACCGCGAGAATGCCTTTAGCGTACCCTACCCTACAATGAACTTTGGTCACATTCACGGTGGCGATGCCGCCAATAGAATTTGTGGCTGCTGTGATCTACATATTGATCTCCGCCCGATACCGGGGCTCGCACTTGAAGATCTGGAGCTGATGGTAACTAACTACTTAGAGCCTGTCGCTAGCCAATATCCTGGCAGCATAAGTGTCGCCCCTTTATATCCAGGTTCGGAGCCGTTTGCAGAGAATAAAGACAGTAGTTGGAGCAAGCTCGTTGCACAAATATCCAAAAATGAGCCTGAAGTCGTCAACTACGCAACTGAAGCACCCTATATACGTCAATTGGGTTGTCAGACACTAGTACTCGGTCCTGGCAGTATTGAGCAAGCTCATCAGCCAGATGAGTATCTTGACCTGCACTATATCAATCGTACTAAACAGCTAATAAAAGAGCTGATATATCATGCCTGTATAAAATAACTCATGCTGTCGAGGCCAATATTTAGTCCAAACTTATTCTGAGCGTCATAATTAATGAATTGAAAGGTGAGTTAGAGCACATTCAGGCGCAATAACCCAAACTAGATCATTGCCTAGTGTACAGCCGCTAGGTATTGTGATCGATTAGCTTACTAATATGGAGCACGTATGGTTGATATGTATGCATCGTTAAGGTCAAACGTTGGTACCTTAGGACAGATTTTAGGCGACACAATTCGTACTGATCTCGATGACACTTTTCTAGACAAAATCGAACAGATCCGCCATCTCTCTAAAAGTTCACGTCAGGGTAATGATGCCGCCCGCGAAGAGATGCTCACTTTGCTGTCCTCATTGAATGACGATGAGCTAGTGCCATTTGCCAAAGCTTTTAATCAATTTCTAAACCTAGCCAATATTGCCGAGCAATTCCACACCATTAGCCGTAATTGCGATGAGCTAGTATGTGTTCCAGACCCTGTAGAGCAGCTTCTTGGGAGAATGTTAGGTGGCAATATCGATCAAGAAAAAATGCTCAACTGCCTAAAAACGCTTGATATCGATTTAGTGTTGACCGCGCATCCAACGGAAATTTCGCGACGTACATTAATCCAAAAATATTCCGCAGTCGTTGATTCGCTCGCCGCGTTAGAAAACCCGCAATTAACTGAACAAGAGAAGAAACAGCACCATCTACGCTTACGTCAGCTTATCGCACAAATTTGGCATACCAATGAGATCCGTAACGAGCGTCCAACGCCTGTTGATGAAGCACGTTGGGGCCTAAGCACGATTGAAGTCTCTTTGTGGCAAGCCATCCCTGATTTTCTAAGACAATTAAACCAACAGGTGGAAGAGCGTACTAATACCCAACTGCCGATTGATATTGCGCCAGTGAGATTCTCCAGTTGGATGGGCGGCGATCGTGATGGCAATCCATTTGTAACCTCTGTGGTCACTCAAGAAGTATTGGATAGAAATCGTCACACTGCAGCCAGACTTTACCTTAAAGATGTTGTATTACTCGTCAATGATCTGTCGATGGAAGGTGCAAATGACGAGCTTCTTGCTTACACCAACAACAGTAACGAACCCTATCGTGACGTATTAAAAGGCCTCCAACAAAAGCTAAGAAAAACCATCGATTATCTCAATGCCAGACTTGAAGGTCATCAGCCTGAAGTCGATTTAAACGACATTATCTGGGAAGAAAAAGATCTTAAAGATCCACTGATGATGCTTTACAGGAGCTTGAGTGATCGTGGTATGAGTCTGATAGCCAACGGCTTATTACTTGATATGTTGCGTCGCATTGCTTGCTTTGGCATCCACATGCTAAGACTTGATATCCGTCAAGATGCGCAGCGTCATGCCGATGTCATTGCAGAATTGACTCGATATTTAGGCATGGGAGATTATGCGCACTGGGGAGAAGATGAAAAACAATCTTTCTTACTCAGAGAGCTCACTAGCAAGCGCCCATTAATCCCTGTGACATGGCAAGGGTCAGATGACGTTGCGGAAGTATTGAGAACCTGCCGCTTAATTGCCACTCAACCTGCACGAGCCATGGGTTCTTATGTTATTTCAATGGCCAGCCAGCCTTCTGATGTTTTGACCGTATTATTATTACTGAAAGAAACTGGTTGCCCTCATCCAATGCGAGTAGTGCCACTATTCGAAACATTAGATGATTTAAACAATGCCTCTCAATGTATGTCGTCTCTCTTTAGCATAGATTGGTATCGTGGATACACTAAAGGCACGCAAGAGGTCATGATTGGCTATTCTGACTCAGCAAAAGATGCAGGTGTCATGGCTGCAGCATGGGCACAATATAGCGCACAAGAGAAACTCGTCGAAGTGAGCCAAGATGCAGATATAAAACTAACACTATTCCATGGACGTGGCGGCACTATTGGCCGCGGAGGTGGACCTGCGCATGAGGCTATTTTGTCTCAACCTCCTGGATCTGTTGATGGGCGTATTCGAGTCACAGAGCAAGGCGAGATGATCCGCTTCAAATTCGGCCTACCTAAGTTGGCAGTACAAAGCCTTGCTTTGTACACCTCTGCGGTAATGGAGGCGACTTTACTTCCGCCACCAGAGCCCAAACCCGAATGGCGCAGAGCTATGGAGCAACTAGCTGACGAATCAGTACTTGCTTATCGCGCCATCGTTAGAGAAGAACCGGACTTTGTCTCATACTTCCGCGCAGCAACACCAGAAGTCGAGTTAGGAAAACTACCTTTGGGCAGTCGACCTGCCAAGCGCAGAGTTGATGGTGGCATAGAGAGTTTACGTGCTATTCCATGGATCTTTGCTTGGTCTCAAAACCGCTTAATGCTACCCGCTTGGCTAGGTGCAGGAGAAGCATTGCAAGCAGCCTCACTAAGGGGCGAACTGCCATTATTACAGGAGATGGAGCAACACTGGCCTTTCTTTAAAACCCGTATATCCATGCTTGAAATGGTTTACGCAAAAGCCGAGCCCAACTTAGCAAAGTACTATGAAACTAGCTTAGTACCTAAAGAGCTGCATCATTTAGGAGTCCAATTACGTGAACGTCTCGCCATTGGCATAGATGCAGTACTAGAGCTAACTCAATCAGAAAGCTTAATGGCACATACTCCTTGGAGTAGAGAATCGGTAGAGTTGAGAAACCCCTACATTGATCCACTCAACTTCCTTCAGGCAGAACTTTTAGCCCGTACTCGCCGAGAGGAAAAAACGTCTGCTAATGTCGAACTGGCACTCATGTTAACGATTGCAGGTGTGGCAGCAGGAATGAGAAACACTGGCTAATGAAATTTATCAAGATAGCTCTAAGTAGCTTATTGCTGGTATTGACTGGCTGCGTCAGTCAATACAGCATTACCGAAACTGAATTAGAAGGCTATCTCAGTGACGAGATGCACTTTGAAATCAAGCAAGGTAATCAAATTTTCGGTATAGAACTTAAAGTTAACAATATAGAGGTCACTTTAGGCGAAAAGCCCGATACGATGGCAGTAACAGCTTCAACTCGAATCAAAGTACGCAATCCTTTACTTCCCATTAGTGCTGACCTAACGGCGAAGTTTGAAGCGCAACCTTGGTACGATGCTAGCAATCATAGTGTTTATCTACGTAACCTTAATTTGGTAAAAGTAGAGTCACAACCTAAGGATATTGAGAAAGCGATAGGCTCAATAGCACCACAGCTAATGGGGTTCCTGACTCAGTTCTTAGAAACTCAGCCTGTATATGTACTCGATACACAAGAATCAAATCAGGCTCTTATAGCTGAAATGACCAAGCGCATTGAGGTTCAACCAGGCAAGCTTGTGTTAGTGTTTGACGACTAGATTTCAATTAGGGCAGTAATGAATGATTCATTATTGCCCTTTTTGCTATTTTTTAAATCTAGTAATTGAGCCATAATCCACAATCACGGCCTCACCCAGTAACTCTCTACGAAGCATATCAAATGCAACGGCGGTGCTTAAGCTACGAACCAAATCACGCGAACGTCTCGGTAATTTGATCATCTGGCTATAAACCCCCCCTTTAGTCGCCAAGGCTATAGCAACTGTTCCAACGGGTTTGTCCTCTGTGCCACCAGTAGGGCCAGCAATACCACTAGTAGCCAATGCATAATCACTGCCTAAAATGCCCCTTGCTCCTTTAGCCATCTCCTCTACGGTTGCAATAGACACCGCTCCATGATCATCTAACGTTTCGGCTTTTACCCCTAACACTCGCACTTTAGATTCATTACTATAGGTCACTAAGCCTTGATGAAAATAAGATGAGCTACCCGCAAATGCAACTAACTGGCTCGCAATCATACCTCCAGTGCATGACTCTGCAACACTTAGGCTACTTTCTGAACTAACTAACAGCCTATGGATCTCTTCGGCTAAGCTCTTTTTATTATCAGCAACTATCGCCGTTCCAAGTAAAAATCGTATTTGAGCCTCAATCTTATCGATCTCACCGATCGCCAACTTACCACGCGCAAATAGTTTTATTTCGATATGTGGCATAGAGGTTCGATAACCGATCGTTATCCCCTCTGGTAATACAATAGATTCAAGTGCATCAGCTAAAGATGACTCCCCTTGCCCAAGCGTTAAATACTTACGCAGTGAAATATCTCCCGCAATTTCGAATCTTTCTTTAATAAACGGTACAAACTGCTCTTTTACCATCTGTTTAAATTCAAACGGCACTCCCGGAGTGAAAAACAACCAAGCTCGGTTAAGCTTTACAGCAAAGCCGCATGCGGTGCCGACCGGGTTATCTATCATAATTGCAGATTCAGGTAATAATGCTTGTTTAAGATTACTCTCCGCCATCACTCGACCGTTACGAGTAAACCAGTCCTCTAAGCGAGCACGCCAAAGAGCATTCTCAACCAAAGGTTCACCTTTAGCTAATGCCATTGCCTCAGAGGATAAGTCGTCACTTGTAGGGCCTAAGCCACCATTGACAACAATGACATCAGCTTCCGTACTGCGCTCCTTAAAAACAGCGATAAGATCTTCGAGCCGATCACCAACTGTGATCCGACGCTGGCACTCTACACCGTGCTCCATCAGAGTATTAGCAAACCATGCCGCATTCGTATCAACGATCTGACCCGCCAATACTTCTTCACCTGTACAAATCATTTCTAGCTTCATAGCACAATCCCCAGCATTTAATTGCAGTTAAACTAGGAGAGCTCAGCAGTAATAGCAATAACCAATTGTAATTAATTAATTTTATTGACGTGAACATGGGTTTACGCGGTGAGTTAAGAGTCAGTTCGACCAGCTTGAGATCGCCAAATTTTAAACATCAAATGGCAGTAAAGAGTACTGAACATCTATAAATACATCTAGAATTTAGCAGTAATACCACTAAATAGATTAGCTGGCGAAATTCACATTATTAGCACGATGATAAGGCCTACTATCTAAACTTCGAAAGTATTGCGATTGAAATCAGCGGACTTAAAAACACTCAAATCGCAGACGTAAAAAAGCCCATTGCGTTAGCAATGGGCTGTTCACTCTTTCGAGACCAATCCTAGAAAGAGTGGCGCCTGGATAATATCGGCCACAACACGCTTATGCCGATGCTACTGCCCCCTGCATTCTGTCGTTCCGGCAATTCAGCAACGTAACAATACT